>JADHNU010000001.1 GCA_016779325.1 Pseudomonadales bacterium
ACGCGTTACTCACCCGTCCGCCGCTCGACGCCTACCCGAAGGTATCGTTTCCGCTCGACTTGCATGTCTAAAGCCTGCCGCCAACGTTCAATCTGAGCCATGATCAAACTCTTCAGTTCAAACCTCTGATTCCACGTACAACATAACCGCAGAACCCCTATCGGGTTGCCAAAGTAAGCTCCAGGAAAATCCCTTCGCCCCTTCAGCTATTCAGTGGTCGGATCAATGACTCGGGCACCCACACGAATGGCTTGATCAAATTTTTAAAGAGCTCGGCGTCTGAAATCCCTAGTTTCCTAGAGGTTCTTCGCACCGCTTCAAAGCAGTGCCGCCGACCAGGGCTGCGCATTATACACCTGGGCTTTCGGGTCGCAAGCGCTTCCCACAACTATTTAGCGAGTTTCTGCATTCTTTTTTTCTGCGGCGGCGCGGCGACGCCGCGCCCGCTGCAGAAAGTACATGACAGGCCCAGACGCTGCATAAATCACGACCCCACCAAGCAGCATGCGGGGGGGATCAAGCATGACCCCCGCATAGGCCAAAACAATAGCCACGAGGGTAAAAAAGGGGACGCGCCCCGCGAGGCGAATAGTCTTCGGGCTCCAGTATCGCAAGGGCGAAACCATCAGCAGTCCTACCCCGGCCGTATAGATCGCCAAGGCCGCGGCACCCAGCCCGTCCGGGCCGGCGGCGCGGGGGGCATTCTCCGTGAACGTCCAGACCAGGCCCGCAAGCAATGCGGCCGCCGCAGGACTCGCCAGCCCCACGAAGACGGCGTGGTCGTCCTGCATATTGAACCGAGCAAGACGCAACGCCGCGCACGCCATATAAATGAAGGTAGCAACCCACCCTGCCTGACCCAGGGACTGAAGACTCCAGGCAAAGACCAGCAAAGCCGGCGCAACGCCGAATGCCACCATATCGGAGAGGCTGTCGTATTGCGCCCCAAACGCACTTTCCGTGCGCGTGAGCCGTGCCACCCTCCCGTCGGCTGCATCCAGAATCATGGCCGCAAACAACGCCATGGCCGCAGCTTCGAAGTTTCCGTTCATGGATGCGACGATGGCGTAGAAGCCGGAGAACAGCGCCCCGGAGGTAATCAAATTGGGAAGCAGAAAAATCCCGCGGCTCCGAGCCGCGGGGGGGTCTTCGCGAGGGGCGGCGTCTTCCTGGCCCGCCCCCCCTTTAAGGGCATGGAGCTTAGCGGGTTCTTTATCGACCACGCGTGCGCACTCCCGAGCCCCGAGGGCTCTAAAGTTAGTTGACCTCGCGGTCGACCAGGCGATTACGCTGAATCCAAGGCATCATGCCCCGGAGCTTATCGCCCACCTCTTCAATTTGGTGGCGCTGGCTGATGCGGCGCATCGCCTTGATGGAGGGCGATCCGGCTTGCGTTTCCGTCACGAACTCCCGGGCAAAGCGACCGGTCTGGATCTCTTCCAGAATCTTCTTCATCTCCGCCTTAGCGCTTTCCGGCACCACGCGGGGGCCACGGGTGAGACCACCATACTCAGCCGTGTTCGACACGGAGTACCACATATTCGCGATACCGCCTTCATAAAGCAGATCGACAATCAGCTTAAGCTCATGGAGGCACTCGAAATAGGCCATCTCCGGCGCGTAGCCCGCTTCCACCAGCGTCTCGAAACCGGCCTGAACAAGGGACGTCACGCCACCACAAAGGACAGCTTGCTCACCAAAGAGATCCGTTTCCGTCTCTTCCTGGAAATTGGTCTCGATGACGCCTGCGCGCGCGCCGCCGATCCCCGCTGCATAGGACAGCGCCACGGCCTTCGCCATGCCGCTGGCGTCCTGGGCCACGGCGATCAAGCACGGCACGCCGCCGCCCTGGGTGTAGGTTCCGCGCACCGTGTGCCCCGGACCTTTCGGTGCAATCATGATCACGTCGACATCGGCCTTGGGCTCAATCAGCGCGAAATGGATATTGAAGCCATGGCCAAAGGCCAAGGCGGCGCCAGCCTTTAGGTTCGGCTCGATGGACTCGCGGTAGATCGCCGGCTGAAGCTCATCAGGGGTCAGTACCATCACCACGTCGGCGCCGGTGACCGCTTCCGCCACCTCGGCCACTGCGAGCCCGGCCTTCTCCGCCTTGACCCAGGACCCTGACCCCTTCCGCAGCCCCACTACCACATTTACCCCAGATTCCTTGAGGTTATTAGCGTGAGCATGGCCCTGCGAACCATAGCCAATGATGGCCACTTTGCGATCTTGGATGATCGATAGGTCAGCGTCCTTCTCGTAATACACTTGCATCGCATAGCTTCCTTTGTAGGGCGCGGAGCATCCGCGCTATGACTCCCAGCGCCTTAGGCGCTGACCACCTTTTCACCACGGGCGAGCCCAGATACGCCGGATCGCACCACTTCCAGAATCGACAGCTCCCCCACGGCCCGCAGGAACGCATCGAGCTTGCTGCTCACCCCGACGATTTGGACCGTATAGGCGGCATCGGTCGCATCCACAATCTGCCCCCGGAAGATATCTGCCGTGCGCTTAATCTCCGCGCGCTGGGCCCCGACGGCCCGGAGTTTCACCAGCATGAGTTCGCGCTCAACGTGTTCGCCCTCCGTGAGGTCCACCACCTTGACCACCTCGATCAGCTTGTTCAGCTGCTTGGTGATCTGCTCGATCTTTTGATCGTCCCCAAGGGTGGTTAGGGTCAGGCGCGACAGAGTCGCATCTTCCGTGGGCGCCACGGTCAAACTTTCAATGTTGTAGTTGCGCTGCGCGAAAAGGCCCACGACCCGAGACAAGGCCCCCGCTTCGTTCTCGAGAAGCACGGAGATAATTCGGCGCATCAGCTTCGCTCCGTCTTCGAAAGGACCATGTCGCAGAGCGCGCCCCCTCGAACCCACATGGGATAGACGTGCTCGTTCTGATCCACGGCCACATCAAGGAAAACTAGGCGATCGCGAAGGGCCGGCGAGAACACTTCAGCCATGGTCTCGTCGAGCTTTGCCGGGTCGGTTACGCGCAGACCGACGTGGCCGTAGGACTCGGCTAGCGCCACGAAGTCGGGGAGCGAGTCCTGATAGACGCTGCCGCTATGCCGGCCCGCATACTGCATGTCCTGCCACTGCCGAACCATGCCCAAGGCCTGGTTATTGACGTTAATGATCTTGATTGGCAGTCCGTATTGGCGGCAGGTCGACAGCTCCTGGATGTTCATTTGAATGCTGCCTTCTCCCGTCACGCAAGCCACCACGGCCTCCGGGAAGGCCAACTTGACGCCCATGGCCGCCGGCAGACCATAGCCCATGGTGCCGAGGCCACCGGAGTTCACCCAGCGGCGGGGCGCATCAAAGCGGTAATACTGGGCCGCGAACATTTGGTGCTGGCCAACATCCGAGGTGATGTAAGCGTCGCCCCCCGTCGCCCGGTACAGCGCCTGCACCACGGTCTGGGGCTTGATGATTGCCTCCGCCTCATTTCGGTGCCGCTGGTCATGATCAAAGTCGCTATGACGCCGCCAGCCTTCGATCTGCGCCCACCAGGCTTCGCGGGCCTGGCGATCGAGAAGCTCGGGCGCTTCAAGCAGCCGATCCTCGAGGACGGTCAAGAGCTCCGTCAGCACGTTCAGCGCCGGCCCCACAATGGGCACCTCGGTGGGGATAATCTTGGAAATGCTGGCCGGATCCACGTCAATATGGATGACCTTCGCATCGGGGCAGAACTTCTTCGGATCGTTAGTCACCCGATCATCGAAGCGGGCGCCCACAGCGAAAATCAGATCGCTATGGTGCATCGCCATGTTCGCGGGGTAGCTGCCGTGCATGCCGAGCATGCCCAGGAACTGGGGGTCGGTCGACGGGTAGGCGCCTAGCCCCATGAGCGTATTGGTGACGGGCAAATTCAAGCGCTTGGCCAGGGCAATGAGCGGTTCGCTCGCATTGCCCTGAATGACGCCACCACCGCTGTAAATAATAGGACGCTTCGCTGCCAAAAGGAGGTCCACGGCCTTGCGAATCTGCCGAGGATGGCCTCGCGTCGCCGGGTTGTAGGAGCGCAGGGAGACGCTTTCTGGATAGTGATAGGGCACGCGGTAGCCCGGATCCGTCGTGTCCTTCGGGACGTCGATAACCACGGGGCCCGGGCGTCCGCTCGAGGCGATGTAAAACGCCTTTTTCACGACCTCAGCCATCTCCTCCGCACTCTTCACCATGAAGCTGTGCTTCACGACGGGCCGGGAGATCCCCACCATGTCGGTTTCCTGGAAGGAATCGGTGCCAATCAGGTCACTTTGGACCTGGCCCGAAATCACCACCATGGGAATGGAATCCATGAACGCCGTAGCCAGCCCGGTCACCGCGTTGGTGGCCCCGGGGCCCGACGTCACCAAGGCCACACCGGGTTTCCCCGTTACCCTGGCGTAGGCGTCAGCCATATGGGTAGCCGCTTGCTCGTGCCGTACCAGTACGTGCTCTACGGCCTGCTGCTGAAAAATCGCATCGTAAATATGCAACGCAGCGCCGCCAGGGTAGCCGAAGATGTATTCCACACCTTCGTCCTGGAGCGCGCGAATCAGAGCTTCACCGCCGGACAGCAATTCCACGACCATTCCTCACAAGGCTTGGGATCCTTCCTTTGGCTGACGGAGCGCAAGGGCTACCCCCAGCCTAAATTCAGGGGCGCGTATTCTTTATGGTCAGCCCCCCTGCGTCAACACGCAGGCCGGGGGGCAATGGCCGCCACCTGACGTCCGGCCCCCGCGCCTTGACGGCGATGGGAATAGGCCGATTCCAAGCAAAAGACATCTCGCCCGTCTACGAAGACCTCGGCAATCCCCGCAGCCAGAAGCCGCGCCCGAGCCAGGGCCGCCAAATCCACCCAAGCCTTTCCTTCCGCCCCGGGCCGCACGCTGCCCGCCGGCCCCGCTCCAAGGGCTTGCACCACTTCGCCCCCCACTTCGAAGCTCGCAGGACCAATGCAGGGACCTAACCAGGCCATACTGCCCTCTAGCCCCGTCACGCCGTCGGCCAAGCCCGCCGCCGCTGCCTCGAGAATGCCGCCGGCGAGGCCTCGCCAGCCCGCGTGCACGGCCGCCACACAAGTACCCTTTGCGTTCGCAAGCAACACGGGGAGGCAATCGGCGGTCAGCACGGCAACGGCGGGATCCCCGGCACGCGCCCACAAGCCGTCGCCGACCCGCACGTCGTCTTCGCGCGAAAGGGACCCGGCCCAGTGCAGGGTGGCACTGTGGACCTGCTGAAGATTGCGCACCCCTCGCGCGCCCAAACAGCGCTCGAGGGCGCGCCAGGCCTCCGGGCTTCGACGCTGCCCCGCAGGCGTCAGAGCGAAGTCCTCCGGCAGCCCCAGAGAAAAGGCTGCCCGCACCCCTCGCGGCCAGGGCACCGCGCTCAACGGCCACAGCATTAGGCCCCGTCCCGATCGGCCCGGAGGGCTTCCCGCCAGCCGGCCATGTCGTCGGGCATGGGCGCCTCAAAGCTCACCGCCTCCCCCGTGCTGGGATGGATGAAATAGAGCTCTGCCGCATGCAAAGCCTGGCGCTCCGCACTGCGCAGGGCGGCAATCAGGGCAGGCGAAGGGGCAAGGGGCAGGCGACCCCGAGCACCGTAAATACGATCCCCGAGAAGGGGGAAGCCCGCCGCGCTAGCGTGAACGCGAATTTGATGGGTCCGCCCCGTTTCTAGCCGGCACGCCAGCAAGGCGTGGGCGCGGAACCGCTCCAGGAGGGAGAAAAAGCTTCGGGCCGCCCGGCCGTCTTCCCGGATCGCCATGCGCAGCCGGTTCTGCGGGTCGCGACCCAGCGGGCCGTCCGCCTCGAAGGGGCCAGTGGGAACCCCTTCTACCAGAGCGAGGTAATGACGCCCCATGCTTCGGTCGGCAAGCTGCGCCGCCAAGGCCCCCTGGGCCGCTTCCGTCTTCGCCACCACAAGGAGGCCGGAGGTGTCCTTATCGAGGCGGTGCACCAACCCCGCGCGCGGGACCTTCGACAACTCGGGATTGCGATGCAGCAGGGCATTGCACAGGGTGCCACGCCAATTGCCCGCGCCCGGATGGACCACCAACCCCGCAGGCTTATTAATCACCAATAGCGCGGCATCTTCGTAGACCACGGCGAGGGGAATCGCTTCGGGGTGCCACTGGGTTCGATCCTCTTCCCGGGCGCTGAGCGCAAGACGCTCGCCCCCGTGCACTTTCTCCCCGGCCTTCGCCGTTCGTCCCTCAAGGGTGAGTTCGCCGCTCTTTAACCAGCGTTGAAGGCGCGCCCGGGACAGATCGGGCCAGAACGCCGCCAGAGCCTGATCAAGGCGCAAGCCGAAGGCCTCGGGAGGAAGCACCCCCTCTCGCGCAAGGCGCTCGCCGGAAAAGTCGTCGTCTTCTAGGGCATCTCGGGGGTCCATGGGGCCCATTTCCTGTTCATGCAGCCAAGGCAATAGCTGTGGTTAAATGGCGCCCGTGCCGCGCGCCCGCTCGTTTTTAAGGAATACAATTTTGCTCCACGCCGCCGCAATTCTACGCACCTTTACGGCCGTCCTGGTCCTTGGCTTAGGCGGCTGCAGCGCCTTGCCATTTTTTGGGGACAAGGACGACGAGGTCGACGTGGCGGAAGATCGCTCGGAGATGGAGCTTTACCAAGCGTCTCAACGCAGTATGCGCGCCTCAAACTACGAGACCGCCATTGCCCAGCTTCAGGCCCTCGAAGCTCGTTATCCCTTTGGTCGCTATGCGGAACAAGCCCAGCTTGAGCTTATTTACGCCTACTACATGAATTTCAAACCGGACCTTGCCCGCAGTTCGGCCGATCGGTTTATTCGCTTGCACCCCCAACACCCGAATGTGGATTACGCTTTTTATCTCAAGGGCCTGGCGGCCTTCGAGAAGGACCAAAGCTTCATCGACCGGTTCTTCCCCACGGAAACGGCCTCGCGAGACGTAGGCAGCGCCCGGGACAGCTTCGCTGACTTTGGCCAACTCCTCGCCCGCTACCCCAGCAGTGAGTACGCCCCCGATGCTCGGCAGCGCATGGTGTACCTGCGTAACTTGCTCGCTCGCTCGGAAATTCTTTCAGGCCGTTTCTACCTTGAGCGCAACGCCTACGTGGCCGCGGCGAATCGAGGTCGGAACGTCGTGGAGAACTTTCCCAGCACCCCGTCGGTCCCCGATGGCTTAGCCCTGATGATCGAGGGTTACCTGAAACTTAACCTGCCGGAACCGGCTAACGACGCCCTGAAGGTATTGGCGGAAAATTACCCTACCTATCCCAATTTCGATGAAAACGGGCGTTACGTGATTTCCCAGGCGCTCCGAAATCGCGACCGATCCTTCCTTAATATTGCAACCTTTGGGCTTCTCGACGATCCAGAAAGCCTCGAGCCGATAGAACTGAGCGTCGACCGACCTGGCGCGCCGCTTCCGCCCACGCCCTCAAGCTAGATCCCCCTCGGGCCGAGGCGCTTTAAGCGCACGGCCGGATCCCGCGCGCCACCGTACCTTGGGCGCTGACTCAGCAGAACTGAGGGCGCCTTGTGGGCTTTAGCCTTCTTGAGCTTCTAACGGTCATGGCGCTGCTTGCGCTGCTGGCGGCCTTCGCTGTGCCTGCCAGTACGGCGCCCAACGCCGCGACCCCGCTGAACGCCGAGGGGGATCGGCTCCTCAGAGGGCTTCAACACGCACGGCATAGCGGGGTTGCCCTCCGCCAGCCCGTTACCCTATGCGCGCTCGATCGAAACCATCGCTGCCAGAACGCCTGGAGCGGGCCGCTGACGCTTTTCGTGGACCATCCCCCGAAGGGACGCCGCCAAGGCCCCGAAGACAAAATCCTGCGCCGCCTGCCCCCGGCGCCCACGGGGGTCTCCCGGCGCTGGCGTGCCTTCGGGAGCCGGCGCTACCTTCGATGGCGCCCAGACGGGCGCACCGATGGGCAAAATGGCCGGCTCGAACTGATCGCCGGGGACCGGACGCTCACGCTCATCGTGACTCAGGCGGGACGCTTGCGGCGCGCGCCGAAGGCCTAGGGCAAGGACAGGCCAAGGATCCGCGTTCGAGTGAGTTCGAGCACTCCGCCAGCGCCATAGCCTTTCGCCGTAACACGAAAGCGATGCCAGGTCGGAGGATCGCCCTCGGGCCCCAGATACTCCACAAAATAGCCAGGCTGCTGAGAGATGGGCGCGGGCAAGGGGTTAGCCAGGGGGCGCATGGCCTGATCGAGGCCCTCGCTATTACGGCGGAACGACGCAAGGTCCGCCTCCGTAAGATTGCGAAGAAAACGCTCCCCTTCGCTGAGGGCCGCCTCCGCTGCGTAGAAGGCCACAGCATGATTTCGCTGCGCGCTCGCCATGCGCAGTTCAAGTACCGAGCCCTCCAGCCCAGCCAAGCCCAAAATCGCAATGAGAAGGAGCACCCCGAGCACCAGCGTGAGAACAGCGCCCCGCTCCCGAGGCCTCACCCAGGGTCTGCGGTTCATGAGCCGTGGCGCCGCAGCGTGACGGTGGTGGTAAAGCGCCGTCGCAAAACCCCGTCCCCGTCCTGGCCGACGACATCCACACTGGTCGCCAAGACAGAAATCTCCACGGCTCGCACGGTGGCAAAATCGGCGACAGCGCCAGCAGTCAGGTAACGCTCTGGTACCCCATCGCCATTCTCATCCACCGCGAAGCGCAGCTGGAGATCCTCAATGCCTTCCACGAGCTCCTCCGCTGCGCCCCCACCCTTTTGAAACAGCGCCAGGGGCCGTGCATCTCGATTATTGCCCCCTGCCCCGGGGGCAATAAAAAAACTCTTCACCGAAGCAGCTTGCAACATGGCGCCAGCTTCAAAGGGACTGCCATCGAAGTACAGCTCCGTGGTGAAGTTGCCGGGCGCAGGCTGCGCCTCCCGGGTTCGGGTAATCCGAAAACCTCGGCCCGTCACTCCCGCACCCTGCATCTGGAAAAGGGTGGCGCGACGGCAATCGCTGAGCACCAGCAGCGCCCCGGGGGAAAAGACCTCGGGGTCCGTGGGCGGCTCGGTGAACAGCACAGCCGAGGCTTGGGGCATGGCACTGACAAGGCGGAGTCCCGGTTCCTGGAGGGTGCGGGTGACCAGCACATCGGAGGAGGGCGCCAAGGCGCCGGCCACCAAGCCCAAACCGCTGTTTTGAAGGCTAGGGGAAAATTCCCCTTCCTCCCCGTCGTAGCCTCCTAAACCTGCCGCCAGGTTGTAGGGGGCCGGCGGCGCCGTGGCCGTCCCGCCCCGCAGCGTGCTCCGAAGGGACGGGGTCAGCCCCTCACAGGCGCTCAAGCCCGCAGGCTGGACCGCTTCCATTAAGAAGGCCAGGGCAAAACGCCCATTTTCCTGGAGCCGTGCCTGCCCCTGACTCAAGCGATAGCTGCGCTGGGTCGCATCGAAAAGCTCGGCGGCCCCAAGGGCGAGCATTGCGCTTAGGGCCAACGCGAGGAGCAGCTCGATCAGCGTGAAGCCCTGGGCTTGCCCTCCCCGCTTCACGGGGGCGGCCTTTGCGTGACCAGGCTGAGGGACGTCGGCGCCTGGCTGGGCGCGGCTCGCCAGCGCACCGTGACCTCTAGATTGAAACCGGTTTCCTGCACTGCGCCGTCTCCTTCCGGAAGCGCTTCAGCAAGCAAAGCGCGCCAGCGAGTAAGATCAAAACGGGCAAGTTGCGGCGGGGTGCAGGGCTGGCTTAGGCAGTCTGGGGCCAGGGGAGGCTCGGCAGAAAAAGCCAAGGCGTAGGACTCGCCGCGGTTCATAATGGCGCGCTCCAGAAGGTCTGCCGCGAGGAGCGTGGCCTCAGTCCGCAACTGCGCGTCTTGCTGACTCCGAAGTACGGACAGCTGCAGGCCCCCCATACCCAGCACCCCAAGGGCTAGAAGGGTCATGGCAACTAGCACTTCGAGCAGGGAAAAGCCTGCGGGCTGCGGGCTCAAGCTGGGCGCCCCTTCAGTCACAGGCCAGAGGCGCCTGACTGACCCGCCCCGTGAGGGCGACCGTCAACTCCAGCCCAGGACCGAACGAGGGACACAGGGTGAAGATCGCGCCTGTCGCCAGCCGACCTTGGGGAGAAAAGGTGAGGGCCTGCCCCCCGCTTCGCTCCACGATGGTCAAAGGTTCGGCGGGGAACACCCGCAGGGGGATCTCCATTGCTCCAAGTAAGGCGTAACCATCGCCCCAGAGGTTCTCCGACTCCGCCTCCCGCACCCTCAGATGATGGCTCTGCCCCTGGGTGAGCGCGGCCGTTCGGGCCAGCGCCACGGCCCGATGCAAGCGGTTCGCCGCCGCGGCGACCCGGCCCTGGGAGAACACGGCGGAGAAATCGGGAAGGGCGAGCTGAGCGAGGGCCGCGAGAACGGCCAAGGTCACTAACATCTCTAGGAGCGTTAGACCCAGCGCGCTAGAACTGGGAGGCAACTTCATGGTCTTCAAAAATCCCATCCCCATCCTGATCCCAATAGCGCACGCCGCTGGCCAACAGGCGCAGGGCGCCGTCCCCAGCCTGAGCCCCAACGGGGTTTGCGGTCAGGGTATAGCCTGTGGCGCCCGCATCGCTCAGGACAAGGCGATAACGCACCTCTCCCTGGCTCGGGGACTGGCTTGCGCATAGCTGGGCGAGGTCAGCATCCTGATAGGTGAGCCGCTCAACGTGAAAGCGTTCGAGGCCTTGGGCACAGCGACCCAGGGCCGCAAGGGCCGTCGTTCGATGGGCTTGGCGCTGATAATCGCGGTAACTGGGCAGGGCAACGGCCACCAACACCGCTAAGATCGCCACCACCACCATAAGCTCGAGCAGGGTAAAGCCAGCGCCCCGTCTAGCCATCTACCGCGACCATGCGTAGCTCTTTCGGCAAAGAGAAGGTGATGGTCTCGGGCGTGCCGGCGAGCTCCTCAGCGCCTTCCGCGCCCCAGGCGCGAAGCTGAGCAATCACCCCCTGAACCACCGCCTCCGGCGCCGAGGCCCCTGCGGTTACCCCAATGGCCCGAGCACCCGTAAACCAGGGGAGCTCGAGCCCGTCCGGACCGTCTAAGAGAAAGGCTCGCGCGCCCTGCCGCTCCGCCAATTCTCGCAGCCGGTTGGAATTCGAGGAATTTGCCGAGCCCACCACCAACACCACATCGGCTAGGGCCGCGAGGGTACGCACCGCGTCCTGTCGGTTCTGCGTTGCGTAGCAGATATCATCCTTTCGCGGCCCTTCGATGGCGGGGAACCGGGTCCGCAGCGCATCAATCACCTTGGCCGTATCGTCCACGGAAAGGGTGGTTTGGGTCACAAAGGACAGGGCCTCGGGATCCTTCACCACGAGCTGAGCGACGTCCTCCTCATCTTCGACGAGATACATCTCGCCCCCCTGGCTGCGATCGAACTGGCCGAGGGTGCCCTCCACCTCCGGGTGGCCGGCATGGCCGATTAAGATGCATTCCCGGCCCTGGCGACTGAACTTCATGACTTCCATGTGCACCTTGGTGACCAAGGGGCAGGTGGCATCGAAGACCTTGAGCTGGCGCGCCGCCGCGGCGTCCTGCACCCAGCGCGGTACGCCATGGGCGCTAAATATCACCACTGCGTTATCCGGAACTTCCTCCAGCTCGTCGACAAAGCGAGCGCCCCGAGCCCGGAGGTCCTCCACCACAGTGCGGTTGTGAACGACCTCATGGCGCACGTACACGGGTGGCCCAAAGGCCGCGAGCGAGCGCTCCACAATGTCAATGGCGCGGTCTACCCCTGCGCAAAAGCCGCGAGGATTTGCCAGGTGGAGCGCCATGCCCGTCAGGGGGGCCGTCGTCATTTTAGGACTCCTTCGCCGCAGTCACGGCTAAGACAGACACTTCAAAGAGCACCGTACGCCCTGCCAACGGATGATTAAAGTCCACGACCACCTCATCGTCCTCTAGACGATGAACAACACCGGGCAGCTCGCTTTTCGCCGCATCCGCAAAGGACAGCACAAGGCCAGGCTCCAGGGCGAGGCTTTCATCGAATTGGGCCCGAGGAAAGCGTTGAAAGTTATTCGGGTTCTGCTGCCCAAAGGCGTGCTCCGGGGGCACCTCAAAGGTTTCCTGGGCGCCCGCCTCCAGCCCCAGGAGATAGGTTTCGAAGCCAGCGGGGAGATTCCCATCGCCGACGGAAAAGGTGGCAGGCTTGCCCTCAAAGGTGGAATCGAGGGTCTCGCCGGTTGGCAAACGTAAGGCAAAATGTAACGTTACCTCCATGCCCGGGCCAATTGCATTCGTGCTCACGATGACTCCTTCTTTTGCCGTTGCTCGTCTTGCCACCAACCCAGCAACAGCGCCCCGACGGCGAGGGTGAGGGCGCTGTCCGCAACGTTGAAGGCGGGGAAGTAGTGGCCCTGCCAGTGCACCAACAGGAAATCGGTCACGGCGCCGGCCAGGCCCCGGTCGAGGGCATTGCCCAACGCCCCACCCAGGAGCGCGCCATAGGCCAGGCCAAGGGCCATTTGATCCTCCCGAAGGCTGCGCAACTCGCGCAGGACCCACAGGGCAAAGGCCAGGGCGAGGGCCAGGAAAAACCACCGTTGCCAACCCGCCGCATCCGCCAAAAAGGAAAAGGCCGCACCCCGATTCTCCGCGTGAACCAGAGCAAAGAATGCACTGACGTCGACGCGCTCTCCCAGGCGAAGCCCCTCGCGAACGGCATACTTCGTCAGCTGATCCAGGATCAGCACGAAGGTGGCCAGGCCAAGGGCCCAAATTCTTGGGCGCGTCACGCCGCGCCTCCGGCCTTCCCGGCGGCCTCCGCCGCCCAACGCACACGGGCCGCCGCCGCGTCTTGATGGATTTGGGCTTGCAGGGCCTCGAGACCCTCAAAACGCTTTTCATTGCGAATCTTTTCAAGGAAACGCACGGTGAGCAGGCGACCGTAGAGATCGCCGTTATAGTCGAATAGGTGAACTTCAAGCAGGGGTTCGCGGCCCTCTACGGTGGGCCGGACTCCGATATTACAGACCCCTCCGTAGGGGCGATCGAGTCCCTCTACGGCCACGGCGAAGACCCCGGCAAGGGGCGAGCGATAGCGCTGAAGGCGAAGGTTTGCCGTGGGCATGGCCAGGGTACGGCCGAGCTGTCGTCCGTAAACCACCCGCCCAGTTATGGAGTAGGGGGCGCCCAGAAGCCGTTCCGCCGTCGGAAAATCGTCGGCCGCGAGACAGGCGCGAATGCGGCTAGAGGAAATACGATCCCCACCGTCCCGAACCGTCGGCGTATCGTCCACCGTGAACCCTGCACCCTCGCCAAGGCGTCGAAGCAGCGCGGCGTCGCCGCGGCGCTCACGCCCAAACTTGAAATCATCGCCCACGAGTACGTGGCGAGCCGCAAGCCCGTCGACAAAGACCGCTCGAGCCCAGGCTTCCGGATCGCTGCTTGCAAGAGCCTCGTTGAAGGGCAAGAGCAACAGATAATCGAGCCCGACGGCCTTCAGGCGCTGCCACTTTTCTCGCAGGCGGGTAAGCCGAGCGGGCACTTCCCGCCCTTGGAAGAACTCCCGGGGCTGCGGCTCAAAGGTTACGAGGGCCGTGGGGCACCCCAGCGCCTGCCCCCGGGCCCGCAGGGCCTCCAGAATGGCCTGATGCCCCCGATGAACCCCATCAAAATTGCCAATAGTGGCCACGCAGCCATGATGCTTGGGGCGTAGGTTATGCATACCTCGAATCAATTCCATGGTGCCCAACCTCCCCTTAAGCCTTTCGCTGCGCCCGCAGTATACGGGGCTCCCGGGCCATCCTCACCTCACTGGCGCAGAAGCTCACGCAGCCAACGGGGCCCATAGCCCAGGGCCCAGAGACTGACCAGGTAGAGCCCAAGACCCAGCCCCACAAGCCCCGCCAGGGCTAAACATCGCGCACCCAGGGCAGCGCTTTCCCAGTAGGCCGGCGCTGGCATGGCCCAGCTCAGCCCCGCCGCCATGAGCAGTGCTGCCCCCCCAACGGAGAGCAAAAAGCGGGTAAGACCAGGCCCAGGACGCCAGAGCCCTCGGCGAAAAAGGGTGAACCCGAGCAGCCCCGCCTGAAGGGACGCCGCGAGGCCCGTTGCCAGGGCAAGCCCGACGTGTGCCAGGGGCCCGATGAGCGCCAGGTTCAAAGCGATATTGGCGAGCACGGCCACCATCGCGAAGCGCACCGGCGTCGCCGTGTCCTGGCGCGCGAAGAATCCCGGAGCCAGAACCTTCACGCCGCTGAAGCCAAGCAGGCCCAAGGCATAGGCTTGCAACGCCGCCGCCGCCGCTTGCGCATCGGCGGGGGTCATGGCCCCGTATTGAAATAAGGTCATCATCAGCGGCAGCGCTAACACTAAAAGCGCCATAGCCGCCGGAACCGTGAGCAAGGCCGCGAAGCGGAGGCCAAGGTCCAGGGAAGCGCTAAACCCCGCCCCATCGCCCGCGCTGTGATGCCGGGCTAGGCGCGGCAGCAAAACGGTCGCCAGGGCAATGGCGAACAGCCCTAGGGGCAGTTCCATGAGCCGATCGCCGTAGTAGAGCCAGGAAACGCTGCCCGTCACCAGAAGAGACGCAAGAATTGTGTCGATCAGAAGATTAATCTGACTGACAGAGGCCGCGAACAGCGCGGGCAGCATGAGCGTGGCGATGCGCCGCACACCGGGATGGGCCAACTCCAGGCGAGGCCATTGAAGATAGCCTAGCCGCGCAAGCGCCGGCAGCTGAAACACAAATTGAACGATCCCGGCCAGCAATACCCCCCAGGCCAGGGCCAGCGCCGGTCGCCCTAACCAAGGCGCAAGCAGCCAGGCCGCAGCCAGGAGGCACACATTGAGCCAGAGGGGCGTAATCGCCGGGCGGGCGAAGGCGCCGTGTACCTGCTGCACACCGGCGGCCAGGGCCGTTAGGGAGATGAACAGAAGATAGGGCGCCGTCAGCACGAGCAGTTCGGCGGCCAGGGCGCCTCGCCCATCGTCGCTCATGCCCGGTGCGAAGAGCGCGATGACGGCGTCACTGAACACCATGGCCAAGGCCGTCAGCCCCAGCAAAACCAGGCCCAACGCCCCAGCCACCGCCGCCACCAGCCGGCGTACGGCCTCCGGCGCCTCGCCCTGCTGATAGGCCGTGAGCACGGGAACGAAACCCTGAGAGAAGGCGCCCTCAGCGAACATGCGGCGAAAAAAGTTGGGGATCTTAAAGGCCACGTAGAAGGCATCGGCAGCGGGCTGGGCCCCAAGAAGTTGCGCCAGGACAACGTCACGAAGCAGGCCGAGGACCCGAGAAAGGCTCGTCATGGCCGCAACGAGCGCCGAACGACGCCCTAGCCCCTCCCGATCCGTCTCACTCAATCCGCCCCCTCCCTACCCCATGCGTTGACAAGGTCCCGGCCCATCGGCATATTACCGCGCCTTTCCTGGAACGCCCGCTAATCGGAGAAACCCGTGGCGAATACTGCAACAGCAAAAAAGCGCGCCCGCCAAGCGGAAAAGCGTCGCCAACATAACGCCAGCCTGCGCTCGATGGTGCGCACGGCTATTAAGAAGGTCCAAGCCACGATTGCCGGCGGCGACTACGAAACCGCAACGGCGGCCTACCAGGCTGCGGTACCGGTCATCGATCGCATGGCGGATAAGGGCATCATTCATAAGAACAAAGCGGCTCGCCATAAGGCGCGGCTGAATGCTCAGGTGCATGCTCTCAAGGCCTAAGGCCCTAGAGCACCACCAGATCATCACGATGGATCACTTCCTGCGCGCCCGGATAGCCGAGGCGTGCAGGAATTTCGTCCGTGGCGCAGCCTTGGATGACGCCGAGCTCCTCCGCACTAAAATTGACTAAACCTCGCGCCACCACGACCCCAGCCGGATCTTCACACGCCACCACTTCGCCCCGCGCAAAGCTTCCCCGCAGGCCGCGGACGCCAACCGCCAACAAGCTTCGCCCTTGCGCCTGCACCGCGCGCGCCGCGCCAGCATCGAGCAACACGGTCCCTCGCGTTTGTAGCTGGCCGGCAATCCACCGCTTGCGGGCTGCCAGGGGCGCTTGATCGGGTACAAGCAGGGTGCCTGCGGGCGCCCCTGCAAACAGGGAGGTTAAGGCCTTCGGCGTTCGTCCGCTCACAATGGCTGTCAGCGCTCCCGAGCGGGCAGCTAGGCGCGCCGCCCGAAGCTTCGTCACCATCCCACCGCGCCCCAAGGTCCCCCCGGTCGGCCCGGCCATGGCATCGAGACTGGGGTCCGACGCTGCGGCGCAGGCCAGCAAGGGCGCCGACGGATCGAGGCGCGGATCGCGAACGCGAAGGCCTTCCTGGTCGGTCATCAACACCAACACATCCGCGGCCATCAGGTTCGCCACCAATGCGGCAAGGGTGTCGTTATCGCCAAAGCGGAGCTCTTCCGTCGCCACCGTATCGTTTTCGTTGATCACGGGAATGGCGCCGTGTGCTAGGAGGGTACGAAGCGTACCCCGGGCGTTTAGATAGCGGGTTCGGTCTGAGAGATCGTCGTGGGTCAACAACACCAAGCCCACCGTGCGTCCCTCAGCGCTCAGCACCTTGGCCCAGGCATCGATAAGGCCGACCTGGCCCACAGCCGCCGCCGCTTGAATCGCCTCGAGGTTAGCGGGACGGGTTCCGTAACCGAGCCGCCGAGCGCCTTCCGCAACTGCCCCGGAACTCACTAGGATAATTTCGTCGCCCTGGGCCAAACGCGGGGCCAGCGCCTGGGCCCAGGCGGCCATGGCGTCAAGGTCAAGCCCCGTGCCATCAGCCGTCAACAGAGAGCTCCCTATCTTAACGACCCAGCGCCGGGCCTGCTGGAGGCGCTCAGACGCCGCACCCAGCAATGCCCCGGAAGCCTCAGCGGGCATAGTGCACCTCGACGTCACTGCCTTCGTCCTCATCACTATCGTCAGAGGCCTTGCCGGCGCGTCGTTGCCGCGCCTCCGCCGTCTGGACGAGCAGATCCTCGTCGATGGCTTCCCGCAGGGCCCGCTGCGCTTCGCGCACCGCCTCATCTTGCTCTTCTGCCGACCGCTGCGCCTCCAAGGCCTCGGCGGTGGCATAGCAAAGAGCGTCCGTTCCTTCCCCGGTGACAGCGGAAATCTCGAAGATCGGCGCCCCCGGGAGCACGGCAGCGCAGGCCTCTCGCACGGCCATCCGCCCCGCCTCATCCAGCGCATCGCGCTTATTCAAAATGAGCCAGCGGGGCCGGGATGCCAGCGCAGGACTAAAGCAGGCGAGCTCTGCCTCAAGGGCCGCAAGATTCTCTGCGGGCTGGCTGCCATCAATGGGGAGCATGTCGATGACGTGGTAAAGAATGCGGGTGCGCGCCAGATGGCGGAGGAAGCGCGTACCCAGGCCGGCACCCTCAGCGGCGCCCACAATTAATCCAGGCACATCGGCCATGACAAAGCTTCGCTCCGCACTGATCCGGACCGTGCCCAGGTTGGGCACTAGGGTGGTGAAGGGATAATCCGCCACCTTGGGACGCGCTGCGGACACAGCGCGAATCAAGGTCGACTTGCCCGCGTTGGGCAAACCCAAAAGCCCTACATCGGCGATGAGCTTAAGCTGAAGCCGGAGATTGCGGACCTCGCCCGGGACGCCCTTCGTGGTACGCCGGGGGGCCCGATTCACCGAGCTCTTGAACACCGTATTGCCTAGGCCATGGCGGCCGCCGGCGGCCACCCGCAAGGTTTGCCCGGGCTCCGTTAAATCCCCCAGTGGTTCGAGGGTTTCTTCGTCGATTACGGTGGTGCCCACGGGCACCTTAATCAGGGCATCCTCGCCCCGCCGGCCGGTCATCTCGCGGGCGCCGCCCGCCTGCCCGGGCTGGGCCCGGTAGCGAGGCTGAAAGCGAAAATCGACCAGGGTATTAAGGGCGGCTTCCGCGCACAGGATAACGTCCCCGCCGTCGCCCCCATTGCCGCCATCGGGCCCCCCTTTGGCCAGGTTGCGCATGCGTAGAAAGGACAGGCAGCCATCGCCCCCTTTGCCCGCTTCGACCCGAATAACCGCTTCATCGACGAACTTCATGACGCCCGCTCCTTCCCAAAGGCTAACCCCTTGGGCAAAAAAAAACCCCGGAGGACCGGGGCTTTTTGAGGGTCCCCGGTGCGCGGAGACCCATGGCTAAGGCCCCGTTTAGGCCTCTGCCGGCTCGATGCTCACGTGGCGACGCTTCAGCGGCCCCCGCACCTCGAACTTCACTTTGCCATCAGCGAGGGCGAAAAGGGTGTGATCCCGACCGAGACCCACATTCGTACCCGGGTGAAACTGCGTGCCCCGTTGACGCACGAGGATGTTCCCCGCTTTCGCCGCTTGGCCGCCGAACAGCTTAACGCCGAGGCGCTTTGATTCTGAATCGCGGCCGTTGCGAGTACTACCGCCTGCTTTTTTATGTGCCATGGCCTATAGCCTCCTTAACCGCGAATGCCCGTTACCCGAACTTCCGTGTAACTCTGACGATGACCTTGCTTGCGATGATAGTTCTTCCGACGCTTAAACTTAATCACCGTTACCTTGTCGCCCCGGCCTTCACCAACGACCTCTGCCGTGACCTCGCCCCCCGCAACGAAGGGCGTGCCGACCTTGATGTCGTCGCCCTCGGCGATCATGAGGACGCGATCGAAGGTGACCGTATCCCCGGGGCCTGCTGCGAGCTTTTCGAGACGCAGCACTTCCCCTTCCTCAACGCGGTGTTGCTTGCCACCGCTTTCGATTACCGCGAACATAATATCTCCGAAGGCTGAGCCCCAATCCGTGCCGCCTTTGATTAAGGTGGCTGCTGAAACGGCCGCTCCCAAGCGCAAAACAATCGACCAGCACGCGCGGCTACCCCGCGCAAGGCGCGCAACTATACGGAAAGCCATGGCCAGCGACAAGGGCATGGAAGCACCTTATACTCACTCTTTGTATCGCCGGGGGAGGCGATCACGCCAGCCTGCTAGGGGGCTTGAGCGGGTGTGCGCCCCGGGTCCAGTTCTAGCCTTACCTGAGCCATCACGCACGGGCCTGCGGAGAGCACGATGACGGTGAACCCCTCCTACTCGACCCCTCCTCGGCCCGCGCCCAGCCTGCCTTTTTACGAGCCCGTGCTCGACGACTTCGCGGCGGTCAATGCGCTTATCCCCCGCCAGCTCACCTCCGACGTCCATCTCGTGGAGGAGATCGGCCAACACTTGGTGGAAGCGGGGGGCAAGCGGCTGCGCCCCCTGGTGGTGCTCCTTGCCGCCAATGCCTGTGATGCGCCCGCGGAAGCGCGGGTTAAGCTCGCCGCGGTGATCGAGTTCTTGCACACGGCTACCTTGCTTCATGACGACGTCGTTGACAGCTCCGGCCTACGGCGCGGCAAGCTGACAGCCAATGCCCTATGGGGCAATGCCCCGAGCGTGCTGGTGGGGGACTTCGTCTACTCCCGGGCCTTCCAGCTCATGGTGGAACTTGGGCAACTCGATATTCTCTCGGTCCTTGCCGAGGCCACCAATGTCATCGCCGAAGGGGAAGTCATGCAGCTGGCCAATATTGGCCGCATCGACCTCAGCGAACGCGACTACCGCACCATCATCGGCGCTAAAACGGCCAAGTTGTTTGAGGCGGCAGCCCACAGTGCGGCACTCCTCAACCCCGCGGCCCATCCCGCGCGCGCTGAACGCGTCACCGCCCTAAAGACCTATGGCCGAGCCCTGGGCCTGGCCTTCCAGCTCGTGGACGACAGCCTCGACTATGCCGGCGACGCCGCGTCCCTGGGAAAAAACGCCGGCGACGATCTCGCCGAAGGCAAACTCACCCTGCCCCTGATCGTCGCCCTTCGGGACGGGGACACGGCCACGCGGGCCCTCGTTCAGGAAGCCTTAACCCGAAAGGATGCCAGCGCCCTCGGCGAGGTGCGCCATGCTCTGGCCCGCTGCGATGCCCTGGGCTACACCCAGCGCGCCGCAGAAAACGAAGTCGCTCAGGCCAAGGCCGCGCTCCACGCCCTCCCCGAATCGCCCTTCCGGTCCGCTCTCGCCAACCTCGCCGATTTCGCACTCACAAGAAGCTTCTAAAGCCTTCTCATTGAGACACAGACCGCATACACTCTCGCCCCCTCGGAGTGTAGCTCAGCCTGGTAGAGCACCGTCTTCGGGAGGCGGGGGTCGCTGGTTCGAGTCCAGTCACTCCGACCACTACGCAGTGGGCCGGCATCCCGAGCCGGCCGTTCTTCTAAGAGGGGGTTTAAGGCTATGGACGTCGCCTTTGCCTTTGGCCTCGCCGGTCATCCCGTTACCGTGGTTTTGGAGCGGGACGACCACCTCGCGCTATACGTCGATGGGTGCCTGAGGAAACGGCGCCCGGGCGCACCCTGCTACCTTTGGACCAACGTCGAGCTGCCCTTCGAAGAGCATTACCTCGTGGAAGTGCGACGGAGTCCTTCCCGGGCTTTGACGGTGACCCTGAATGGGCACGCCGTCGCGCCGGGGGCGATTCTTAACCCCCAGCGCACGCCCCTCTAGGCTACACCTTAGCGACCCTTGAACTGCGGCGGGCGCTTTTCGAGGAAGCTAGCAACCCCCTCTCGGTGATCATCCGTGGCGAAAAGCACGCCGAGGGTTTGGGATATCCAAGAGCCAAGGGGCTCGGGATCGCTCCACGTACTGCGGCGTAGCCCTTCCTTTAGGTAGCGCACCGCCAGGGGTGGGTTCTCGGCAATGCTGGCAGCCAGCGCCCCCGCTCGGGCCAGGAGGTCGTCATGAGGGATCACCTCCATCACCATGCCCAGCGCCGCAGCTTCCGCGGCATCAATCATGCGACCACTGAAGATCAATTCCGCGGCCCGCTCTGGCCCCACGAGCTTCGGCAAGCGCCAAAGGCCGCCAAGATCGGTAATGAGGCCTCGCTTCACGAAGAGCGACGCGAAGCGGGCTTCCGTGGAGGCTATACGCATATCGGCAAGGAGCGACAAGTCCATCCCCCAGCCCACGGCAACGCCGTTCACTGCGGCGATGATTGGGCGATCGCACCGCAAAATTGCCTCCGCCGCCGGGGTCATGCTGGGCCTCGGCTGGCGCAGCCGTGCATGACTGTCCGGCGCGGGTTTACCCGTCATCATTTCCTTGACGTCTTCCCCCGCACAAAAGGCCGGATCCCGACCGGTCAATACCACTACCCGAACCTCTGGGTCCGCTTGCACCGCACGAAAGGCGGCTTCTAAATCGGCGTAACCCTGAGGATTCAGGGCGTTCCGCCGCGCCGGACGGTTCAGCGCGATGGTGCAAATGTGGTCCTTGAGTTCGACCTCAAGGGTTTCGTAGTGATAAGCCATGGTGCATCTCCCTTCCCCAGTTCCTGCCCTTTATGCCCCAGATCACCTACCCGCTGCTATGCTTTCCCCTCCAGCGATCAGACCACGGGAGCTTTGGGTCATGAAATATCTTCACACCATGGTGCGGATTACGGATATCGACGCGTCCCTCGCTTTCTATTGCGAGGCTCTGGGCCTGACGCTGCTTCGTCGCTATGACAATGAAGCGGGGCGCTTCTCCCTCCTGTTTCTCGCCGCTCCAGGTGACGAGAGCGCCCAGGTCGAACTCACCTACAACTGGGATCCAGAAACGCTGGAGGGCGGGCGGAATTTCGGCCACCTGGCCTATGCGGTGGACGATATCTACGCCAGCTGCGAGCGCCTTCAGGCCCATGGGGTGGTGATCAACCGCCCCCCTCGGGACGGCCGCATGGCCTTTGTCCGCTCCCCCGATGGCGTATCCATCGAGTTGCTCCAGCGCGGCGACGCGCTCGTCCCCCAAGAGCCTTGGCTTAGCATGGAAAATGTTGGAAGCTGGTAGTCGCCTATACACAGGGGAGAGGAAGCACGATGAAGCTGTTTGATTCAGTAGGACCCAATCCGCACGTCGTTCGCATGTTCATAGCGGAAAAGGGCATCACCATCGCTACGGAAACCGTTGACATCATGGCCGGAGCGAATCGAAAGCCCGACTACCTGGCGAAGAACCCGAGCGGTAGCTCGCCCTGCCTCGAGCTCGACGACGGGTCGATCCTGGCGGAGATCACGGCCATCTGCGAATACCTTGAGGAGCGGTTCCCCGGCATCGCGCTGATCGGCGAGACCGCGGAAGAGCGCGCCGAAGTACGCATGTGGACGCGACGCATCGACTTGGGCATTTGCGAACCCCTCACCAACGGCTTTCGTTTTAGCGAAGGCCTCCCCATGTTCGAAAGCCGCTTTCGCTGCCTCCCGGAAGCCGCCGATGGTCTTAAGGCGATCGCCAAGGACAAACTGATTTGGCTGGACGGGCTCATGGCCGGCAAAACTTGGGTCTGCGGCGATCGCTTTACGCTGGCGGATATCATGCTCTATTGCTTCCTCACCTTCGGCGCCGCCGTGGGCCAGCCCCTCCCGGAGGATTGCACCCACGTCGCCGCTTGGCTTGAGCGCGCCGGGGCTCGACCCAGCGCAAGCGCCTAAGCGCTCACCTCCACGGCTCCGGGGCCTCCGGAGCCGTCTAGCCCCTGGTCAGTTAAACCGTGTCCTAGAGTTGGACATTTGCTATCCTTCGCCCCCCTCTCGGCACGCGCAGCCAGGATAGCCATCGTGAAACGTACCTACCTCGCGGCCGCGATCATCGCCGCCGCCTTTATTACTTGGGTTCTATCGGGCCAAATCGGCGGCCCGGAAGGGGCTGGTCCTGCTCCGTCCCTTGCGGAGGCCCGCGCCCGCGAAAACAGCTTGGCCGAGGATGCCCCGGTGCGAGTCCGCGCCCAGGTGCTTCAGAGCCTGCCCGTGAACGCCGAGGTGGTCGTACGCGGCCGCACTGCGGTCGAACGCTTTGTCGATGTGCGCAGCGAAACCCGCGGCCGCGTGGTCGAGCTCCTGGCGGAGAAAGGGGACCACGTCGCCGCTGGCGCCCCCCTATGTCGCCTAGACGAAGAAGCGCGACCGGCCCTCTTGGCGGAAAGCCAGGCCCAGCTTAAGCAAGCGGAAATTGACCACCAAGGGAGCCTCAAGCTGCAGCGCGAAGGGCTCCTCTCTGATGCCGCCGTCGCCGCCACGGCCACCCGCTTGGCCAGCGCAAAGGCCCTGGTCCAGCAGCGGGAGCGCGAGCTGGCCAACACGATGATTCGCGCCCCCTTCTCCGGCGAAGTCGAAACGCGCCCCGTGGAAGAAGGCGACCTTCTCCAGCTCGGCGCCATTTGCGCGCGGGTGATTGATAGCGACCCCATGTTGCTGGTGGGGGAAGTCAGCGAGAACGAGGTCGCTGAACTGTCCCTGGGGGCCATCGCCCACGGCACACTCATCACCGGCGAGCAAGTAGAAGGCACGCTCCGCTTCATTGGCCGAAGCGCCAACAGCCGCACCCGCACCTTCCGCGTAGAGGTCGCTGTTCCCAATCCCGAGGGTCGCCTTCGCGATGGCGTGACCACCGAGGTGATCCTGCCCGTGGCGGAGCACGAGGCGCACCTCATCCCCGCCGCCATCCTGACCCTGGACGACGCCGGCGCCCTGAACATCCGTATCGTCGATCCCAATAAGCGCGTGCGTATGGTACCCGTGACGATCGTTAAGGAAGAGCCGGAAGGCCTTTGGGTAACGGGCCTACCGGCTACGGCTACGGTCATTACGGTCGGACAGGAGCTGGTCACCCCCGGCAATCTCGTCGAGGTGACCTACGAAGACGCTTCGGCTGGCTTGGGCCAGCCGACCCCCACGCTCGGGCAGTAAGCGAGGAGCACAGGTCATGAATGGCATCATTGCTTGGGCCGTGGATCGCGGCCGGACGACCCTCTCCATCATGGGGTTGATCATCATCGCCGGCCTCTACTCCTACGCAAAAATTCCCGTAGAAGCGGACCCCAATATCCAGGTGCCCATCTTCATCATTACGATCCTTCATGAGGGGATCTCCCCGGAGGACTCGGAGCGGCTCCTGGTCATGCCCATGGAAACGGAGCTTCGCGCCGTAGAAGGGGTTAAGGAACTCACGGCCTACGCAGCAGAAGGATCCGCCTCCCTGGTCGTCGAATTCTCCGCGGACTTTGATCCGGACCCCGCCCTCATCGACGTGCGGGAAGCGGTGGATCGGGGCAAGGTCAAGATCCCCTCTACCGCAGAAGAACCCATCGTCTCCGAGGTGACCGCCGCGGACTTCCCCATCCTGACCATCAACTTCTCTGGGGAAGGGATCAGTGAACGGGTGCTCTACAACACGGCGCTGCGGGTAAAGGACGAGCTTGAAGCCATCCCCGACATCATGGAAGCGAACCTTCGAGGCCAACGCGAAGAGGTCCTTGAGGCGGTCATCGATCCGGCGCGGCTGGAATCCTTCGGCATCGACCCGATCACGCTGGTTAACAACGTTTCCCAGAACAACCGGCTCATTCCTGCCGGGGCCTTGGAGGCCAACAAAGGGCGCTTCTCCGTCAAGGTGCCGGGCATTATCGAAGAGGCCTCCGACCTCTTCTCCATTCCCGTCAAGGCAGATGGTGACACGGTCGTGACCCTCTCCGACGTGGCCACGATCCGCCGGACCTTTAAGGACCGAACCGGCTACGCACGGGTGAACGGCGTGCCCGCGATCTCCATCCAGATTACCAAGCGCGTCAACGCGAACCTCATCGATACGGTTAGTCAGGCTCGCGCTATCGTGGAATCGATGCGCCCGGGCTTTCCCGCCGGGGTCAACGTGTTTTACACCCAGGACCAAGCCCCCGATTCCCAGCAGCAGGTGGACGAACTCACGGGGAACATCGGCACAGCCCTTGCCCTGGTCATGACCATCGTTGTGGCCGCCCTCGGCGTTCGCAGCGGCATCATCGTGGGCTTAGCCATACCGACGTCCTTCCTCTTTTCGGTCATTTTGCTCTATCAGATTGGCTATTCCTTCAACTTCATGGTGATGTTCGGGATGCTTCTGGGCCTCGGCATGCTGATCGATGGCGCCATCGTCATTACGGAATATGCCGACCGAAAAATGGCAGAGGGGGTCCACCGCCATGAGGCCTACAAGCTGGCGGCTCAGCGGATGTTCTGGCCCGTAACGGCTTCCACGGCGACGACCCTCGCGGCCTTCCTTCCGCTTATCTTTTGGCCCGGCCTCTCCGGCAAGTTCATGATGTACTTGCCCGTTACGGTTTTCTGCGTGCTCCTGGGCTCCCTCGCCTACGCGGTGTTCTTCGGTCCCGCCGTGGGGGCGCGCTTTGGCAAGGCTGGGGCCCAAACCCAGGAAGATCTCCAGACGCTCAATATTCTCGAAAACGGCGACCCCACCCAGCTCAGGGGTCCCACGGGGCTCTATGCGCGCTTTCTTTACCGCGCAGCCCGGGCACCCTTCCTGGTCGTGGGCCTCACGGTAGCGATCCTTTTCGGCGCCTTCGAGCTCTATGGCAGCTATGGCCGAGGCTTCGTGTTCTTTAACGATACGGACCCGGTCTTTGCTCGCGTCAGCGTGAACGCCCGGGGCAATCTCTCCGCCGAGGAGGTCAAGAACCTGGTGCTCGAGGTCGAGGAACGGGTCATCTCCATTCCCGGCATCAAGAGCCTCAACACGAACACCAATCCGCCGGGAGGCAGTGGATTCCGCGGCCGGGACGTGGCCTTCGACCGCGTCGGCTCCCTCTTTATCGAGATGCACGAGCAGAAGGATCGCACCCTGAGCGGCGAGGCGATCCTAGAGCTCGTGCGCGAGCGAACGGAAAATATCCCAGGCATCGTCGTCGAAATCCAAGAGTTCGAGCAGGGCCCCCCGGTTGGGAAGCCCATCCAGCTTGAGTTCGCATCGAAGTCCTCCGATATCCTCGAGCCAGCGGTGCGGGACGTTCGCGCTTGGCTAGAAACCAACGTGGATGGGCTCCGAGACATCTCGGACACGCGCTCCCTTCCCGGCGTGGAATGGACGCTGGAGGTCGATCGGGCCCAGGCCGCCGTCTACGGCGCCAATGTAACCCTCGTGGGCACCGTAGTGCAGATGGTGACGAACGGCATGAAAGTGGCGGAGTACCGCCCGGACGACGCCGAGGAAGAGGTGGATATTCGCATTCGCTTCCCCGAGGCCTACCGGGGCCTTGCCATGCTGGAGCAACTGCGCTTGCCCACGGCGCAGGGGCCCGTGCCGCTGTCCAGCTTTGTGACGCGCACCCCCTCCCCCAACGTCGACACCATCCAGCGGGTGGACGGCACGGCCGTGGAATACATTAGGGCGAACGTTGCCCCCGGGGTGCTTGCGGACGATAAGGTGAAAGAAATCAGCGCCTGGCTCGACACGCAAAGTTTTGATCCCCGCCTGACGGTCACCTTCCGCGGCGCGAATGAGGAGCAAGCCGCCGCTATGGAGTTCGTGCTGGTCGCGTTCCTGCTGTCGCTGTTGCTCATGTTTGTGCTGCTCGTTACCCAGTTCGATAGTTTTTATCAGGCCGGGCTCATTCTCTTCGCCGTCGTCATGTCCACCGCAGGCGTGTTGCTCGGGCTCGTGATCACCGGACAGCCCTTCAGCGCGATCCTAACGGGGGTGGGCATCGTGGCCCTGGCGGGTATCGTGGTAAACAACAACATCGTCCTGATCGATACCTTCAACGGGCTTCGCAAGGAACGACCGGACCTCGACACTCTAGACCTCATCGTCCGTACCGGGGCTCAGCGGCTCCGCCCCGTGTTTCTAACCACGGTGACGACTATCTTTGGTCTGCTGCCCATCGCAAGCCACATCAGTGTCGATATCATCGCCCGGGAGGTGGTCCTAGGCGGTCGAACAGCGTCCTTCTGGGTGCCCTTAGCCCAATCCATTGTTTCCGGCCTCACCTTCGCCACCCTGCTCACCTTGATCGCCACCCCAGCTATGCTGGCGCTGCCGGAGCGGGCCCGGGACCTCTTCCGCCCCGTGCGTCGGCTACTGCGCCGCCGCGGGCGCAAGGCCGTGGTGGCGAACGTCGCCGACAACTCCCAGACCCCCGCGTCCTCTTCCTAGGGAACGCTCCGGGCATAAAAAAAGGCGCACTGTTCAGTGCGCCTTTTTTGTTTAAAAAACCCCGGCGGCAAGCGTTTGGGGAGGGGAGGGAGGGTCGTGCCGCCGGGGCTACAAACCATCTACAACCACTATCTGGGCACGACTTTAGGCAATTTGAACTGAACGGAAGCTGATTGGAGTCAATTTTTTTAAATAAAGTGCTGCCGCTCGAGCCAGCTAACAATCGCGTCCGCAGCCTGATCCAGGCAAGCTCGCTGCCCCAGGTAGTAATGGGTCGCCCCCTTGATGAGTTCCCGTTCCCGGGGCACATGGGCCAGGGCATCCCAAATTCGTTGGCCATGGCTCGGGGTACAGGCGTCATCGGCACTATTTTCCACCACGAAGGCGGGCACAGAAATAGACGCTGCTGACCGTGGGCCATCGGCGCGGGAGGTTTCGAAACTCCACTGGCTAAGCCAAGCCCGCAAGCTCGCATAGCGCGCAAGTCCCGCGGGCATCATGTTCACCACCCGCGGATCGCCCATGTAGCACTGCCCGGCAGCCCGGTCGTTCGGATCCACCGTCGGGTCTAACCACCGAGGGTCGGCCATGGTGCCGTGCACCACAAAGGCTTCCTCATCAAAGGGCCGCCCTGCCCGCTTCAGTGCGTCTAGACGTTCCCACACCCAGGCCGTTATGCGCTGGCTTCGCGCTCGCTGGGCAGCGCGGAAACGCTCGAGGAAGGCCGCATCGAAAGGCGGCTTGGGCCCCGCCGGATCGTAAAGATCAAGGCTCTGGTCTCGCCGGGTTGGGTCTCGCTCGTCCACCACCGCAGGATCGAGCCATTCCGTCAGGGTCGTCGCCCGGCTCACATGGGCTGCGAGCTGCATCATGCCATCGGCGGGCAGGAGCTTGGCACCCGCCAAATCGACGGGATCCCCTGCCGGGGTTGCATCCAGGGCCGGATGTTCGGCTTGGGCCTGATAGAAAAGGGAGAGGGAACCGCCGCCGCTCCATCCCGCGAGCACCACCTTTTCAATGCCCAGGCGTTCCCGCGCGTAGCGAACATAAGCACCCAGATCGATCACCACCTTTTCCATGATCAGGGCCGTGTCGTTGTGCGGGTAACGGCTGCCGCAGCAGAGGACCGGAAGGCCCCGGCGGGCCAAGGCATTGGGCAGCGGCAAGGTGTTCATGGTGCCCGTAGGGTGCATAAACAGCAGAGCCGTTTTGCCTCGCGGCGCTTCGGGACGCAGGTACTGGCCCTCTAGGACAACCGTATCGGTGCCTCCGCCGTAGGTTTCCTTAAAGGCGCTGCGCTCTTGGAACGCGAGCAGCAAGGGTTCTCGGGTAAATCGCTGAGTCATGATGGCGCGACCCTACTCGCTCATGGCGGGAAGGCCAGGCTCGGGCTGCACGCCGAAGCTATTTAAGGCCATGCTGACCAGGTTGTACTGGCCGACGGTAAACACCAAATCCATGAGCTGTTCCTGGCTCCAGCTGTCCGCCAAGGCCGCCCAGGTACGATCGCTGATATGGGCATCGAGGTAGAGCTCATCCACAGCCCGCAGGAGCCAGCGCTCCTCCTCAGACCAGTGGCCGCCTTCAGGCCCCGCCTTAAGCGCTTGGATATCCGCATCGCTGAGCCCGCAATCTCGGCCGATGACCACGTGCTGGCCCCACTCATAGGCCGACCGGCAGAGCCAGCCAATGCGCAGGATAGCCAGCTCTCGGGGCCGGGGGGCCAGGGTGGACTTGCCCAGAACGTGATTGGCAAAAACCAGCCAGCGGCGTAGCAGATCGGGGTGCTGAGCCAGCGTACGGAAGATATTGAGCGGCGCGTCGCCCTTAAAGCTGCCCATGACTTTTTGCGCTTCTGGGCCCAATTCCTCGGGCGCGAGCGGCGCAATGCGCGGCGTCGAAACACGAACCATAGTCTTACCCCTCCCCGGGTACGGATGACGAATGATGGGCCAGCGCCTGCAGGTCGGCCTGAGCCTTCGGGCAGGCGAAGAACCCTAGGAAAAGCCGGGCAAAAGCGGCTTCCCGCTGGGCTTCCAAGGCGTCTAAGGCCAGAAGCGGTTGCGCCCGCCTCGTTTCCGCCGGCGCAGAACGCCCCTGCCCCTTTAAAATCAGCCCCGCCACGCCGTGTACGGCCGCCCAGGTCGCTCCCGCAAGGGTCCACAGCGGCATGGGCGCGATCACCCCCTGGCGCAAGCCGCTTTCCAGCATCGTGGCGATCGGTGAAAAGGCCTGATCGGAGGCCTGCACCAGCTCCGGGTAAGGGGAAAAGTCGCCGAGGATGTCGCCGAACATCAGCAGGTACTTAACGCGGTGGGACTCGGCGTAGTGCACGTAGCCGAGGGCGAGGGAAACGAGCTGGCGCTGCAGCGGTGCGCGGCCCTCGGCCTCAAGCACCTGCGCATTCACCGCGCCCAGCTCTTCGAAACCTTCCGTTGCCAAGGCCACCAGAAGCCCCTGCCGATCATCAAAATGCCGATAAGGCGCGGTGGCCGACACGCCCGCTTCCCGTGCCAGCGCCCGGAGGGAAAGCCGTTCCGTACCTTCCTGCTCGATATGCGCCTCCGCCGCGCGCAGCAAGGTCGCGCGAAGGTCACCGTGGTGGTAGCGGCTCGAGGCCGGGCAGTCGGACATGGGCGCTCCTATACAATGTTGACAATGCAAACATAAAGCGTATGCTCTTGCAATGTAAGCAGTGCATACATCAAGACAGGATACGCCCATGCGCTCCAGCCCTCTCGTCGCGCTTTTTTTTCTCAGCAGCGCATGCTGCTCGCTTTTTGCACAGACCGAGGATCCCGCGGCGGGCCTCCCCGTGACCACCGCAGTGCTGGCCTCAGCCAGCAGCTACGAGGCGAACCAACGTTTTGCGGGCCTGCTGGAAGCAACCCAACGAAGCACCCTAGCCTTTACCACCAGCGCGCCCCTCGCCGCGCTCTATGTCGACGCCGGCGACTCGGTCACGGAAGGCCAAGCCCTAGCCCGTCTCGACGCCCGGGAACTCGAAGCGACGCTGCGCTCCGCCCAAGCCGCCCTTCGCCTAGCGGAGGCAGAGTTTCAGGCCCAGGCCGCCCTAGCGGCGCTCGCGAAGGTCAAGGGTGAGCGCGCAGCAGAGCTCTTCGCTCGCGGCCAGCTTGCGGAACAAAGCTTTGACGAGGCCCGCCTGGCCGCGAAAGCGGAGCAGGCGCGGGTGCGCGTGGCCGAAGCCCGGGCTGCGCAGGCGCGCGCGCAGGCCGAGGAAGCAGAGGTGCGGCTGAGCCGGGCCGAGCTTCGGGCACCCTATGCCGGCCAGGTGGCCGAGCGGCACGTCGACGAAGGTACCCTCGTTGCCCCCGGGGGCCCTGTGCTCACCCTCGTGAGCAGCGGCGTCCTCGAAGCGCGCATCGGCTTACCCCCAACCCTCGCCCCAAGCCTCGCGCGTCGGGACGCCTACACCCTGACGGTAGAAGGCCAAAGCTACCCCGGCGAGCTGCTGCAGGTCCTCCCGCAGCTCGATGCCACGGCGCGGACGGCAACGGCCCGCTTCCGGATTAGGAATCCCGGCAACGCACTCCGGGCCGGGCAACTTGTCGAACTCCACTTGCCGCGAACCTTGCAAGCCGACGGCTTTTGGGTGCCCCTAACGGCCCTGGCGGAAGCGAACCGGGGGCTTTGGTCCCTCTTCCTCGCCCAGGAGGATGGCGCCGGCGGCCACCGGGCCACCCGCACCTTGGTTGAGGTGCTCCACAGCACCACGGAACGCGCCTTTGTCCGAGGCGATCTCCTCCCCGGCGATCGCCTGGTGCTCACGGGCGTCGGGCGGCTCGTTCCCGGCCAGGCGCTGCGGCTGGTCCAACCATGAGCCAGGGTGCCCTAAGCGATCTCTTCTATCGCCAAGGCCGGCTGACGGCCCTGACCCTGGGCCTCATCACGGTTCTGGGGCTCTCCGCCTTCGCCACCCTCGCGCGGCAAGAAGACCCCACCATGACGGAACGCTACGGCTACGTGAAAACGTTCCTTCCCGGGGCCTCCGCCGAACGCATCGAAACCCTCATTACGGAGCGGCTTGAGAAAAAGCTGCGGGAAATCCCCGAAATCAAGGAGCTTCGAAGCGAGTCGCGCACGGGGCTGTCCTTCATCAACGTGGAGTTTGAAGATCGGGTGGGTCCCGACCTCATTGATGTGCTCTGGAGTGAGGTCCGCGACAAGGTCAACGCGGTGGAAGGGGAGCTGCCCCCGGGCACCTTGACCCCCGAGGTCGAAGCCCGGGGCCCCATCGCCACGACGCTCGCCCTGGCCTTGCGCTGGACCGGGCCGGGGGCTCCCCCCCTTGCCCTGCTGAACCGCCTGGGGGAGCGCTTGGAAACGCGGCTTGCGAACCTACCCGGCACGAAGGAAACGGAAATCTATGGGGAACCGGAGGAGGAACTGCGAGTACGCGTGGATCCCTCCGCGGCGGCCGCCGCGGGGCTGAGCGTAGAGGCCGTAGCCACGCGCTTACGCCAGGCCGATACGCGAGCTAGCGCGGGCCGACTCCAGAGCGCCAATTCCGACCTCCTGGTAGAAATTGGTGGCGAACTCGACTCCGCTGCGCGGGTCGCCGCCATCCCTCTGGCTCGAAGCCTAGAGGGCGGTCAGCTGAAGGTTGGCGATCTTGCTGAGGTTCAGCGCACCACGGTCGATCCCCCGGCCACCCTGGCCCTCAGCCGGGGCGAGCGGGTGGTGGTGGTCGCCGCCGTCATGGAGCCTGACCAGCGCATTGATCTTTGGCGCACCGCCGCGCAGCGGGAGCTGGATGCCTTCGAAGCGACCCTACCGCCCCGGCTCAGCCTCGAGGTGATCTACGATCAGAACGCCTTCACCAGTGCTCGCCTTGGGGATCTCACGCTCAACTTAGTGAGTGCGCTGATCATCGTGTTTGCGGTGCTGGTGTTCTTTATGGGCCCCCGAAACGCGCTGCTCGTCGGGCTCGCTCTGCCCCTCACCTTGGCCATGGTGCTTGCTGGTATGCGCTTTCTTGCCATACCTCTCCACCAAATGTCCGTGACGGGGCTCATCATTTCCCTGGGGCTCTTAATCGACAATGCCATTGTGGCCGTCGAAGCCTACAAACAGGCCCGGCGGGAAGGCGCGCCCATCGACGGCGCCGTTCGGGCCACTGTGGAACACCTTTTTGTGCCCCTGGCCGCGTCTACGGCCACCACCGTGTTCGCCTTTCTACCCATTGCCCTGACCCCCGGCGGCACGGGAGAGTTTACGGGCACCATTGCCATTTCCGTGGTGCTCGCGGTCATCAGCAGCTTTTTCCTTGCGATGACAATCGTCCCCGCTCTCGCGGGGTTTTTGGATCGGGCCTACCCCCAGGCGGCAGATCTCCCCCGCTGGCGCCGGGATGGCGTGACCTTCGCGGGGCTACGCAGCGCCTATGCCCGCAGCCTCCGCGCCATCCTCCGAGCGCCCTGGAAAGGGATCGCCGCATCCCTTGTGCTGCCCCTACTGGGCTTTGCCCTGGCCCCCACCCTCACCCAGCAGTTCTTTCCGCCGGTGGATCGAAACCAATTCCAAATTCAGCTCTCCCTGCCCCCTTCCACGCCCATCGAACAGACGGAAGCGGCGGTCGGGCGCCTTGCGGCAATCCTTGAGGACACGGACGAAGTCGGCGAGGCCTTCTTCTTCCTTGGGGAAGGCGGGCCTCGGGTGTACTACAACGTGCTGGTGAACAGCGATGGCCTGGCGAACTTCGCCGGCGCCTTCGTGAACACCGCAAGCCCCGAGGCCACCCAGCGCATCCTTCCGGGCCTTCAGCGGCGCCTCCGGGAGGCCTTTCCCGAGGCGCAAGTGCTGGCCCTGCCCTTCGAGCAAGGCCCGCCCTTCGATGCGCCCATCGAGGTCCGCATTTTGGGCGATGACCTCGCAGAACTGCAGCGCATCGGGGAACGCCTGCGCAGCTTGCTCGCCGCCGTCCCCGGGGTGACCTATACCCGGGCCGGGCTCACGGGCACGCAGGCAAAATGGGTGCTCGATGCCCCCGCTGCGAAAACCACGGAGCGGGGCCTCAGCCTCAGCACCCTCGCGCCCGCGCTGCGCTCCAATTTGTCCGGCGTGGATGCAGGCTTCGTCATGGAAGGCACCTTCGAGCTCCCCATTCGGGTGCGCGCTGGCAACGAAGCACGCTCCACGGAAGCTCTAACCGCCCTCCCCCTCCCTGCCGCCGCGCCATCCCTTGCCTACCGTGGCATGCCCTTGGAGAGCTTTGGCACCCTGCGCCTGGCCCCCGCCGCGGACACCATCGAGCATTACCAAGGGCAACGGGTGAATACGGTACAAGGGTTCCTTATGCCCTATGTGCTTCCCGCCGCAGCCCTCAGCGCCTTTCAAGGGGCGCTGGAGGCGGCGGACCTGCGCCTGCCCTCGGGGTACCGGATCGAGTTTGGAGGGGAAGCCGAGCAGCGTTCCGAATCCGTCGGCAACTTGCTCACCACCTTCGTCACCTTCCTCCTGCTCATGGTGGGCGTAGTTGTCCTATCCCTGAACTCTTTCCGCCAAGCCGGCACCATCGGCATCGTGGGCTTACTCTCCGTGGGCTTGGCCCTCTTTGGGGTACGGCTCTTTGGCTACCCCCTCGGCTTTAACGCCATCATCGGTACCCTGGGCCTGGTGGGGCTCGCCATTAACGGCGCCATCATTGTGTTGTCCGCCCTCAAGGCGTCCCCCGCCGCCTGCGCGGGTGATCTCGAAGCCATCGAAACAGTGGTCATGGATGCGACGCGCCACATCATCTCCACCACCGTCACCACCATTGGCGGCTTCATCCCGCTCATCGTTTTCGGCGGCACGTTCTGGCCCCCCCTGGCCACGGCCATCGCCGGCGGGGTCGCAGGCTCGGCGATCCTAGCGCTTTACTTCGTGCCCGCGCGCTTCGTCCGCCAGCTTCGCAACCAGAAAACCTCGGGGTAAGCTGCTCCCCTCGCAACGCAGGGGCGAAGGATGAAGCACCTCCTCATTGTCTGGCATTCCCAGAGTGGTAACACGCAGGCGCTGAAGGATGCGGTGCTTGCGGGCGCCCAGGACTCAGAAATCGACGGGGTGACGGTACGCTGTCTGCACGCGCTGGAGGCCTCGGCAGAGGATCTCCGCTGGGCTCATGGGTTGCTTTTCGGCACGCCGGAAAACTTCGGCACCATGTCCGGGCTCATCAAGGATTTCTTTGACCGCACCTTCTATGCCGTGGAGGGGGAATTGGCGCCCCTGCCCTATGGCCTCTTCGTGAGCGCCGGCAATGACGGCCAAGGCGCCGTACGGGAAATCGAACGCATTGCCCGAGGCTACCCCTTTACCGCTGTCGCAGCGCCCGTGATTGTCCGAGGACCGCCTACGGAGGCCGGGCTGCAGGCGGCTCGGGAGCTGGGCATGACCCTGGCCGCGGGCCTCAGCGCTGGGATTTTCTAGGGGTTAGCGGGCACCTCGCAGGCCGCCGGCGTGGCCTTGCAGCCCGCGTTCAGATACGCCGCGATGCGCCAGCCCGCGGCCATGAGACGCTCGCGAAGGGCCGCCTTATGCTTGAAAAGGTAGTCGTAGCCAATGCGCTCCCCCTCGGGATAGATCTGATCCCGCAGCGCCGCACTTTCTCCAATCCACGCCGCCGGCCTCGTACTGCGAAAGCGCTGCTGAAAAGCTTCGTCCATATGGGGGGCGAGCCAGCTCGCCCATTCGCTAAAGCTTAGGCGCTCCCCGTCAATCATTTGCGAATCCCACACCCGATGCAGATTCGTCGGCGAACCGAAGTAGCGCACGGCAAAATCGTTACCGCCGCGATCGGTGCCGTTCCCCGCATGAAGCGGCTGGTGCAAATCCCCGATGTAGTGAAGGACAAGCTTAAGCGCTTCCCGGCGCGCGGGGCGGGCCAGCGCGGGATCAAAAAGCCGTTTTCCGTAGCGGGCCAGGGCGGTCACCGCATCCCCTTCCGGGGGCGCACTGGTCGGTCCGTACTCCGCGCCCGGCGGGACGGTAACGTAATGCCACGGGTTCGCTGTCTTCTGCCAAAAGGTTCCCGGGGCCGAGCGCATTTCATCAGCCCAGGTACTGGCTTCGGCCAGCGTTTCGGGGCCAAGTAGATCAGCCACAAGGGCCGCCGCCGCGGGACTCAGATGGGCCGTCGCCAGCGCGCCGGTGACGCGATGGCCCGTGGCCCCCCAGGCCCAGAGATCGGTGCAAAGGCCCAAAGCGAAGGCGAGCAACGCCAACCGGCAGCACCGCAGCTTCCCTGTTTTCATGGACTCCCCCAGACGCCAAGCGCCAACATGGCAAGCCCGAGCAGAACACCGGAACATAAAAACATGATGACGCTGTAGCGGAGCACGCTCTGCAGAGGCAAGCCGGCAATGGCCAACAGCGGCACGGTCCAGAAAGGCTGAATGAGGTTGCTCCATTGATCCCCGTAGGCCACGCCCATAATAACTTCAGGCAAGGGCGTCCCAAGGGTTTCCGCCGCCGCAAGGAATATCGGACCCTGGACCACCCACTGCCCACCCCCCGAGGGAATAAAGAAGTTGAGCACACCGCCCGCGAGGAAGGCCCAAAAGCCTAAGGTGGCTTCGCTTGCTCGGGCAACGCAGAAGGCCGCAAGCCCTTCCGCCAGCCCCGTGCCCACCATGATGCCCATGATTCCGGCGTAAAAGGGGTACTGAAGCAGCACCGGACCGAGGGAGCGGCCTGCTTCGGTAATGAGGGCAGCGTAATGATTCGGGGACCGGGCGAGGGCAAGCCCCAAGGTCAGGAAGCTCCAGTTTACCCAGTTAAGATCCACCCCCTGCTCGTGCACGAGAAGCTGGCGAAGCAAGAAACCCCCAAGCAGCAGCGCAAACAGCCCCGTTAACAGGGGGCCCTCCCCAAGGCTCAGGCGGGGCGCTTGGGGCGCTTCCGACCCCGCCAGGTCAGCCTTGGGGGTGAACAATACGGGCTCCGCCGGTGCTAGGCGCGCGGCCAGGGCGGCCATGGCCAGGGCCAGCAGCCCCGCCAAGCCCAAATTCCAGGGCGTTAAGATCGTCTCTGTGAGGGGCACCACCCCAAAGCGCGCCACCAACGGTTGACCCGCCGTGGCCATAAAAAGGGGCGCGGAGCCCGAATAGCCCATGTGCCATACCACAAAGCCGCCATAGGCGGCGGCCACCAAAAGGGGGTAATCAAGGCGCCACCCCCGCACGGCGCCCTCTCGCGCCATGGCCTGAGCCAGCAAGGCGCCCCCAGCGAGCCCCAGAGACCAGGCCGCCAAGCTCAACACGCTGGTGCCTAGGGACACCACGGCGTAGGCCATGACTGGCGTTCTCGGCAAGCGGGCAACGAACCTCAGCAGGGCCGCCATGGCATCGGTGTGGGCCAGGGCATGAGCGAGCAGCAGCGTCAGGGCAATTTGCGAGGTGAAGGCCAGTAAGCCCCCAAGGCCGCTTCCCCAGGCATCCAGAACCTGGCTTGGCCCCACCCTCTCCTGGCCGAGGGCAAGCAGCCCCGTGACCAAGGTCAACAGTAAGACGAACAAAAACGGGTCGGGCACGCGCTCGAGGACGCGCTGAAAGCGACTGCTTGCCATGCTTAAGCTTGCCCTTCCCGAGGTAGGCCGGCATAGCCCGGCAAGGAAAGGCGGCCCGAAAGCGGCAGGTCTGCCACGGAGAAGCCCACCGCCAATTCGTAGTCGCCTTCAAGAAGATCCCAGCGCGCGGCGCCGGCATTGAAGGCCGCGAAGCGGGCAAGGGGGAGGGAAAGGGTTAGGGTGAGGGTTTGGCGAGGCGCAAGGGCTACGCGCTGAAACCCGAGAAGGCGACGCGGTCCCCACGGCCTCATACCCTGGGCCGAACCGAAGCACTGCACCACCGTGCTTCCTGCACGCTCGCCCTCATTTTTTAGGGTAACCACGACGGCTACGGCCGCTCCCGGGTGCCCGGGCTCTGCCGCCAAGGCGAAGGTCAGGCTCCCCAGGGAAAAGCGGGTATAGCCAAGGCCATGACCGAAGGGAAAAGCCGGGCGCTCAAGGGCACGATGCCCAAAGGCCCGCCCCTCCACGTAGGCAAGCTCCCCGTTGACGGGTGTGCTGCTTGCATAGGTGGGGTGATCTTCCGCGCGGCGGGGAAAGGAAAAGGGCAGGCGGCCTCCCGGCTCAGCAGCCCCCGCCAGGACCGCCCCGAGGGCCGCGCCGAAGGCCTGCCCGGGATAGCCAAGCCATAGGATCGCTGCGACGTCGGCTTCCCAGCCGTCGAGGTCGATGGGGCTGCCGGCATTCACGGCCACCACGGTCTGGGGATTGCGAGCCGCTACGGCTTGGATAAAACGCGCCTGCTCTCCAGGGAGAGCGAAACTTCGCCGATCGGCCCCTTCCGATTCCCACTCGGCGTCGAGACCCACTAGGACCACGGCAAGATCGGCCGCTTCCGCCGCGGCCAAAGCATCGGCCCAAAGATCCCGAGGCTCCGGCGGGCGAAGGCCAATGCGCACGCCGGCGAAGGGAATGCGGCTGTCCCAACGATAGCGCACGGTGATCTCCACCGTTGCGCCAGCGGACAGCTCAAGGGTGCCCAGGGCCTCTTCGCTGCCATGGCCGAAGAACGCATCGCCCGGACGCCAAGCGGTTTCATTATCGACCACGCGCACCCCATCGATCTCCAGGGTGGCCGGCCCCGCGCTAATGAGGGAAAACTCATGGGGCCCGGAAAGGGTCGGCTGAAATCGGCTCCGCATGGTGAGCCAGCTGGTTTCGGGCAAGGCCGGATCGGCCCCAAAGAGGGGAAGCTCGCTGCGCCGCTGATGCCGGGCCTTTAGGGCCGGCCCGTCGGGGGAGGCAGAAAACTCAACGGTCCAGGGCCGAGCGCCCTCCCCGGCCAGCGACTCCGGCGAAACCAAGGGCGCATAGCGCGTGGCCCGAAGCCCGGGCTCAACCACCACCTCGGCATGGGGAAAGGCCTCGCGCAAGCCCGCTTCCGGCGAGACCGCATGCTGGCTCTTCAGGGCACTGGAACCGCCCCCCTGATACTGCGGGGTGGCCCCATTCGGCCCGAGCAGCGCGATGCGCCGGGGGCGCCGGTTACCTTCAAGGGGTAGGCACGCCCCGGCATTTTTTAGGAGCACCATACCGGTCACCGCGGCTTCCAAGGCCAGCGCTTCGTGCTCCGGGGTACCCCCGGGGGCTTCCGGCGCCTCCGCATCGAGGCTATCGGCCGTGCGAGCCGCTAGCCGCTGAAGGCGCACCAGCCGTTCATCGAGCTGCGCTTCCGAGACACGACCTGCAGCGAGGGCCTCCGCCAGCTTCGCCCCGCGAAATCGCGGTGGCCCAGGCATCTCGATATCAAGGCCCGCGTGCATGGGGCCTTCCGTTTCGTAGGTGCCGCCCCAGTCGGACACCACAACGCCGTCGAAGCCCCAGTGGTCGCGCAGAAGGTCCGTAAGAAGCCCCCGGTGGGCCGCGCAATAGGTGCCATGAAGACGGTGGTAGGCGCTCATAATGGCCCAGGCGCCACCGACCCGGACGGCGCGCTCGAAGGGATAGAGATAGGCTTCCGCCAGCGTCTGCTCGTCCACCGTGACGGAAACGCTATGGCGCTCCGTTTCACAATCATTGGTTACAAAGTGCTTCGGGCAGGCCGCCACCCCCTGGCTTTGCACCCCCGCGACAAAGGCTTCCCCTAGGCTCGCGGTGAGCTCAGGATCCTCACTGTAGGCCTCAAAGTTTCGCCCCCCAAGGAGCGTTCGCTGCAGATTAATCGTGGGTCCCAGAAGAATCGAGACGGCCTTCTTCCGCGCCTCCTGCCCCAGCGCGACCCCGAGGCGGCGCAACAGACCCGGATCCCAGCTGGCTCCCAGCACTGCGCCACAGGGAAACTGGGTGCCGCCTACTCCGCCGTCGCCCCGAACCCCATGCGGCCCATCGGACATTTTAAGCGCTCGAAAGCCCTTACTATCCAAGGCCGGGGTGCGCCACAGGCTGGCCCCTGCCATGAGGGCGATTTTTTCTTCCTGCGTGAGCGCACCAAAGTTGCTCGTTCCATCCCCATTCTTCGCCATGCCCACCCCCCGGCTTCCATCCGCTTCGACCAACTTTAAACGCTCTGGCGTAAGACGTCCTCCGAAGCGTGGGGCGATGGCTTGCCGGAACCGCCCCCCCTGGGCAAAGTAAGGCGCCTCGCCCATCGCCCCAAGGACCGCCCCCAGCCCATGAACCGCCCCGTGCGCACGGCCCTCTTTTGGCTTCATCTCGCTGGCGGCGTCGTCGCGGGGGTTCTGATCTTCTCCCTTTCCCTAAGCGGTGCGGCCTTAGGGTTTGAGCGACAACTTCTGGCCTGGGGAGAAAGGCTTGCCGATGACGCCGCCGGGCGGCCGGCCCTAGAGGTGCTTTTGCCGACGCTGGCTGGGCGTCACCCCGAGGCCGAAACACTGCGGATCACCGTCGACCGGGAAGGCGCCCAGCCAGTGACCGTGCGAGCAGGACGCGGGCCCATGACCTTTTATGGTGGGGTAGACGTCACGCCCATGGACGACCCCGCGCCGAGGCTGCGCGCCGCTCTGGCGGCGCTCCGGGGCTATCACCGATGGCTTACCCTACAGGACCAGGCCCGGGATCAAGCCCGCGCCGTACTCGGCGCCGCCAATCTGATTTTCTTCGGCCTACTGCTTACGGGAAGCGTGCTCTGGTGGCCGCGGCGGCTTCGCTGGCCTTGGCTTCGGCAGCAGCTAACTTGGTCGCCTCGGCCGCCCACGCCGAAGGCGCGGGACCTTCGCCTCCATCACATGCTCGGCGCCTGGGCCTGGGTGCCACTGGTGGTGATCTGCGCCTCGGGCACGGTGTTTTACTACGGCTGGGCGAACGATGCGGTCTACCGGCTTGCAGGGGAGGTCCCGCCTGCTCGCACCTCGTCCGTCGAGGCGGCAGAGGTCCTGCCTCCCGCGCAGGCGAGCCTCACGCCCTTCGCCGGCGCCTCCCTCGAGGCCTGGATCCATGACGCCGTGCCTGGCTGGCAGCAGCTCACCGTCACCCTGGGCGCCAGCCCGGAGGGCACCTTAAGTTTCAGCGTGGACGAAAGTGAGGGCGGCAGGCCGCAGGCGGTTTCTACCTTGACCCTAACGGCGGCGGGGGCGAGCGAGCTTGCCCCCTTTGAGTCCCTTAGCCCCGGGCAGCGCGCTCGGCGGTGGGTACGCTTTCTTCATACGGGGGAGGCCCTTGGCCTAGGGGGCCAGTTCGTTGCGACGCTAGCATCGCTGGCGGCCGCAGTGCTGGCTTATTCAGGCCTCGCCCTGAGCTATCGCCGCCTCATCCTGACGCCCCTGCGACGGCGGGCGGCCCGGGCCTCGAGCCGCCCGAACCACCCCTCGTCCTAGGCCTGGGCCTGCTTGGCTAAGCGCGCAACGGCTGCGGCGTACTCGCGTCGCAGCCGCGCCACCACGTCGGCCGCGGGTACCACGCCCTTAATCGCGCCAAGGCCCTGCCCGCAGCCCCAAATATCCCGCCAGGCCTTCGACTTGCTGCTGCCGCCGGAGCCAAAGCTCATGGCGGAAGGGTCGCTCTTGGGGAGGTTGTCGGGGTCGAGGCCTGACGCCACGATCGACGGCTTCAGGTAATTGCCATGCACCCCGGTAAAGAGATTGGTGTAGACGATATCGCTAGAGGCGTAGTCCACCAGCATCTGCTTATAGGCAGGGTCCGCATCAGCCTCTTCCGTCGCGATAAATGCAGATCCAATGTAGGCCAGGTCCGCCCCCATGGCCTGGGCCGCCAGGACCGCATCGCCCGTGGCAATGGAGCCCGAAAGCAGGAGCGGGCCATCAAACCATTCCCGCAGCTCGGAGATCAGCGCAAAGGGCGACGTGGACCCTGCATGACCACCGGCCCCGGCCGCCACAGCAATAAGCCCGTCCGCACCCTTCTCGATCGCCTTCTTGGCGAAGCGATTGTTGATGATGTCGTGAAGGACGATGCCGCCATAGCTGTGAATGGCCTCGTTCACCTCGGGGTTAGCGCCCAGGGAGGTGATGATCAGCGGTACCTCGTGCTTCACGCAGAGCGCAAGGTCATCCATTAGGCGATCGTTCGACTTATGAACGATAAGGTTCACGGCGAAGGGGGCAGAAGGCTGCTCCGGATGGGCGGCATCATGTTCCGCCAAGGCCGCTTTAATTTCCGTGAGCCATTGATCAAACATCTCGAGGGGGCGGGCATTCAAAGACGGGAAAGACCCCACGATCCCCGCTTTGCACTGCGCAATGATCAGCTTTGGATTGGAAATAATGAACAGTGGCGACGCCACGGCCGGAAGGGACAGGCGCCCTTCAAGAATGGGGGGTAGGCTCATGCCAATCGTGCTCCCTCAGGTTGGGGTTAGGAATCAGGGCTTTCATCTTGCAGGCGCACGGGGCCGAAATCGTCGGGAAAACGGCCCTGCCGCCCCGCATAGAACCCGCGCACCTGATCCATAAACTCCGCCGGAGGCAAGACCGCATCGACGAGGGGTCCGAAGTAACCCGCCTTGTCGGCGTAGTCTAACGCAGTTAAGAGTACCGGCACCTGCGCCTCCCGGGCAATCCAATAGAAGCCCGACTTCCAGTGCGCTGTGCGGCTCCGCGTACCCTCCGGGGGAATCACCAAAAAGAGCGAGGGTAGCTCGCGAAAAAGGGTCGCCGTAGCAGAAACGCGTTGCTCGGGCCGATGACGCACCACGGGCACCCCCCCAAGGCTCCGCAGCACCCAGCCTAAGGGCGGCCAGAAAAGGCTGTGCTTCGCGAGCCAGGAGATTTTGAGGCCCCGCGCCCAGGCCATGAGCAGGAGATAGAGCAAATCCCAGTTAGAGGTGTGGGGCGCGGCCACGACCACGCAATGGGTGACGGCGGGGACGTCCCCGGCCACCCGCCAGCCTAGGCCACGCAGCAGCCCCTCTGCTAAGCGTCTGAGCACGCTCCCCCCTTATCTGTGTGCCTACGCCTGCCCGCGTCGAGCCAGAGCATAGAGAACTCTGCCCACTTCTGGCAGGCTCTGCGGCGGTTTTTTACTGGAGCGTGCCCATGACCCCTCGACCCCTTGCCCTGTTTGTGCTGAGCCTGGCCCTACCCGCGACGGCGGCCGTCGATTTCAATCGCGACGCCTACGCCTGGCGGGAAAGCGCCCTCTGCTACGCCGTAACGGGCGAAGCATTCTGGTGGACTCGGGGCCGCACCCTGCGCAATCACCTCGAGGAGCTGGATCGGGAAACGGCCAGTAAAACGACGCCGGCCGCTGAAGCCGCCGTGCAACAGGAACTCGATGCCCTAAGCACCGCAGCCTACCAGCAGCTCAAGGGGCAGTGCGCGACGCGCCGAGCCCTACTTGGAGATGAAGCTCACTAGGCCCCGTCCCCGCACCTAGGCGGCGCGCGCACTCACGAGATGACAGGCCGCCCCGAGATGCAGGCCATGCTCCGTGAAGTGCGGCGCGAGTGCCTCTCGGGCCGCGGACAGAGCCTGTTCCCGGGGGCCCGCCTCCAGCTCCCGGAGCACCCGAGCCAGGGGACCCACCTGGCTTTGGAGCGAGAGGGCCTCCTCCATGCTATCCGCCAGATGAAGGTCACGCTTCACGGAAGTGAGCCCAACGTCCGTCCAGCCTGCCTCTTCAAGCACCGACGTAACATAGCCCGCCCCGGCAAAGGCAAAGGGGCCCGGCGTCCGGGGATCCGGCGCGGGCCCGTCGCCCTTCGGCAGGAACGGCGCCACGGCCTGCCCCACCACACTCATCCACGGATTGTGCTTGGGGGCCTGCCAGACGAGCATGCAGAGACGCCCTCCCGAAACCAGGGCAGATCGTAGATGGGCATAGGCCAAGACGGGCTCGGCAAAGAACATCCCCCCAAAGCGAGAAATCAGCGCGTCAAAGGGCTCGGGAAAGGTCGCTTCCGTGGCGTCGGCGCACAGGAAGCGCGCCGGCAGGGCGGCGGCTGATGCGCGGGCCTGCGCCTGGGCAATCATGGGCGCCGAAAAGTCTAGGCCCAGCACCCTCGCCCCCTGGGCCGCTGCCCCGAGGCTACTGGCACCGCACCCGCAACCGAGATCCAGCACCCGCTCCCCCGCCGTTAGGGCCGCCCCGTCGAGCAGCGCATCGAGCAGGGGCGCCAGCATGGCATCCAGCTGAGCCTGCGATCGAACCCAGGTCTCCCCGCCCGCGCCGTTCCAGAAGGCCCGTTCCTTTTCGTTACTCCCCGTCTCCATTTCCGAGCTCCTAGGCATGATCGCTGAGAAAACGGCGAAGGGCGGCCACGGCCGCCTCCCGCGCTGAACCGTCTTTCCAGTCTTCGATGAGCTCCACGCGGGGCGCGAGCGCTGCCACGCGACGGCTGGTCGAGGCGGGATGGAAGAGGTCGTTCCCGAGCATGATCTGCAGGGGCACGGAGCACTGGCGCACGTCGTCCTCGGAAACGGCGAAGAGAAAATCCCCGCTGAACATCCGGTCCCGCAGATTGCTTAAGGCCGCCGGCGCCAAATCGGGACGGGAGGGAAGCAGTTCTTCCGCCCAGCTATCGACCATGCCGAAAAAGGCGTCCCGGTTGTTCTCAAGGCCGATCGGTTGGAGCAACACCCCGGCAAAGAAACGCTCGGGCTGCGCGCGCAGGAGATTCATGACGTAGGGACCGCCAATGCACATGCCCAGCGCCGCGCAGCGCTCGATGCCTAGGTGATCAAGGAGGGCGCGTTGATCTTCGAGGAAGGTAGACCAGCCATCCGTTGGCCCTACGGGCCCCGCCGACGCCCCGGCGTTGCGCTGGTCCATGGAGATCACCGTAAACGCGTCGCTTAAGACATCCAAGGGATTAAACGGGGCGCGGTCCCAGAGCGCCGTGGCCGAGCGCATGCCGCCCGGCGCGAGCGCCAACACCGCCGGCCCCGTTCCCCGCACCTCATAGTGCAGGGTGCAGTCATCCCTCTGAAAAACGGCCATAGCCCTCCCTCCTTCCTTTAGCTGAAAGTGGCGCCCCGCCCCTAATCCCCGGTAGGCTGGCGTTTTACTTGGTGTGCCCCTCGCCGACAGCCCGCCCCAAAGGACCCCCTATGACCGCTGACCTCCCCACCTCGCGGCGTCCCGGATCGCTTGCAACGATCGAGATTGCGAAAGACTACCTGAATTTCTCAGCCGGACACTTCACCATTTTTTCGGCAACAGAGCGGGAAAACCTCCATGGCCACAACTGGCGGGTGGGCTGTGAAATTGAGACCCCCATCGGCGAGGACGGCCTCTGCTTCGACTACGGCCGCGCCAAGAAGGCCCTGATGGGGCTTTGCGACCAACTCGACGAGCGCGTCCTCCTGCCGACGCAATCGCCCCATCTTCGCATCGAGGAGGGCTCACCCTACCTGCTTGCCCACTACGGCGCGGAGGCCATTCCCTTTCTGCCCCGCGATGTGCTGCTTCTGCCCGTCGCCAACATTACTGTTGAAGCGCTGGCTGGCTGGTTCGTGGAAGCACTCCTGGGCCATCCGGACCTGCCCCAGGACGCCATCAAGGGTCTTCGGGTACGCGTTTCAAGCGGTACGGAACAGTGGGCTTCCCGCTATTGGAGCGCGTTATGAAAGCCGTCGTCATCACCGGGGCGAGCGCCGGTATCGGCGCGGAGGTCGCTCAGCAATTCCTTAGCGCCGGCTGGACCGTGCACAACCTGTCCCGGCGGCCCTGCCCCATACCCGGCGTGGTTCATCATGCCTGCGACCTCACGAGCGAAGCGGAGCTGACGGCCTGCCTGCAGGCCCTTCAGGAGCTGGCCGAGACGGCCTCGCCCCTTATCCTCATACACAATGCGGGGCTGCTTCGAAAAGACCGCGTGGACGACCTTCAGGCCGACGATCTGAGGCGCGTGCTTGAGGTTAACGTCGTGGCCCCGAGCCGCCTGAATAGCGCGCTTCTCCCCGCGATGAAAGCCGGGTCTTCCATCATCTACGTGGGCTCGACCTTAAGCGAGAAAGCCGTAGGCGGCGCTGCGAGCTATGTGACCAGCAAGCACGCGACCGTGGGGCTCATGCGCGCTACCTGCCAGGATCTGGCGGGGCGAGCCATCCATACGGCCTGTGTCTGCCCCGGGTTCACGGACACCGAGATGCTTCGGGCCCACGTTGGGGAAGAGGGCGCGGAAGCCGTGGCCAGCTTCTCCGCCTTCGGTCGGCTGATCACCCCACAGGAGATCGCCGAGGCGATCGTCTGGGCCGCCACCCATCCGATAGTGAATGGCGCCGTGCTTCATGCCAATCTTGGCCAAGTTGAGCGTTAGGTTCCCGTAGGAGAACACCCCCATGCTGCCCCCCCTAGAAGAACGCCGGGAACGGGTATTCCTCATCCTGGCTGGCATTTTCCTCTGTGCCATGACCATGCTGAACATTATCGGCATCACCCGATTCGTCGAGCTCGGGCCCATGAGCCTGGCCGTAGGCGTGCTGCCCTACCCCATTACCTTTCTCGTGACCGATCTGATCTCTGAACTCTACGGGCGTGCCCGGGCTAACTTCTTAGTGTGGGTCGGCCTCGGCCTTAACTTTTTTATCCTCGGCACTCTGTGGCTGGGGCAAGCCCTTCCCTCCGTAGGCCCTGAAGCCATGCCGCCCTGGCAGCAGCTCAAGCTGGCCGAAGGGGTATTCCTGCCGAACGGCACCACCGTAGACGGCACCATCGAGTTTTATCAGCTCCTGTTTTACTGCACGTCTGGCGCCGTTTTCGCGTCCATGCTGGCCTATATCGCCGCACAGTTCTGCGATGTGCAGCTGTTTCACTTCTGGAAGCGGGTCACCAAAGGCAAGCACCTTTGGGTGCGAAACAATTTCTCCACCCTCATTAGTCAGCTCGTCGACTCCTTCATGGTGATCGCCGTCACCTTCGGCGCCGCCTTTCTCGCCGGCGACATGGCCCTTGCGACCCTGTTCACCCTGATGGTGAGCAATTATCTCTTCAAAATGGCCGTCGCCCTGGCGGATACGCTCCCGTTCTATGGCCTGACCCATCTGCTGCGGAAGCACCTTCAGTTCCCCAACCCAGAGCTCGAGTACGCCTAAAGGGTTCCTCCATTGTTTCTCAACTGTTTCAGGGGCGAGGACGCTGCTACCGGTTCGTAACACTTCTCGCTTATTGGTTCACCTTCGAGTCAGTCACCGGTCTGCACACTCTTCCAACGTACCCCGAGGCCCGACCTTGAATCGTTAAGAAAGCTTGTACGTCAGTCAGTTAGATGACAGACTGCAAGCGCTTTGGGGAAAGCAGGGGCACCTCCGGCCGACCGTTCGGTCCTTCGAGGCTTGCCGAGGAACAAGAAAAGCATGATCGTTTACGACGAATGCGTAGCGGAAATCCAAGCGCTACTCGCCCAGTCACACGCAGGCGGCTCCATTGTTCCTCCAGAAAGTGATTTAATTGACGAACTGGGTTTGGCCTCCCTCGACGTGATGGAACTCATCGAAGCCCTTGAAGATCGCTTCGATGTTGCCTTCCCCCTTAACGAACTCGGCGATGTGCGAACGATTTCTGATCTCGCGCAACGAATTCAAAACCTGACGTAGGCGACTTGCCATGAGCCTTTTGCAGAAACTCGATGCCGCGCGAGCCTTCCAAGACCAGCTCGGTCAACTGGGTGTAAACGCCATTGGCGCGACCATTGACGTCGCAGGCTCCGCCACGGAAGGGAAGATTGACGGTAAGCGCGTCATACTAGCCGGCACGAATAACTATCTCGGGCTCACCTTTGACCCCGCCTGCATCGAAGCCGCGGCTCAGGCCGTCCGCACTCACGGTACGGGCACCACGGGCTCCCGTCTTGCCAACGGCACCTACGCTGGCCACGCCGCCCTCGAGCGCGAATTGAGCGCCTTCCTCGGGGTCCGCTCCGCTATTGCTTTCACCACAGGCTATGTAGCGAACGTGGGGGCGATCTCGACCCTCGCAGGCCCTGGCGACATCATCATGCTCGACGCTGACTCCCACGCCAGCATCTACGAAGGGGCGAAGCTCTCTGGCGCCGAGATCTACCGCTTCCGGCATAACGACCCCGCCGATCTCGACAAGCGTCTCCGTCGCCTTGGCGACCGTTGCGCGCGCACCCTCGTGATCGTTGAAAGCCTCTACAGCATGCTGGGGGATGTCGCCCCCTTAGACCAGTTTTGCGATGTGGTGAAGCGCCACGGCGCCTTCCTGCTTCTCGACGATGCGCACAGCTTTGGCATCATGGGGGAGAACGGCCGAGGCCTCGCCGAGGTGCTGGGGGTTGAGGACGAAATTGACTTCGTAACCGGCACCTTCTCTAAGAGCCTGGGCAGCGTTGGCGGCTTCTTTGCCAGTCGAAAGCATGACGTGGCGCCCCTGCGCAGCCAAATCCGCGCCTATATGTTCACCGCATCCAGCACGCCGTCAGTAATTGCATCGACGCGCGCGGCGCTTAAGCGGGTAAGTCAAGGCGAAGCCCTGCGCGCGCAGCTGTGGAAGAACTGCGCCCGCGTGCATGAAGGGCTCAGCAGCTTAGGTTTCACACTTGGGGCGGCCCCAAGCCCAGTCATCGCCAGCTTGATGGACAGCCCCGAGCAAGCCGCCACGGCCTGGCAGGCCCTGCTCGATGCTGGGATTTATGTGAACCTCGTTGTGCCCCCGGGCGCCCCGAAGAACCTGAGCCTGCTCCGCTGCAGCCTATCTGCCGCGCACACGGATGATCAGGTCGAGCGGATTATCGAAGGCTATGCCACCGTGGCTCAGCAGCTCTTCGATCAGCCCCGCGCTGCGGCCACCGCCTACGCCTAGGGCTCGCCCGGCTCGAACCGTATGGCTGGAGCGCCTCCCCTTGCCTTGGTGGGTTTGGAAAGCCACCGCGCGGGGGAAAACGGCCAAATCCGGGCCCTTGTCGAGGCCCTTGAAGCCCGCCTAAGCGTAGCGGCGCAGTGGTTGAGCCCCGCCTGGAAGCAACCTAAGGCCGACCTCCTCGGCTTCTTACGCCAGGTCAGCTTGGAGGGCGCAAGCCCGCTTCCCCTGCCCCCTGCGCAACGTCATCTCATCGTGAGCGCCGGGCTTCGAAACGAACCTATTGCTCGGGCCCTCGCTCAAGCCAGTCCCCAAGGTCATACCGTTTTCCTCGGCCGCACCTGGGCACCAGCGGATGCCTTCTCTCTTACGGTAACCACCCCCCAATACCGGGTGCCACCCCATCCCCGAGTGCTTGAGAACGCGCTTACCCTCCACGGGCTCACGGAGGCGAACCTCGCCGCGGCCGCTCAGGAACACGATGCTTTGCTTGGCCCCGCCACCGGCCAGGCCCTCGCGATTTTAGTTGGCGGCGCCAGCGGACCCTATGCCCTGGGGCCTCGCGCAGCCCAGCGGCTCTTGGACGAAGCGCAGGCGATCGCCGGCAGGCGGCCGCTTTGGTTGACCACAAGCCCAAGGACGCCGAAGGCGGCCGTCGCGGTCTTTGCTGCCCATAGCTGGCGCTCCGAGGATCGCTTTCTGCCCTTCGGCGCCGGCCCTAACCCCTACCGAGCCATGCTGGCCAAAGCTGGCGCGCTACTGGTGACTGGCGATAGCATTGCCATGCTCTCGGAAGCGGCGGGGACGGGAAAACCCCTCAGAATTTTTGACCTTGGCGCCATGGAAGGCCCGGGTTCGGGGCGGCCTCGGGACCATACGCTGTCCAGCCTCGCCTACGTTGCGCTCTTCCACCTGGGACCGCGACGGCTCAGCCGAGACCTTCGCTGCGTCTATCAAGGACTGCTGGCCGGCCCCCAGGTGCGCTTCAGCCCCAACGCTATCGCGCCGGCGGCCTGGGGCCGGGGCACCGCCTCCGCCCCCCAGCTTGCCAACACCCTGGCCCGTTTAGCTGAGCTCGACCTAACGGCTTAGGACGGGGTTCGACTACCAAGGGAAACGGCGCCCCGCTCCACACGGTATACGCGATCCGCCGCACTGGAGAGCGAACTGTGGTGCGAGACCACCAGCAGGGTGAGCTCACCCCGAAGTGCGCACAGCGTATCGGCAATGGCGCGATCCGATTCCGGGTCGAGGGCGCTGGTGGCTTCATCAAGAATGAGCAAACGAGGACTGCCCAGGAGCGCCCGAGCAATCATGATGCGCTGGCGCTGGCCTCCGGAAATTCGCGTGCCCCGCTCCCCGACGATGGTGTCTAAACCTTCCGCGAGTGCACTAACAAAGGGCCAGGCGCCGGCCGCACGAAGGGCTTTTTCCACTGCGCTGTCGCTTATGCCCTCTTCCCCCAGGGTCACGTTACGGCGCACCGTATCGTGGAGGAGCAAGGTCTCCTGCGGGACATAGCCGATCTGATGACGCCACGCTGCGAGGTCGATCTCCCGCAGATCCGTGCCATCGACCCGCACCGCTCCGGCCGTGGGCCGCACCAAGCCGATCACCAGATCGGTGACCGTGGTTTTGCCCGATCCCGATTCCCCCACAAGACAGGTGAGCTCTCCGGCAGGAATGGTAATGCTGGTCTCCTTCAGGATGTCATGTTCACCATAGCTAAAGGACACGCCCTCGAGGGTAATCTCGCGCTCAAAATGGGGCGGCTTTTCACCCTCTAGCACCTCAGCCTTTGACTCCGCATCGCTGATGGTTTCATCCAAGGCCCAGTAGGCCGATTCGTAAATGGCCATGCGCTGATATTGCTTCTGCACCTTGCCAACCTGCTTAAGCAGATTGGCTAAAACCAAAATGAGGAAGGTGGCCGTGGCCATCTGCACATCGAAGAGTGCAAAGGCGAAGTAAATGCCGCCCGCAATGACCAGGGCGTACATGGGCTCCTGCGCCGATTCAAGGGAGGCCGTGGCGAGGGCCTCGCGACGCAGCGCCCCGCGGAGCGCGCTGGTTTCTTCGCTTAGCACATTATCGGCCAGATGTTCGCGCCCCATGGCCTTAAAGCTTTTAACGGACTGAAGCGTATCGGTCAGGGAGGCCAGGAGCTGGCGATACCATTGGGTTTGCAAGACCCCGCCGTCCCGCCCCATGCGGACCAGGCTTCGAGACAGGATCAGAATGAAAATGCTGGCCAGAACGGCGAAGACCATGGCCTGCCAGGACACGGCGAAGGCAAAGGCCCCGTAAATCAGCGATTCGATAGTGAGGGCAAGAACGCGAACGCCCATGACGTAGGCAAGAGATGCCCGATAGGCCTCCGTGCTCATGGCGTTGGCCAGCTTCCCCGGCGATTGGCCCGCAAAGTAGGTCCAGCGGGAGCGGAGGATACCCTGGAGCAGGCGCAGGCGCAGGCCCGTTGCAACGTCAGCGGCGATGTAGCCAATGCGTGCCTCAGCAAAAAGCACCATGGCATTTTTCAGGACGATGGCGCCGAGAATGATAAATAGCAGTAGCCCGAGATCGGGGCTCAGGCCGACGGCCTGAAGGGCATCAATGGCAACCCGCTCCACGCCGGACTCGGGCACCTCGTTCTCGAAGGCCAGATTCAGCACGGGCAGGAGTGCCGACAAGCCAATACTGTTGGCCACGCCAGAAAGCAACAGCGCAAAAATGAGCACCGCGCTTTCACCGGGATAGCGCTGCAGAAAGCGTTTAAAAATGGCCAAAACCTATCCTTACTCTACGCGCGCTCTAGCGCGCTGGGCGTAAAACGACCCAAACCAGGGCCAGCAATAGCATGGGAGGGAGGAAAGCGACGCCCGCGGGCGGCAGCTGTGCAACAAGCCCAAAATTGCCAAGAAGCTGTTCAAGGAAATAGTAAGCGAGCCCTGTCCCCAGGGCGAGCGCAGCATAGCGCGCCCCGCCCTGCCGCGCCGTGGCCCGGGCCATGGGCAGGGCAAGAAGCCCAAGAAGCACCGCCGTCACCGGGAGCGCCCACATGCGCCAAAAGGCCAGCTCCCAGCGTGCAGCCGGCTGCCCCGTATCCTTAAGGTAACGCACGTAGCCCGCCAAATCGGAAAAGGACAGGCTGTCCACCGGGGGGGCACGCAGGAAGGTTTCTTCCACCCACCAGGGTCGCCAGCGCGCCGGCGCCGGTTCCCGCACCATGCCATCGCGAGAAAAGCGCCGTCGTTCAGCGCCGACCAGGCGCCAGCTGCCATCCGGCATGGGGTCGGCGGAGGCCGCAAGAATCACCGAGGCCACCGTTGCGTCTTCCCCCAGTTCATAAATCCGCAGGTCTGTAGGAACGCGACCATGCTCCAGACCACCGACTTCAATGAGGGTGCGCTCGGACCGAGACCAAAAGCCCCGGCCGGCCACCTCGTCCGCTCGCCCCAGCGCCATATCGCGGGCAAGGGTCGCCCCCGCATAGAGCCGGGGGGATAAATACTCATGCATCACCGGCGTCGCCAGAAGAATAAGCAAGCCCGGCAGCAGGGTCGCCATGGCAAGGCGAGGAAGGGACGCTCCAGCCGCCCGCAGCACCAGCAGTTCGCTTCGGCGCGCCAGCTGCCAAAGGCCATAGGCGGTGCCGAGGAGGGTCACGAAGGGCAACAGGCGCAGAATACGCGCCGGGGTGGTCATGGCGACAAAGAGCAGGGCCCCCAGGGCGTTGTAAGCACCCGCGCCCACGCTCTCAAGCTCTTCCCGAAAGGCAAAGAGGGAGAAAAGCACCAGCAAAACCGTGGTGACCAAGCCGTAGCCGCGAAGCACCGCCAGGGCCACGTAGCGGTCCGCCTTGGTGAACCCCATCATGTGAGGCGCCGCCCAAGAAAAGCGAGCCCCACCGCGGCCAAAAGGGGCAGTAGGGGCAAGCCATAGAGGCCAGGAAAGGCCGCCAGCGCGCCGTTCTCGAGCGCCGTTTGCGCCGCGGCAGCAAGGTAAAAGACGGCGACGTAGAGCCCCACGGCCGCCCCCATGCGCCAGCGCCCGGCTAAGGGTAAAAAGGCCCCCAGCGCTGCCGCCATGATGGTCATCGCGAAAGCCAACGCGGGCATGGTGACGCGCCACTGAAACTCCGCGCGATCCTTTGGCGCCGACGACGGCCTGAGGGTTGCTGTGGCCTGGGCGCGGCGGTGGTCCGGCCGGCCAAGCACGGCGCCGTAGCGCCAGCGATAGCGGAGCGCCTCAAAGCGTTGCCGCCGGTCGCCCTGGAGCACCCCATCTCGCAGGGTCAGCATCTCCCCCCGGCGAAACTCCACGACTTGCACGCCATCACCATCGGGGGGCGCCAAATGGGCCGTCTCGGCGCGAATGAGCTGGAGGGCGTCCCCCTCCTGCTGCCGGGCGAATACGTCCTTCAACACCCGTCCTTCCGCATCAACCCCCGCAGCAGTCACCACCAGTTCCGGCCCGAGGGCATAAAACCGTCCGGCGCGCATGGTGCTCACGTCGGGGCGCGTGGCTAAATCCTCAAGCAGGTAGCTGGTTCGGTAAGCCCAAGGGCGCAGTTCGAGGGACAACAGGGCCACCAGCAGAGCCGCTCCCGCGCCGGCCAACGCCAAGGGGATGAGGAGGCGCAAGCCCCCAACCCCACCCGCCATCATCGCCACCAACTCTCGATCTCGGCTGAGTCGCTCAAACACGAATAGGACGGCAAAGAAGAGCGCCGAGGGCACAATGACCTCCCCCGCCACCAGCAATTTCAGCCCGATGAGTTTCCACACGACGGAGGGCGCTAAGGCACCCGCGGCCGCATCGGCCAGGACGTTGGAGCCGGCGAAGGCCGCGAATACGACGCCCAGCAGCAGAACCCCCAAGAAGAAGGGTCCAAGAACCTGCTGGAGAAGATAGCGATCAAGTATCAAAGGGCCAAATCCCACCTCGAGCACAGGCTGCGCGCGGCGCAGTGGTGTAGTGTAACGACCTTTAGGGCTAGACGGGGGAGGCCGTACCGTCCGTGAACGCACAGCCGCTCCGCTTCTGGAGCCTCCTCGGCCAAAAGGCCGGCGATAACCGTCAGCTCGAGGCCCTCGCCCAGGGCGCGGAAACGCGCCTTGGGTGGGTCGGGGAGCCTCGCGCCCTGGCCTATCGGGGTGGGGATCTTCTCCTCCAGCTCACCCGCCAGCCAAGCTTGGCCGCCCTACAGCCGCAGGCGCGGGCGTCACTCAAAGCGCCCTGGCCCGACGTATTACTCACGGCCGGACGCCGCAATGAGCCCGTCGCCCGCTGGATTCAGCAGCAGAGCGGAGGCCGCTGCGCCATCGTCCACGTGGGCCGACCCTGGACCGCACCGCACCGCTTCGATCTCACCCTCACCACGGCGCAATACGCCCTCGCCGAGGAACCCGGCAACATCGTCATGCTGCCCGCGCCGCTGGCGCCCCCCCGCGCGCCGAAGGGCATGGAAACGCGCACCAGAGCCCTCTTGCTCCTGGGCGGCCCCTCCGGCGCCCAGGCCCTTTCGCCCGCCACGGCCGTCCATCTGCTTCAGCGCTTTCGCACACTGGCGCACCGCCATGGGCTCACCCCTTGCCTCAGCACGAGCCCGCGCACCCCCAGGGCCGTTGAGCGCGCGCTCAAGGGCGAAGCCCAGGACCTCACCGACGGGAGCGTTTTCCTTTGGCACGCAGCCCAGGGGCAAGCCAATCCCCTTCCGCGCTGGCTGGAGACCGCCCAGCTCGCGGTGGTCACGGGGGACAGCATGTCCATGGTGCTTGAGGCCTTAAGCGCAGGCTGCCTAACGGCCTATGCGCCTTTACCCAAGCCGCTTTCCTTACGCTGGGAGAGCCTCAGCCATCGTCTGGCGCAGCGCCTCGCCCCTCGACGGTTTCGCCGAAATACGCAAGCGCTGTTGGATAGCTGGCAGGAAGCGGGGTGGCTTTGGCCCCTCAGCGAGCTGGAGCCCGGCCCCCTTCCCTCGCCTGGGCCCGGCGCAAACACCCTCGCGGCAAGCAGCTTGGACATCGCCCTCGAGGCCCTCGCCAAGCTCCCTCGGCGCCACCCAGCGCCCACGAAGCCTTAGGCGCTTAGAGCGAGGGGCGGTGCCGGCGGGGGCGCAAGATCCGCCGTTCGCTCCAGTACCTCAAAAGCATCGTGGCGAAGGTGATTCGCGGCCATCTCATCGCGCAGCTCCGCCTCAGAGATTGCACCCTGGGCGAGGCATTCCTTAAGGAGCCCGAAGAACAAGGCCTCCTGATTCCGATCCGGGTGCTGGCGATAGTTCCCCAGAAAAGCATATTCCCCAAAGAGCTTGCGCCGGGCACGCATGAGCCAGCCCAGGGGCGGGAAGGCGCGGAAGCGCTCCGCGGGACGCCAATCGACGGGGAGGCCCGTTTTCCAGGGCTGGGTCATGCGTCGCGTCGTATGGAGCAGGCGGGTTTCCGAGGTCAGGCGATCGAAATCGTTCCATTGCGCTTCAAGAACGCCAATGGTGTTCGGATCTTCAAGCTTTAGGCATACCCACTGGGAGTAATCTCGGGTCCGAGCGAAGAGCTCTCGGAAACCCGCCTCCCCATCCCAATGACGAAGCTTTGCGCAGTCCAGCAGCATCACGCTCGACGCCCAGCACTTATCGATCGCCCCCTTGGGGCCCGAGCGCTTGCGGCACAAGATGGCCTTATCGCCCATATCACGGCTCAGCAAATCGTTGATGTCGCCGACAGCGAAAATGTCCGGATCCATCACCACGGCCCGTCCCATGTAGCCCATGAGCTTGGGCGGCATAAAGCGCAGGGGCGTAAAAGACTGGAGGTCTTCGTTTAGCCATACCCGTTCCACCCCGTCCCGGAGGTAGGACTGGCCTTCATGCTCGGCGAAAACGGGGTAATCCCGCGTATCGATGAAGGCGACATCGAAGGCGTCGGGATTCGAGGACTGGCGCTTGAGGGCCCAGCGGGCCACCTTCGCGCCCAGAATCTGCTTGTGATTGGTGTGAATAAATACGCACGGCTTGGTCATGGCCCGTCCTCTTAAGCGGTCTCGGTCGCGCGCCCGTAGGCGAAAAGGGGATGGAGATGCTCGTCGATGTAGCGGTCGATGGTCTCGAGTTCTTCTTCTGAAAAATCATCTCGGTAACCCGCCACCTTCGCCCGTCGGGTTTTGAAGGAGTTCGGATTATGGGGGTCAGCGGCGGTAAGCCGGTCACCGGCGCCGGCCATGGTTTCGCCCGTGGCCTCCCGCGCTTTCATGCGTTCGAAGGAGGCGAAATCCACGGCGCTCTGCACCGCGTCCAGATCCGCCTGCGCCCCCAGAAAAGCAAGCACGGACGCGAGGGTAGCCGCCGTTTCCGCCCGCAGGTCCTCATAGCGCACGACCTGATGGCGAAGGGTTTGGGGGAACGCCTTAGCCCAATCATTCATAAAGCGCACAATGCGAGGCACACCGCCCCCGTCCCCCATCACGAACTCGAACAGGGAGAGGGATGCGCCGTGCGGTGGATACTGATTAAGCAGTTTTTTATGGGGCCGCATGCGATGGGCCCATTGGTGATATTGGGACACCGCCGTATCCGCGGGGTGGCGGGCGAGAAACAGCACGGGGCGAGGATAGTAGTCCGCCTTGCTACGCCCGTTGCCTGTCCAATCCCCTAGGTAATTATCGTGGGTGAAAAAGAGCTTAGGAATCGCGCGGTGTAGGCGGTGCAGGTTATCGAATTCGAAAAGCACGGGCTCCGCAATGCCGTAGCGTTCGCGATAAAAGTGCGACAGCATGACGCGCAGCCAGGTCCGTCCCGCTTTCCCAAAGGACACCACCGCGGCATCGGCGTACCGAAGGCGACGGGCTTCTAGGCCCCCGCGCACCCAGCGCTCTAGTCGGACCCGTTGACCATCGCTCAAAAGCAGGGCGCCGCCCCGCTCCAGATTCCGCCGAACGCTCAGAAGTAGCTCGCTCATTAGTCTTTCCCTGTCCCCTTTCCTAAGCCAGCGTTGGCGCCGCTCAATAAACCTTCCACCGCGGCCACGGCCCGTGCCAGCGCTCGCTCGGGATTCAAGCTTGGGCCCGAGGTCGCCGCGGCCTGAGCTTCCGAAGCCGGGTTCAGGAAGCGCGCCGCGCCGGATCGCACCAGGGCGTGGGCAAGTGCGTCGAGATCCCGAGGCGCTGGAAGCCAGCCTCGGGCCACGGCCCTTTGGCGTACCCGGGCAAGGCGAGGAAAGCGCGCCACGGCCCGCTCTAGTCGCTCTCGCCAGTCTACCGCTTTTGGCAAGCGATAGATCCAAAGGGGCGCATCTTCCCCGCTCAGCTCCATGAGCATGGAGGCGGAATCGCTGGTGGCGACGAAGGCCTCAGCCCCGCGGCGCAGCGCGCCGTAGGGATTAGCGGCATCCCCCTCACGCCAGCGATAAAGCCGACTGCCGGCCGGGCGGAGCGCGTCCAGAGCGTCAAGTATGGCCGCCGGCGTTCTCCGGGAACCGCAAAAATAGAGTGTGCCGGCTGCCCCCCGGGGCAAGGTTTTTAGGCACCGGAGGAGCTCGGCCAGCACCCCTTCATCAAAACGATAGGGCCGGGTGGCACCGCCTAGCATCACCGCCGTGAGGGGCCGGGGCAGCGCCGCAAGCTCCGCCTCGAGTGCGGTCTCTGAAGCCCCGGGAACGGCAGGAGGCTTTGACAGAAAGAGCGGCGACTCCAGAGACAGCACATCCGGCGCCGGCGGCACAAGCGCCTGGGGGGGCGCAAGAATGAGGGCAAAACGACGGCGATACCCCTTCGGTCGCCCGAGAATCACCAGGCGGGTTCGGCCGCCGCTTTGCTTTTGGATCCACAGGGCCGCCATGGTTGGACGACGACCCGACACGAGAATCAGTTCGGGCCAGGGCGGCAAAAGAGGGTCCGAGGCGTTCCGATCAAAGGGATAAAGGCTCGGCAGAAAAGGGGGCTTCCCGGTGACCCAGCGGGGCTTCGGCACCAGCCGGCGCCGCAGGTAGGGCACGCTAAGGCGGTCGGCAATGTTCAGAAGCTGCTGCGTATCTCCAGGCTTGCCGCCTTCCAGAAGCCACACGGGGGCGGTCACTTTAGATAACCCCCACGCCACAGCCGCCAGAGCTCGGGCCAGAGCAAGAGCCAGGGGTAGCGGCGCAGGCGCGGCGTCAGGCGGACCTGGGCGCCGCTATGGCGCTCGAGCTTCCAGGCGGCGTAATCGAGCGCCCCCTCAAAGGTCCCGAGCGCCTTAAGCAAACGCGCCAGCGCTAGGGGCTTTCCCAGGACCGCGCGAGCACGCCAGGCCCAGCGGGTGGCAGCGGCGGACCGGCGCGCACGCCAGAACCCCTCTCGCGCCAATACGGGGCCTGCTAGAGCGCGGAAAAAGGTCGCCTCGCGGGCAACGATATCGTCCCCCCGCCCGGGGCCCTCCGGTCGAAGTTCTGTCCCATAGGTACGTGCTAAGGCCGCGCGCCAGAGATCCTCCGGTCCCGCCCCCTTCGCCACCCCCGGCAAGGTCCGCCCCAGCAAGGTTTCGGAAGCCCCCAGGAGCGCAACCTCATAGTGCGCCCGGCGGTTCGGATCGGGGCAGGCCAGGAGACTCATGGGCTGCGCATAGCGCGCCCAAAAATAGGGGAAGAAGTCGAGCCGAGAACACCCTCTGAAAAACTGCCTTTCCGTTAGGAGCGCGTACTTACAACGCAGCACGCTCCCGTCCGCCCCCGGCACCTCGAGGTAAAACACATTGGGCGGCAGGACAGCGCCCGCCCAGGCGAGCCCCCGGGGCAGGCTCCGGAAGTCGCTCACGAGCACGTGAAAATCAACCAACCCCTCCAAAGTATCCTCGCGCCGGCAAGACCCGTAATACAGCACCCCAAGCAGGCTGGCCCCGTAGCGCTGCTGCAGCGTCTCGAGGAGGGGCGCAAGCCCAGCCTGCGGGGGGCGATCGAGCTGGGCCCGGAGCGCGGACCGAGCTTGGCGCTCAAGCTCGACGAAGCGCACCTAGGCCGCCCCGCGCCCGGGGCCTGCTAGGGCGACGAAGGTGCGGGGGGCCCCCGCGGTGAGGGTTAGGGGACCCACGCTGCGATATACCTCACCGTCAATGACCCAGGGCTCCGCCACCTCTAAAGTCAGGCGCGCGCCCCGGGCACTAAAATAGCCCGCAGCTTGCGGAAGATGGGCGCTTCGCCCAAAGAGCAGGGCCGGAAGGCGCCAAGCGAGGCCAGAAGCCCCGGGGGAAAGCCAGGTGCACGCTAGGGGGCCGCCCCCGGGCCCCCAGAAAGGCGTCATGCCCAAGAAGAGCCGTTTCATGGTGCTGGCTAGGAACAAACTTTTCTCCGCGCAGGCCAGCGTGTGCCCATCGAGTCGCCCGGGCAAATGCGCCGGCGCATCAAAGGGTGCTTCTCGCCGGAGCATGCCAAGGGCCACACGCAGCAGCGCCGCCCCCGCGGCCCACTCGCCGGCGCGGCCGCCATGACCCAAACTGGCATGCCAGTACTCAATGCCGCGCACGATGACCCCAGCGCCGAAGAAAAAGCCGCGAAGGGACTCCCCCTCGGGGGTTTCTAAGGCAAGGGGGGCGCGCTCAAGACAGGGCCAGGTGGCAACGGGTAGGTCCCGAAGGGCCAACAGCGCCCGCCGACGCCGGCTCAGACGCCCCCCACAGCGCAGATCATGCGCGGTCATATTGGTGCTCCCCGCAGGCAGAATCGCCAGGGGCGGCGCCGGGCGGTCGCCCAGGGCCGTCAACACCGCATGCACCGTGCCATCGCCCCCATTGATCGCCAGCACGGACGGCGCCTTCGCCAGCAGCGCCTCCAAGGCCATCGGCACATCGGCGGCGGATCGGGTAACCTCTTGGCTTACAGCGGTAAGGCCACCGAAGCTCTCGATCAACGCCGCCTTGCGCGCATTTCGCCCGCTGCCTGCGTTACTGAGGATTGCAATGCGATTCACAAATCAGACCCTTGACCGATGAACGGGGCGGAAACTTGGACCCTACCCCCAGCGCCGCCGGCCGGGAGTATAAAGGTTGCTCACCTGACCGACCCACACCTCAGTAACCTGGCGGGGATCGAGGCCCTAGAGCTTCGGGACCAGCGCCTCCTCGGCTGGCTTTCCTGGCGCCGGAAACGGCGGCGGGTTCATCAACGTGCCACCCTCGACGCCGTGGTCGCGGCCGCGCGCCGCGGCATGCCGGACCACTGGTGTATTACCGGCGACCTTACCCACATCGGCCATGAACGGGAGCTGAGCGAGGCCGCGGAGTGGCTGAGATCCCTGGCGCCTCCAGGCCAGCTGACGGTTATCCCGGGCAACCACGATCTATACATACCCGCCTGCTCCCAGGCGGCCCTTGAGGCGCATTGGGGCCCCTATCTCAAGGACGCCGGGGACGCCTGGCCCCGGCTTCAACTCCGGGGCGCCGTCGCCTTGATCAGCCTGAATAGCGGCCATGCTGCGCCCCCGGCCTTCGCTACGGGCGCTCTCGGCGCCCTTCAACGGACCCGCCTTAAGGCCTGCCTTGCTGCGGCAGGGGCCGCGGGCTATGCCCGGCTCGTGCTCATCCACCACGCCCCGGGGCCGGGCATGGATAAATGGCGCAAACGCCTGGTCGACGCCCCGGAGTTGGCGAACATCCTTCAGCACGAGGGCGCCGAGCTCGTGCTCCACGGCCATTGCCACGAGAGCCTGTCTCGCACCCTCGCCGGACCCGCGGGACCAATCCCCGTGCTCAGCGCGCCCTCTGCATCGGCCACGGGAGAGCATGGCTGTCGCAGCGCAGGCTTCAACGAGCTTGCGATCACCGTAACTACGCGTTCCGTAACCCTTGAGGCGACGGGGGTGCAACTGGGTACCCCCCCTCAGCGGACACTACACACCACCCTACCTCGCCCCGGCGCTTAGCCGTCGCCGCGGCGGCGAAAGCGATCCCGGACCGTGGCCAAGTCCTCTAGGGAGTCCACGTCCACGGCGGCATCGGGGTCGGCAACGGGAATAGCGGCGCACCGAGCACCGGTGCGATCGCTTAAGGCCTCCAGAGCAGCACTAAGAGACAAGCGCCCTGCCAGATAGCGCGCAGCCAAGCCCAGGCCCAACACCCGCAACATTTTATCGGGCCGCTTTCGCAGGGCTTCCACTTCGCGCCAAAAGCTCAGCACCTTCCCCGCTTTGGGCCCGCGGAGGAAAAACAGATTGGTTCCACAATAGGCGCCACAGGAGAAACGCAGGGCGGTGCGTTTTGAATGCGGAAAAGCCGCCTGCACCGCCTCATAGGGCGCGAGGCCCACAGCGACGTCCTGCGAGCCCGCTGCCGCGTCTTGCCAGAACCGCTCTAAGGTTTCCGGCGTCAGCAAGGGATGATCCCCCGTGGTCAGCAGGAGCGCTTTCCCTTCCCCTTGTGCCGCTTCCCAAAGCGCCTGGGCGCTGCGCGCGGGAGACCCCTCTGGGGGCAACCACCGCGCTGCCCCCGCGGCCAAGGTCGTCTCCAACCAGGGCGCCGTTGCCCGTTGTATGAGCGCCGGCCCACACAGCATGGGCGGTTCCGGCGCCACCGCGGAGACGTTGGCCAGCACACGCTGCAGCATGGGCACGCCGGCGATGTCCACCAACGTTTTCAGCGTGACGCCTTCTGCGTCCTGAAAGGGACTGGGCCCGGCCCGCTCCGCGGCGAGGATGCCAAACAGCACTGCGCTCATAGGTTTGCCTCGTTTCCTCGCTATGCCATCGCCGGCGCTTTCGGCGCATAATAGCCCGATTGTGAAATTGCCCCCCGGGGCTCAGGGATTCGAATAGCGCGTGACCGATTTAAGGGAGCCCATGGTAACGCCAACGGAGCGCGAACAAGCGCTTCGCGGGGGGGATTTTGCCACGCTCTGGGAGGCACTCAGCTACGCCGCGGGGGCTGCGACGGGGGCAAACTTCTTCGACGGCCGGGGCCGCTGCACCGCGGCCTTAAGCTGGGGCGCCATCGCCGAGGCTGCGGAAGCCCTCGCGGGGGCCTTTTCGGCGCTCGCACTCCCCCGGGGCAGCCGGGTCGCCATCGTCGCCGAAACCCACCCGAATTTTCATATCGCCTTCTTCGCGGCGCGCCGGGCGGCCCTCGTGCCCGTACCCTTGCCCGCCAGCATTCACATGGGCGGCGCAGAGCCTTTCGTGGCCCTCCTCGCTCGCCTCATGGCCCACGCCGACGCAAAAGTCGCGCTCGCCACGGATGCCTTTCTTCCGTACCTCGAACAGGCCCGGGACGCGACGCCGAGCGAACTCCGCGTGGGCACGGTAGAGGCCTTTCTCGCGGGCCCCCATGCGGCCCTACCCGAACCGCCCGGCCCGGATGAAGTCGCCTACGTCCAATACACCTCAGGGAGCACCCAATTTCCTCGCGGCGCCGTGCTGACGGAACGCTCGACCCTGCGCAACGTGCTCGGCATCATTCGTGACGGGCTCAAGATTGGTGAACAAGACCGTTTCTGCTCCTGGCTGCCGTTTTATCACGACATGGGATTGGTCGGAAAAGTCATGGTTCCCATGGCCAGCCAAACCTCCATCGACTACCTCGGCCCCCGGGAATTCGCCATGCGTCCGCGCCTCTGGCCCCGCCTTATCAGCGACCATGGGGGCACCATTTCCTTCTCGCCCCCCTTCGGTTACGAACTGACAGCCCGGCGCTTACGCGCTCAGGATGCGGAAAGCTTTTCCCTCAGCCACTGGCGCATCGCTGGCTGCGGCGCAGATATGATCCGCCCTCAGGTCCTGGAAGCCTTTGCCGAAGCCCTCGCACCGGCGGGATTTCGCAAGGAGGCCCTTATGCCGTCCTATGGGATGGCCGAAGTGTCTCTAGCCGTGAGTTTTACGGCCCCGGGAACGGGCCTCCACACAGACCGGATCGACCGGGCGACGCGGGAACGGAAGGGCTATGCCCAGCCCGGAGAGGGGCCGGAAAGTCTTCGCTTCACCAGCTGCGGCCAACTGCTCCCGGGCTATGAGGCCGAAATACGAGACAGCAAAGGCGGGCCCTGCCCCGATCGCACCATCGGCACGATCTTCCTGAAAACGCCCAGCACCATGGAAGGCTATCTCACCAAAGACGGCCTAGATCAAAGCGCCCTTCACGGGGCTTGGCTCGATACGGGCGACTTGGGCTACCTCTACAACGGCACCTTGGTGGTGACGGGACGGCGCAAGGATCTCCTCATCGTCAATGGCCGTAACCTTTGGCCCCAGGACCTCGAGCTTACTGCCGAACGCGCGGCCGAGGGACGTACGGGAGATGCGGCCGCGTTCACCGTTGAGGGTCCCGAGCGAGACGAACTCGTGGTCCTCCTCCAATGCCGAGAGCGGGTCCCGGAGAAGCGCCTTGAGCTGCTCCGCGGCGTTCGCCGCGCCGTGCAAACCACCTTTGGGGTGGAAGCGAATGTGCAAGGCGTGGAGCCCCATGCCCTGCCTCGAACCACCTCCGGAAAGTTGTCTAGGGCCAAGGCTAAGGCCCTGTTCCTTGATAAGGATCCGAGCCTGGGCCTCGCCGCCGCACAACTGGCCCCGGAAGCATGACGACGGACGTCCTCAGCGACCTACCGGGACCCATCGCCATTACCGGCGCCACGGGATTCATTGGCCGCGCGCTTTGCCAACGCCTTGAGCCCGCCCGCCAGGTGGTTCGGGCCCTATCACGGCAGGCCGATAGCCGGCTCCCGGATACGGTCACGGTGGTTCGCGGCGACCTCTCCTCAAGCGTCGCCCTTCGCACCTTAGTACGAGATGCGGCCTGGGTCGTGCATTGCGCGGGGGCCGTTCGCGGGGCCACGCGCCGCACCTTCGATGCCGTTAACGTCGACGGCACGGCAGCGCTACTCGATGCCATGGCCGCCGCTGCGCCCAAGGCCCGGCTCCTCCATATTTCTACCCTCGCAGCATCCCAGCCCCAACTGTCGGACTACGCGGCGAGCAAGCGCAGCGCGGAATTGCTCGTCACCACCCGGAGCCGCGCGGGCGACCTCATCCTCCGTCCTACGGCGGTCTACGGCCCTGGCGACCGAGAACTTCGCCCCCTCCTCGACCAAGCCCTCAAGGGTTTTCTCCCCCGACCCGTTGGGAATCGTCGCATCAGCTTGCTTCATATCGACGATCTCATTGATGCCATGCTGCTGGCCATGCAAACCCCGGACGGCGAGGTGGGCCCTTATCCGTTGGCCGACGCCCGGGCCCAAGGCTATCGCTGGCGGGAACTGGCCGCGGCAGCGGCGCGCATCCGAGGCGACCGGGTTCGTGTATACCCCGTACCGAAAACCCTCCTGTACTTGCTCTCCCTGGGCGCCACCCTAGGGGCCCGTGCGCTGGGGGACGACCCCATGCTCACCCCCGGTAAGGTTCGGGAACTCACCTTCGAAGATTGGTCCTGCGATAGCAGCGCCTTTCGCGCGCGTACAGGCTGGACTCCGCAGGTCAGCCTGGATGCGGGGTTACGAAGCCTCGTTCTGTGAGGCGTCGGCGCGGACAGAGCGTCCAACGAGTTGGTGCCACGCGCGTTTTTGTATGCTGGGCGCCCATCACCTCGCGCGCGCCCATCCCCTCAAGACGGGTCGGCCTCCGTGCGGATCGGTCCCTCAGCCCCGCGCAGCGAACCGCTGCAGCGCTTTACGCGACCCTAGGCCCTGGCCATGGACGCCTGCGCCTTCGCCCCAGGCGACGCCCGCAATTTCGCAGCGCGAAAGGTCGTCGCTATGCGTTCAGCATGAGTCACAGCAGGGGACTGGTGATGCTTGCCTGGGCCCAGGGCTTCAACCTGCGGCTTGGGATAGATTTGGAGCGAAGTACGCGCCAAACCCGGCCTGGGCTGGCGCGCAAGCTCCCGTGGGAAAAGGCCGCCACGCCCTACGGAAGGCTGACCGCAAATTGGACCGCGCTTGAAGCGGCGTTGAAGGCTGACGGCCGGGGCCTCAGCGGCCTCGGTAAGGTGGTGGCGACGGCCAACCCTTGGCGCTTGGAACGGCTAGCGCCCGGCCATGGCATCCTACTATTGGCCCCGCTGAAGAGGACGCCCCGAGGCTTTAGCGCAACCCTTGCGGTGACAAGAACCCGCGCCTAGGAGCCCATGCGATAGCGCAGCATGACCACGAGTTGGTCTTGGTCTGGCTCGGCGATATTGCGACGGAGAAGCTCATCGAAGCCCCGGCCCGCAGGGTTATCCAAGGAGCCCCCGCGGCTGTAGACCACGAACAGATCCGATAAGGGGGCGATTTCCCAACGGTAGCGAAGTTGCATGATCGCGTTAGAGATGGAGAAGTCTTGCTCCCCTGGGGCCGTCGGCTGCGGCGCGGCCCGAAGATGACCACTCGGGGCGATCTCGTAAAAGTCGGACTCCTCGGCCTTCAGGCCGATCCACTGCATGGAGGCGCGAAGCTGCTGCCGGGCCGAGAAGTAATACTCCACGGTCATGCGCGGGGAGATTTGCTCCGCATTAAAACTGGTCATGCGGCGGTCTTCATCGTGCAAAATCCAGTCGTTGCGCCGCCCGACTTCCAAGCGCATGCGCGCGTTGAAGCGATCGCCGGGACGCCACACCATGAAGACCCCACCCCGGTAGGACCAATCCTGGAGCGTCTCCTGCTCAAAACCACCGAAAACCCCCCCGACCAGGGGCAGGCTCTCGTTGGTACCCACGAAAAACTCTCCCGTGGTACGCCCCTGGGCCTTAAAAGCCCCGTTGCCAAAGCTGTTACGATCATCCCAGCGCGCCGGGCGATAGCCGAGCTCAACGCGGGCCCGGGAGAGGTTGAGCAACGTCCACTCACGCTCCGCAATCAGCCCGGAGCTGATCTGCTGGCCCTGCCAGTTCACGCCATAGAAGCCCCGGAGGGTCGTGGTGCGATCCCGAACGTGGCTTAAATCAGAGCGCGTTTCTTCATAACGATAGCGCAGCTGCGCCTGATCGTTCCGACGCAAAAAGCCAAAATCGTTGATATCGATGTGCCGATCCAGAAGATCCAGGGCGACGTTATGCACCCGTCCTTTCTTCGGGGTGTAGACCAAATCCGTAGCCAAGCCAACCCCGAAGCGGTCGCCCGCCTGCGAACCAATCAGCTGGCCATCGAACTTCCAGACGCCGCCTCGAGAGAGCAGGTGACCATCGATGGTGCCCGCAAGGCCGTCCTCGCCCGGTTTCCCGACCCCCGTCAGCATGGCGCCTAGGCCCTTATAGCGCCCCTCCGCCGCAGACTCCCAAAGGCCCCGGAGCGCGCCGAAGCGTCGCCCCTTCACCTGGAAGTCGAGCAACTCTCCCAGGGCGTCATTGCCGCTGACTTCCGTGTCCTGCTCCAAGGCTGCCAGCGCACCGAAGCGGAAGGCGCCCTGCTGCCCCGTCACCTTGGCCGCCCCCGCCAAATCGCTGAGGCGATTGCGGTCCGTTTCTAAGAACCCCTCCACGCGATCATCCGTTGGCAGCGGCGGCGGTGCCCCAATGCGGCGGGTGTTGAGCAGCGTCATCTGGGAGCCGTTACGATAATTACCCGTGCTTCGGGGCGAGGTATTGAAGACCTCCTGGCCCTCGAGAAAAAAGGGACGACGCTCGCTGAAAAACACCTCAAAGGCCGAGAGGTTCACCACCAAATCGTCCTGCTGCACCGTACCGAAATCGGGATTGAGGGTGCCCGACACCTGCAGATTGGAGCTCGGCCGCCAATAGATATCCGAGCCGATTTTGCTTTCCAGGTCCCCTTCCACCGCATCGTAGGTGGCCGCCGAAAAGGGATAGAGCGTGAGCTGGGTGGAGGGCTCAACGCCGGCAATTTTGACGGGCCGAAGCGCCGACATGAACTTAGGGGTCGTACTCGGTAGGGCAGGGATGCCCCAACGCTGATTCAGATAGGCCACCTGGCGGGAGGCATAGAAGGCAATGGTGCGTTCATCGCCACTTTGTGGCATGGCCATCATGGACCAAGGTAGGAATAGCTCAGCGGTCCAACCGTCCTCGGTGACCGCGCTAAAGCCATTCCAGGGGCCGTCCCACTGATTACTGAATTGGCGTTCCGGCAACACCGTGCCGTCCGCTAGAGAATCGCCAAGGGCCACGGAAAACCAGTAACCAAAAAGCCCCGTACCGGTGGGATCGATGGTGATGGAGAAGGAGTCTCGAGCGATGCGCTGATCCCGCGGAGACAGGCGCGCAACCAAGGTGTCCGGGTCCTGTTTCGCTTCGAAACCCACATACAAACCCCGGTCTGTATAGAACATGCGAATCGAGGATTGGAGGGGCGGCATGGCGAGGGTGTCGGGCTCAATAACGGAAAACTCATCAACCGCAGGGGCTGAGGCCCAAACGGCCTCGTCCAAACGCCCATCAAGGCGAAAGGCAGCCGGCAGCGATGCTACCCGAGGGGGACGCACAAGCGCCGTGTCGCCCGGCACCGCCTGCGAAATGGAAGCCAATAAAAACAGCAACATGCCGCCCAAGCGACGGCACGCGTTAAAGCGCCGATTCAATGCGATGTCCTAGACCTTTTTTCGACCCGCTATGCTACCAAACTCAGGCTGGGCATCATCGGTAGAGCGGAATGGAAAATAGGAAAAAACCATGAAGTCCCTCGGCGATTGTCCTTGACCTCCCCGCGCAGGGCCCAGATAATGCCGCGCTCTCGCAGGGCAGTTCCTGCGACTTCCCTTGGGGCGCGTAGCTCAGTTGGATAGAGCATTCGGCTACGAACCGAAAGGTCGGGGGTTCGAATCCTCCCGCGCCCGCCATCTCAGCGTAGTAAGTAGGTATACGCTTCCGGTAGTTCCTCGAGGAATATCTCCGTCAGCGCACCACTCACCTGGAGCGCCGGAAAGGGTTTCTTTTCCAAGGTTTCTAAGGTGTCGCAGTGCTTCGGACTAAAGCGCACCTCGGCTAGGCTGCTTTCTTCGGCGAGGTAGGCCCGTAGCTCAAGGAGGGGGACAGCGCGCGAGGGCAGCACGGCCACCCCAGCACAGCCGCCCTCGGCAAGCCAGGTGACGCTTAGGGCCCGCCCCCTGTCCTCATAGGCAAAGCGCAATTCCGCAAGGTCTTCGGGCGCCGCTAAGGTCCCAGGCAAAGGGAAGTGCATGAGCGGCGTCGGACCCGCCTCGGAATGGAGCCCCCGGGCGTCGGCCTGAAGCGCGCGGATCGCCCGCCAGCCCGAGACCTTCAAATCGATCTGCTCGAAGCGCCAATTCAAATTGGCCGCGTCCGCGCCGTGCACCAGCGTCCCGGCCGTAAACGTGACTGCGGAGGAGAAAGGGTGATAGCGGGCGGCGCGCGCCGTGAGCCAGACGTCGGCTCGACGCACGCGCACATCGGAAAAATCCACAAAGAAACCAAGCGTATCGCGACCGACAGACCATTGGCCGAGGGAGACGGTGTCGAAGCCACCTTCCTCCAGCGCATCGCCCACCTTATCGGCGATGAGAGCATCGCCCGCCTGGCGGCCCAGCTCCGAATCACCGGCAATAAACAGTAAGGCGCCTAGGCCAAGTTCCTTGAGCATGAACGCCTCGCTTCGATGCCGCCAGGAACCGAAGAATAACCGCTCTAAAAACCAAAAAGGGCGCTAAAGGCACCCTTGAAGCTGGCGGAGAGAGAGGGATTCGAACCCTCGATGGGCTTTTAACCCATACTCCCTTAGCAGGGGAGCGCCTTCGACCACTCGGCCATCTCTCCGGGGCGTCAAGTTTAACATGCTGGCCGCAGAAACCCAGGGGCTAGTCGTCGCTCTCTCCGCGATTTTGGGTCTCGTCCTGGAGCCGCGCCCGGACCTCTTCTCGATGTACAGAAACGTCTTTCGGTGCATCAATGCCGACTCGAACCTGGTTACCTTTCACGGCCAGAATGGACACCTTGATGCCATCGCCGATGAGCACCGACTCCCCCACCTTTCGCGTCAAAATCAGCACCCACTATCTCCCCAAAGGCCCGCGTGGCCTAGCTCGCCCACAAATTATTGTTTAATGAGGTAATTGCGAAGGCCAAGAATGGCGAAGACCCTTGCCGATTGCCAGCCTTCCTATTTTCTATGCGCGCTCCAGGCCAAAGGTGTCATGGATCGTGCGGACCGCCAGCTCAAGGTATTTTTCATCGAGCACCACGGAGATTTTAATCTCGGAGGTGCTGATCATCTGGATATTGATGTTCTCCTTGGCCAGCGCCGCAAACATTTGCGTGGCCACCCCAGCGTGAGACCGCATCCCAACGCCTACCACGGAGACCTTCACGATCTTCGAGTCGCCGACCACAGGGCCCGCGCCTAGGGTCTCGGCCGCCTCCTTAACCACCGCCAGCGCCCGATCGTAATCGCCGCGCTTCACCGTGAAAGTGAAGTCGTTTCGACCCCCATCATGAGCCAGGTTTTGGACGATCATGTCGACCTCTATCCCGCACGCGCTGACCGGGCCCAAAATAGACGAGGCCACCCCCGGCACATCGGGCACGGCGCGTACGGAAATCTTCGCCTCATCTCGCGTAAAGGCGATGCCGGACACCATCGGTTGCTCCATGCCTTCCTGCTCCTCCAAGCTGATCAAGGTGCCCGGCCCGTCCTCAAAGCTGGAGAGCACGCGAACCGGCACGCCATATTTCCCCGCAAATTCCACGGATCGAGGGTGTAGCACTTTTGAGCCCAAGCTGGCCATTTCAAGCATCTCCTCGAAGGTCACCCGTTCGAGGCGTCGCGCCGTGGCCACCACCCGCGGGTCGGTGGTGTAGACCCCGTCCACGTCCGTATAAATTTGACACTCATCGGCCTCCAGCGCCGCAGCCAGGGCCACCGCCGTGGTATCCGATCCACCGCGGCCGAGGGTGGTAATTGCGCCGTCTTCGGCAACGCCCTGGAAACCCGCTATAACCGGCACCACCCCTGCCTCGAAAGCTCGAAAGAGTGATGCCGTTTCGATGTGTTCAATGCGTGCCCGGGTGTGAGCGGCATCGGTGCGAATGGGCAGCTGATCGGCAAGGAAGGATTGGGCGGGCACCCCGCGACGAATCAGGGCCATGGCCGTTAGGGCCGCGCTGGCCTGCTCCCCGGAGGCCAGGAGCACGTCCATTTCCCGGGGGACTGCTTGCCCCCCAAGGTCAAAGCCGAGCCCCTGGAGCCGGTTCGTTTCGCCACTCATGGCAGACACAACCACCGCCACGTGGTGTCCCGCCCCGCGATGCTCGGCCACCCGGGCCGCCACCGCTTCGATGCGCTCAAGGGAACCAACGCTCGTCCCGCCATACTTATGAACGTAAAGCGCCATGATTAGGCCAACTTCTCCGCTACGTAGGTGGCGACGGAGGCCAGGGCATCGGGCAGCGCACCAACTTGATCACCGCCTCCAGCCCGTGCCAGCTCTGGGCGACCGCCCCCCTTCGCGCCCACCTGAGCCCCCACGTGCTGAACCAAAGGACCGGCAGGCACCCGCTTCGCGAAATCCGCGCTCACCGCCGCCGCCAGGCTAACCGCCCCGTCCTCCACCACCCCAAGGACCACCACTGCGGGGGCTAACTTCGCTTTCAACTGATCCAAGGCAGGGAGCAAACCCTTCACGCCGCCGGAGGGCAGCACGGCCGCCAGCACGCGCAGCTCGCCAACGCTCACCGCCCCCGCGGCCAGGTCCGCGCCCGCTTCCTGAGCCAGCTTTTGCTCGAGCTCACCGATCTTGCGCTCGAGGACCTTCTGCTGCTGCAGCAGGCTCTCCATGCGTTCCAGCACCTGCTCGCGAGCGACCTTCAGCCGTCCCGCGGCCTGGCGCAAAGTCAGATCGGCATCGCGAAGATAGGCGTGCGCTGCTGCCCCGGTAACGGCCTCAATGCGTCGCACCCCACTGGCAACGCCCTGTTCACTGACAATCCGCAGCAACCCAATATCACCGGTCTGGCGAACGTGGGTGCCACCACAAAGCTCCACGGAGAACCCGCCCGCCATGGACAAAACGCGCACTTCATCGCCGTATTTTTCGCCGAAGAGGGCCATGGCGCCGGCGGAGCGCGCCGCCTCAAAGGTCATAAGATCGGTCTGAACGGCGCTGTTCTCCCAGATCGCCTGATTCACCCGATCTTCGATGCGATCCAGGGTTTCCCGATCGATGCTGTCGTGGTGGGCGAAGTCAAAACGCAGCCGCTCCGCCGTGACCAGCGAGCCTCGCTGTTCAACGTGGGCGCCAAGCACCTCCCGGAGCGCGGCGTGCAAAAGGTGGGTGGCGGAATGATTCAGCGCAATGGCCTGGCGCCGCGCGCCATCCACCTGGGCCGAGAGCGCCGCGCCCAAGGCCAAGGACCCGGTGGTGAGGACTCCGAAGTGCACGTGCTGCCCCCCCGCCTTGCGGGTGTCGTCCACGTCGAAGTGGACCCCGGCCCCGGCGAGCACGCCCTGGTCCCCAATTTGACCGCCAGACTCGGCATAGAAGGGCGTTTGGTCGAGCACCACCGCTCCCTCTTGGCCCGCTTCGAGCCGCTCCACGACCTCAAGCGCATCACCGTCTCGGCGAAAGAGGGCCGTCACCGCGCCGCTGGCCTCAACCGATTCATAGCCCTGGAAGCTCACCTGCCCGCCTACGGCCAGCTCCGTATCGGCACTGGCGGAGAAACGGCTTGCCGAGCGCGCTCGCGCTCGCTGGGCGCCCATCGCGGCCTCAAACCCGGGCTCATCCAAAACGAGCTCCCGTTCCCGCGCGATATCCGCCGTCAAATCGACGGGAAAGCCATAGGTATCGTAGAGCTTAAAGACCACCTCGCCGGGGATCTCCGTGCCCGGGAGCTCTGCCAAAACGCCTTCTAACACCGCCATACCCTGCGCCAGGGTCCGCGCAAACTGCGCCTCTTCCTGCTCAAGGATATGGGCAACGCGGCTCGCCTGAGCACTGAGAGCGCCATGGGCATCACCCATTTCCTGGGCCAGGGGCGCCACGAGGTGGTGAAAAAAGGCTTGCTCACACCCGAGCTTATGGCCGTGGCGGAGCGCCCGGCGAATGATGCGCCGCAGTACGTAACCTCGGCCCTCATTGCTGGGTACAACGCCATCGGTAACCAGAAAGGCCGCCGAACGAATGTGATCGGCGATGACTCGCAGCGAGGGCAGCTGCGCTTCGTCTTCTGCGTTGGCCCCGGTAACCCGGGCCGCGGCGGCGATGAGCGCCTGAAAAAGGTCGATTTCATAATTGCTGTGCACGCCTTGCAGTACCGCAGCAATGCGCTCAAGGCCCATCCCCGTGTCCACGCTCGGGCGCGGCAGGGGGGTCATGGTGCCGTCGGCGCTGCGCTCAAACTGCATAAAGACGAGATTCCAGATCTCGACGTAACGATCGCCATCCTCTTCCGGGGTCCCCGGGGGGCCGCCCCAAACCTCTGGCCCGTGGTCGTAGAAAATCTCGGAACAGGGGCCGCAGGGGCCCGTATCCCCCATGGCCCAGAAATTATCCTTGTCGCCCATGCGGGTAATGCGGTCGGCGGGAACACCGATGTCGTCGCGCCAAAGTTGCTCGGCCTCGTCATCGCTGTCATGGACCGTCACCCAGAGCTTTTCCGGAGGCAAACCAAAACGCTGCGTGAGGAGGGTCCAGGCGAAGCGGATGGCATCACGCTTGAAGTAATCGCCAAAGGAGAAGTTCCCCAGCATTTCAAAGAAGGTGTGATGGCGAGCGGTGTAGCCCACGTTCTCGAGATCGTTGTGCTTACCCCCAGCGCGGACGCAGCGCTGACTGGATACGGCTCGGTGATAGGCCCGCTGCTCTCGACCCGTGAAGACATCCTTGAACTGGACCATCCCCGCGTTGGTAAAGAGCAAGGTGGGATCGTCTCCTGGCACCAGGGGACTGCTGGGCACGATCTCATGACCGTGTTCCCGGAAGAACTCGAGGAAGGTGCGGCGAATATCCGCGCTTTTCATGGCGACTCCAGCGCTTGGGGGTCAGCAGGGCAGCGCGCTAAGCGCTGCGATGGGCAGCCGCGCAGTATACGCCATGGGTGGGCGTCCCGGGAACGCAGGACGCTCTGGCCGAACGCTAGGCCTTCGGCCAGGGCAGATCACCGAGCAGGCGGCGAATGAGGGCAGACGGAAACCCGCGGTAGGCAAAAAAGCGCGCCTGCTTCTGCCACCCCCGCGCGTCCTGCGGGGGGCCCGAAAAGCGCTGAGCCTGAAGCGCCTGCAGCCGCGCGAAGACCGACGCGTCCTCCTCCGTTTCGTCGGGCGGTGGGAGGCCCGCCTCCCGGAGTTTCACTGCCAGACGGCTAGGCCCCTGCCCTCGAGCCTCGGCTTGACGCACAAGGGAAGCCTGTCGGCGCGCATCGGACTGGTAACCTTCCTCCGCCAGCTCCTGAAGCACCGCGCTCAGCTGCGTCGGCTCACACTTGGGGAAACGCCGCTGCAGCTTGAGCATCAGCTCTCGCTGACTGTGCTCCCGGCGGGCAAGAAGGCGAAAGGCGGCGTCCCTAAGGGCTTGGCGAACTGCCTCCCAGGGGGCTTCGGGCTCTAACTCGTCCATTGCGCGAACTCAGCGCCCCCAACTAAGCCTGGGGGCGCCGGGAGCTCAGCCGAAATCGGCAGCCGGCGGAACCGCGCTATCGACAGCTTCCGCCACCCGCCGCGGCTTCGGGAGCAATTGTTCCCGAATGGCGGCTTCGATTTCCTCGGCAATTTCCGGATGCTCACCGAGATAATCGGCCGCATTCTTCTTACCCTGGCCAATCTTGTTGCCCTGATAGGCGTACCAGGCGCCTGATTTGTCGATCAAGCCCTGCTTGACGCCAAGATCGATAACTTCCCCCAGCTGGAACGTGCCCTTGCCGTACATGACTTGGAATTCAGCCTGCCGGAACGGGGGCGCCACCTTGTTCTTCACCACTTTAACGCGCGTTTCATTGCCGACGACCTCATCGCCTTCCTTCACCGCGCCAATGCGGCGAATGTCCAAGCGGACCGAAGCGTAGAACTTGAGCGCGTTGCCCCCCGTGGTGGTTTCTGGGGACCCAAACATCACGCCAATTTTCATCCGAATCTGGTTGATGAAGATCACCAGCGTGTTGGAGTTTTTGATATTCCCCGTCATTTTTCGCAGCGCTTGGCTCATGAGGCGAGCCTGGAGGCCTACGTGCGCATCCCCCATTTCCCCTTCGATTTCTGCCTTCGGCGTCAGGGCTGCGACCGAGTCCACGACCACCACGTCAACGGCCCCTGAGCGGACGATCATGTCGCAGATTTCTAGGGCTTGTTCCCCCGTATCGGGCTGGGAGACGAGGAGGTCGTCCGTGTTCACCCCGAGGTTTTCCGCATAAATGGGATCGAGCGCGTGTTCTGCGTCAATGAAGGCGCAGGTGCCGCCGAGCTTTTGCGCCTCCGCAATCACCTGAAGCGTGAGGGTGGTTTTGCCCGAAGATTCCGGACCGTAGATTTCGACGATGCGGCCCCGGGGTAAGCCGCCGATGCCGAGGGCGATATCTAAGCCAAGGGAGCCGGTAGAGATCGCGGGAATGTTGACCTGCTCCCGATCGCCGAGGCGCATCATGGAGCCCTTCCCGAACTGGCGCTCAATTTGCGCCAAGGCTGCGGAGAGCGCCTTATCCTTATTGCCGGTGGTATCCGTGATTGCCATCTGCTGCCTCACTTAATTTTGAGTTGGGAAACACTCGCCCTAAATACTGTACGAAAAGACAGTATCACGATGCCAAGGGACTGCCAAGGGCCCTCGGCTGCAGTCCTTGTAGGCCTGAGTTGACGCTCTCTTAGGGCGATGCTTCACTGCCCCCGCCCTTCTTACTTAGGCCTCCATGGTGACCGCGTCCTCTGTCCATACGCCCATGATGCAGCAATATCTGGCGCTCAAAGCTGAGCATCCGGACGTGCTGCTCTTTTACCGCATGGGCGATTTCTACGAGCTGTTCTACGAAGATGCCCAGCGGGCGGCGGCGTTACTCGACATCACCCTGACCACCCGAGGCCAGTCCGCCGGGGCGCCGATTCCCATGGCCGGCGTACCCTACCATGCTGCGGAGGGCTATTTGGCTCGCCTCCTTCGCGCTGGCGAGGCCGTGGCCATCTGCGAGCAAGTTGGTGACCCGAGCCAGAGCAAGGGACCCGTGGAGCGGCAGGTTACGCGCATTGTGACCCCCGGTACGGTGACGGACGAAGCCCTCCTTGTCGCCGGACAGGATTGCCTCCTCCTGGCCCTAGCCGAAGGCCCCGCTCCCGCGAAGGGGCTAAGGTCCTACGGCCTCGCCTGGCTCGATCTCTCCGCTGGCCGCTTTGTGGTCACGGAGCTACTTGGCTGGGAGGCCGTCACCGCGGAGTTGGGACGGCTCCAGCCGGCGGAAATCCTGGTTTCGGAACAGGCTCAGGTGCCAACGAAGCTTCCCAAAAGCGTCCAACGGCCGCCCTGGCAGTTTGATAGTGAAGCGGGCCGACGCGCGGTCCTCCAGCAGCTGGGGACGCGGGACTTGAGTGGCTTTGGCGCGGAAGAGCTGACCGTGGCCCTCGGAGCCGCCGGCGCCTTGCTCGATTATGCGAAAGCGACGCAAAAAAGCGCCTTGCCCCACATTACGGAACTCACCCGGGAGCGCAGCGACGACGCGATCCTCCTCGACGCCCATACCCGGCGAAATCTCGAGATTGAGCAGCAGATCACCGGAGAGCGCCAGTACACCTTGCTGCGCATGCTCGACACCACCGCCACGGCCATGGGTAGCCGACGGTTACTGCGCTGGCTGAATCGCCCGCTTAGGGATCGGGAGACGGTCCTGGCGCGGCAACGGGCCATCGCAGCCCTCGACGGTTGGGACGAGGCCCTGCGCGCGCAGCTGCGACAAATAGGCGATCTTGAGCGTATTTTAAGTCGGATCGCGCTCGGGTCATCGCCCCCGCGGGATCTCGCCAAGCTCCGAGACGCCCTGCTCGCCCTGCCCGCCTTGGCCGAAGCCCTGCCGCCCCGAAGCTCGGAGAGTGCCTCGCGCATCGACGTCCTGGCGGAGGGCCTCGCGCCCCAACCGGCCTTGGCGGAACACCTAGCCCAGGCGCTTCTGGACATGCCACCCGCCGTACTCCGTGATGGCGGGGTAATCCGGGACGGCTTTGATGCCTCCCTCGACGAGCTTCGCAGCCTCGCCCGCGACGCCGGCACCTATCTCGCCGACCTGGAGCAGCGCGAACGAGACGCCACGGGTCTTGGGTCCTTGAAGGTCGGCTATAACCGGGTCCACGGTTACTACTTGGAGACCAATCGGCGCGACGCGGAAGCCGCCCCCGCAAGCTGGGTTCGTCGGCAAACCCTAAAGAACGCGGAACGCTTCATCACTCCCGAACTCAAGGCCTTTGAAGACAAGGCGCTTTCTGCCCAAAGTCGAGCCCTGGCCCGAGAAAAGGGGCTCTATGAAACGCTCCTGGCGACCCTTCAAGAGGCCCTAGGGCAATTGCGGCCCTTGGCCGAAGCCCTCGCGGAGCTCGACGTTTTGAATACCCTGGCGGAACGGGGGCGCGCCCTGAACCTCGTCGCCCCCACGCTCACCGAGACCCCTGAATTACACATCGAGGGCGGGCGACACCTTGTTGTGGAAGCCACCCGTGATGAGCCCTTTATCCCCAATGACCTCACCCTGGACGCCCAGCGACGCATGCTGGTGATCACCGGCCCGAACATGGGGGGAAAATCCACCTTCATGCGCCAGACCGCGCTCATCGCGCTGCTGGCCTGGACCGGCGCGGGGGTGCCTGCGCGGTCCGCCCGGGTCGGGATGCTTGATCGGATCTTTACCCGCATTGGCGCCTCCGATGACCTCGCCGGCGGCCGCTCGACCTTCATGGTAGAAATGTCGGAAACGGCGAACATTCTGAACAACGCCACCCACGCGTCGCTGGTCCTTTTAGATGAGATCGGCCGCGGCACCTCCACCTTCGACGGCCTGGCCCTGGCCTGGGCCAGCGCGGAATTTCTGGCGCGGGAACGACGCGCGCTCTGCCTCTTCGCCACGCACTACTTCGAGCTCACGGCACTCCCGGAGCAGCTCCCGGGCGTGGCCAATGTGCACCTGAAAGCCCAGGAGCACCGAGGACGGATCGTCTTTTTGCACCAAGTCGAAGCGGGGCCTGCGAGCCAGAGCTATGGGCTGTCCGTCGCCCGGCTTGCGGGGGTTCCCCAGGCCGTGCTGGGACGGGCTCAGAAGCATCTCGCCGCGCTTGAGCAAGGCGCCGCCCCCACGCCCCAGCTGGGCCTATTCCAAGCTGCGCCCCCCGCGCCCGAGCCCGTCCCAGCCCCTGCGGACCCCCTCCGGGAAGCCCTTGCCGCACTCAACCCCGACCGCCTCAGCCCCCGGGACGCCCTCCTGGCCCTTTACGAACTCCAGGCCCTCGCTAAGGATCGGGACGGCTAATCCCCCGTATAGACGCTAGTGGGCAAGAATTCCTACAATACGGCTCGAAAATTTAGGCCGGGGATGGCGCAATGACCTTTGTCGTAGGCGATAACTGCATCAAGTGTAAGCACACCGATTGCGTCGAGGTCTGCCCCGTAGACTGTTTTTACGAGGGGCCAAATTTCCTGGTCATTCACCCTGACGAATGCATCGATTGCGCCCTCTGCGAGCCGGAGTGCCCCGTCGACGCGATCTTCTCGGAAGACGAGCTCCCCGACGATCAGCAGGTCTATCTGGAGCTTAACGCTGAGCTCGCCGAGATCTGGCCGAACATCACGGAAAAGAAAGACGCCCCCGCCGATGCGGAAGAATGGGACGGGGTACCCGACAAGCTGCAGTACCTCGAGCGCTAAGGCCCCCCTTTCGGCAAAACGGACGCCGGGTCGAGCGGCTTGCCCTCGCGCCGGAGTTCAAAGTGCAGGCGGCGCGCCGCCTCCGTTCGGCCCAGGCGGACAAGCTGGGCGCCAGCAGCAAGCCGAGCCCCCTCTCGCACCAACCCCTCCGCATTGTGCGCGTAGGCCGACAACCAGGTGTCGTCGTGCTTCACGATGATGAGGGACGCAAAGCCCCGCAAACCCGCGCCGGCATAAACCACCTCCCCAGGCGCAGCCACCGTGACCACGGCCCCGGGCGCCGCCTGTAGGTCGACGCCCTTGTTTAAGGCCGAGCCGCTGTTAGCGAAGGGCCGTTCGACCGATCCAGCCACGGGCCAGCGCCAGGGCAGAGGGCCCTTCAGCGGCGCTCCCCGGGGCCGGGACGGGGCCTGCTTCGCCACCCCTCGCGGGGGGGCGGCCCGGCTCGGCTTCGATGCACTGCGCGCCGTCGCCCCACTGCGCAGCTGCAGAACCTGGCCTTGATAGATCGCGTAGGGGGGCTGGATGCCATTGAGGGCCGCGAGGGTCTTCCAGCTCATGCCTGCGCGCCAGGCAATGGAATACAGCGTATCCCCGGCGCGAACGGTATAGCGACTCCCGGAAACCGCCGCGCGATCGCCGCGATCGGCCACGGGCGCAGGGGAGGCCGCGCAGGCGCCCAGGAAGAGGGCCCCCAAGAGCAGTGCCGTGGGCCTAAGAAACCGGGCCATCACCTCGCCCCCGGGCGAGCATCCATACCACCGCCACGCCCAGGCACATCAGCCCCGCGACGGTCCAAAGCTGAGGGTCTTCCCCGTAAAAGCGCTCATAGCTGGCAGGGCCCAGGGGCTCGGAGAGGATCACTCGAGCCGACCCCTCCCGCCCAAGCTGATAGGCCTTCACCATTTGCCAGGGCCACAGCATTTGCAGGGCGCCGAACATAAAGCCTCCCAAGGCCGCCAGGGTCGGCCCCGCGGCGCTTTGCAGCAGACGCTTCAACAGGCGGACGAAAAGTAGAAGCCCCAGCCCACAGCCCGTGGCCAGGGCCAGGAGATCGACGATCGCAACGGTCGTGAGGGCATGGAGCACCCGGTCATAGAGGCCCAGCACGAGAAGCAGGAAGCTGCCCGAGACGCCGGGAAGGATCCAGGCGCATGCGGCCAAGGCCCCGCCGAAGAAAAGGGCCCCAGGCCCCTCCCCCAGGGATACGGCCCCGGCGGTGCTCAGCCAAGCCCCCAGGAGGGTCCCCAAGAGAGCCGAGGCGCCCTCCAGCGCACCCCAACGGCCCACGGACAGGGCCACGTGCACGGCAGACGCGAGAATCAAGCCAAAAAAGAAGGCCCATAGCAGCATCCCATGGGTCGCAAGGAGCATTTTCAAAAGCGCGGCCAGGGACACGATGGCCAGGCCCATGCCCAGCAGGAGCGTTAGCAGAAAGGGGCCCTGCACATGGGCAAAGGCTTCGCGCAGAGCACCGCGCCGCAGCAGCTTCAGGAGCTGCCCATCAAATGCCGCCAGGCTCGCCAGGAGCGGGGTGTAGAGGCCTGATATGAAGGCAATGGTTCCGCCGGATACCCCAGGGACCAGTTCCGCGACCCCCATGGCATAGCCCCGCAACATCACGCCCCAAAAGCCCATCAAAGCGTGCCCCCAAGCATCGGCACAAAGCGAACAGGTTCAAGGGCTTCGGCGAGAAAACGATCTCCATCGCGCCAGTGGCGCTCCAAGACCTGCTCGTCCCGATCCCCCACCGGGGCCACCAGGACCCCGCCTGGGGCTAACTGCTGGAGCAGCGCCGGAGGAACTTGCCGCGGCGCCGCCGCCAGGAGAATCCCATCGAAGGGGCCGCGCTCGGCCCAGCCTTCGAAGCCATCCCCTACCCGCGCGTTGATATTACGAAGCTTCAGCTGGCTCCAATGGCGCCGGGCCCGAGTTAGCAGGGGCCCAATGCGCTCGACGGTCCAAACGCGCTCCGCAAGCTGCGCGAGCACCGCGGTTTGATAGCCACAGCCACTCCCGATCTCAAGGATGCGCGATGGCCGCCCCTGCGCCATCAGCAGTTCGGTCATGCGCGCAACGATATAGGGCTGGCTGATGGTTTGGCCGTGGCCAATGGGCAAGGAGGAATCTTCATAGGCCCGGTGGGCGAGCGCCTCATCGATGAAGATATGGCGCGGGGTTTGGCGCATCACCTCAAGGACGCCGGCATCTTTGATGCCCGCAGCTTCGAGGCGCGTGATAAGCCGGTCGCGGGTCCGCCGACTCGTAAAGCCTATGCCCTCAAGGTTCGTTTCGTTCACGCTGCCTCCGCGGGCATCCAAGTGGCTGGGCCTAAGGCGGCCAGCGCCGTTGTCGCATAGCACCCCGGCGGCAACCGAAGGGCCAAACTCAAGGCGGTTTCGCCTTGCACCTCGCAGTGCACCCCGGCGCAACGCAGCGCGAGGGGCCGGCGGTCCTGGCGCACCCCCGTATGCTCTAGGGCGTCGAGGAAGGCGCGATGCGGCGCCAGCACCGCTGCCTCAAGGGCGGCCTGTGCACCGGCGCTGACGCTGCGACCCCGACCCCACAGGGGGGCCGTCGGCACGCCCGCTTCGTCGAGGTGATCGCCATCGCAGGGGGCAAGGCCAAGCTGCTGCACCCGCGCCGCCAGCAAAAGATTAAACACATAGGCCCGAGCCGCCGACAGCAAAAAGCCCCGACTTCGCCCCCGCGGCAGGGGCGCACCGGCCCGCCAGGCCTCCAGGGCCTTCAAATTTCCGCCCCCGGCCCCAAAGCGCTGGGGGCCAAAATAATTGGGGACCGGGGCCGCCAAGCGCTCTTCCACGGCCGCGGCCAGGGCCCCAAGGTCGCCCCGCACCCGAGGCGGAAGCTCAAGCCGCAGGGTAAACGCGTTCCCGGTGTGGTCCCCCCGTCGCCACTTCTTCAGCGTGGGGTGGGCGCCGAGGGCCCGCCAGCCGTCGCCCTCCGGCAGCGCCGGCAGCGGCTCGGCTACGGCCCGAGGCACGGTGAACCATTGCCGGGTGAGCGCCTGGCGATCCTTCTGCCCCGCAAAGCCCACGTCCTGGGGCGCGCACCCTCGCCAGGCCGCGAGCGCCGCGGCGACGGCGCCCGTTGAGCGTCCGCGCTTTTCCACCCAAAGCGCCAGATGGTGGGCATCGGTAAGCGCGCCCGGCGCAGGCCCGCCGAGCTCCTCAACCACGAAATCTTCCGGCGCTCCGCCATAGGCCAGGGCCGGCAGCACGCTCGGCTCGGGCTGGGGCCAGGCCTCGGGTAGCGTCAGTGGCGGCTCAACCATGCGGGGCAAGAAGTGCCACAGCGTAGGCGGCAAGGCCTTCTTCCCGGCCCACCGCGCCCAGCCCTTCCGTGGTCGTCGCCTTGACATTCACGGCCTGCGGCGAAAGCGCAAGCAGCTCGGCAATGCGCACGCGCATCGCAGGCACGTAGGGCGCAACCCGGGGCCGCTGCGCAACAAGGGTCAGATCGACGTTCAGCGGCGCAAAGCCCGTGGCCTTCACCGCCGCGAGGGTCGCGGTCACCAAATTCGCGCTGTCCGCCCCCGCAAAGGCCGGGTCCGTATCGGGAAAGTGGTGCCCGATATCCCCCAGGGCGGCAGCCCCGAGGAGCGCGTCGCATAGCGCGTGCAGCAGTACGTCGCCATCGGAGTGGGCAACCAAGGCGCGCTCCGCAGGCACGGCTACGCCGCCAAGCTGCACCGTCCCCCCGGGAGGCAGCGCCTCGCCGAAGCGGTGCACGTCATAGCCGTGACCTATGCGCATGGGGCGTACCGTCCTTGCTGTTGTAACCAGAATGCCGCCAGGGCGAGGTCCTCCGGATGGGTCACTTTTAAATTGCTGACTTCGCCAGGCACCAGCGCCGGGGACAGGCCCAGGGCCTCAAGGGCCGACGCCTCGTCCGTCACCGTCTCGGGTGCCTCCGCCAGGGCCAAGGCCAAGGCTTCCGATAACACGGCTAGGCTCGCGCCCTGAGGCGTTTGGGCACGCCAAAGGTTACGCCGGTCGAGAGTGCGGACCACGCGCCCTTCCGCCCCCCACTTCACCGTTTCGTCCAAGGGCTGAGCCAGCAAAACCCCTTCCTTTTGCGTCGCCAAGGCCGCCCAGACCGCGCTTAGGGCAGCGGGCGTTACGCAGGGGCGGGCGGCGTCATGGACCAATACGCCGTCCTCCGGCGCCGCCCGTTCCCCTAGCCAGCGAAGGCCTGCCTGTACCGACTCCGCCCGGCTCGCGCCCCCCTCCCGCAAAATCGTGAGGCCAGGCAACGCACCGTGAAATTCCTCGGCGAGATCGTCGATGTGGGGATCGTTCGGCGAGACCACGAGCACCGTGGCCGCGGCCGCCAGGGGCGCGAGGGCCGCCAGGGTCCAGCTGAGCAGCGGGCGCCCCGCCACCGTTTGATACTGCTTGGGGAGGTCCCCCCCCACCCGACGGCCCACACCGGCGGCTGGCACAATTAACCAGCATTTCACGGTGCGGCGCCCTCCCGGGGAGGCAGGACCAAGATAAAGGTCTCCCCATCGCGAATCATGCCGAGATCCTCCCGAGCACGCCCCTCCAGCTCGCGGGGATCGGCCTTGAGCCGCCGCACCTCGGCCTCAAGCGCGGCGTTGTCGGCTTCGAGACGGCGGTTCTCCTCCTGCGCCGCCGACAGCCGATCCTCCAGGGTCCAAACCTCAACCCAACTGGCTTTCCCAGACCACAGCCGAAGCTGCAAAGCCCCAAGCAGAAGGATCAGCAGAGCAACGAGCCAGCGAGCACGGCGCGGCCCTGCCTTGGGCGTGCTAGCTGCGGAGCTCACCACGACCACGATAGGGCGCAGCGGCGCCCAAGCTTTCCTCAATGCGGAGAAGCTGGTTGTATTTGGCCACCCGATCCGAACGGCACAGGGAGCCGGTCTTAATTTGCCCCGCCCCCGTGCCCACGGCGAGATCGGCGATGGTCACATCCTCCGTTTCGCCGGAGCGATGGGAAATGACGCTGGTGTAGCCGGCCGCCCGAGCCATAGCAATGGCATCGAGGGTTTCCGACAAGGTGCCGATCTGATTGAACTTAATGAGAATCGAGTTGGCGATCTTTTCCTCAATGCCTCGGGCCAAGATTTCCGTGTTGGTGACGAAGAGATCATCGCCCACCAGCTGGACCGTGTCGCCCAGGCGTGCCGTGAGCGCCGCCCACCCGGCCCAATCGCTTTCATCCATCCCGTCTTCAATGGACACGATGGGGTAGCGCTCGCAGAGGGTGGCGAGGTACTGCGAAAACCCTTCCGCGTCAAAGCGCTGACCTTCGCCGGCCAAGTGATACACGCCGTCCTTGAAGAATTCGCTGGCGGCGCAGTCCAGCGCCAGGGTGATGTCGTCTCCGAGACGGAATCCGGCCTTTGCCACGGCCTCTGCAATGACCTCGAGCGCCGCTTCGTTGCTCGGCAGGTTTGGCGCGAAGCCCCCTTCATCGCCGACGGCCGTCGCCAGCCCCCGCTTCTTCAAAACGGCCTTCAAGGCATGAAAAATTTCCGCGCCATAGCGCAGCGCTTCCCGAAAGCTAGAGGCGCCCACGGGTTGGATCATGAACTCTTGAATATCGACGTTGTTATCGGCGTGCTCACCCCCATTCAAGATGTTCATCATGGGCAAGGGCATGGCGTAGGACGCATGGGACAGGGCACGGATGTGCGCATAGAGCGGCAGCCCCTGCGCCGCCGCAGCGGCCTTGGCCGTGGCCAGGGAGACGGCCAGCAAGGCATTGGCCCCAAGCTTCGCCTTGTTCGCCGTCCCATCGAGCTCAAGCATGCGATCATCGAGGGCCCGCTGCCCAGCCCCCTCAAGCCCCAAGAGGGCCGGAGCAAGAACATCGTTCACCGCGGCCACGGCCTTCAGGACGCCCTTGCCTAAATAGCGGTTGGGGTCCTGGTCTCGTAGCTCAAGCGCTTCCCGTGATCCGGTGGAGGCACCGGAGGGCGCGGCCGCGCGGCCCAGGCTACCATCGCTCAGCCGCACCTCGGCCTCCACCGTGGGATTGCCCCGAGAATCCATGATCTCCCGCGCGAGAACCTGATCTATTGCCGCCACTCGTACCCCCTTATACCTATTAAACAGCGCCCATGGCGGACGCCGACAAAAAGCTGCCTTAGCGAAACGCATCCTCGGCGAACGGCTTGCTTTTCACCACGCGATCGAGCTCAAGCAGGGTCTCGAGCAGGGCCTCGAGCTGACCCAGGGGCCAGCTATTGGGGCCATCGGAAAGTGCTTTTTCCGGATCCGGGTGCGTTTCCATGAATAGCCCTGCCACCCCGGCTGCCACCGCAGCCCGGGCCAGCACGGGGATGACTTCGCGCATGCCGCCGGACGCCGTGCCCTTGCCCCCGGGCAACTGGGCCGAGTGGGTGGCGTCGAAGACGACCGGCGCCCCCGTTTCCCGCATAATCGCGAGGGAGCGCATATCGGAAACCAGGTTGTTGTAGCCGAAGCTCACGCCTCGCTCGCAAACCATAATGGCCTCGTTCCCCGTGGCCCGCGCCTTATCCACCACGTTCGCCATGTCCCCCGGCGCCAGGAATTGGCCCTTTTTGATATTCACGGGCCGCCCCACGGAACAGGCACGCTGGATAAAGTTGGTCTGGCGGCAAAGAAAGGCGGGGGTCTGGAGGACGTCGACAACGCTGGCAACCTCTTCCATGGGCGTATCTTCGTGAACGTCCGTCAGCACGGGAACGGAGAAGGTCTTCTTAACGTGCTCAAGCACCTTAAGCCCGGCCTCCAGCCCAGGACCGCGATAGCTGGCATGGGAGGAACGGTTCGCCTTATCAAAGCTAGATTTATAGATAAACGGGACGCCCAGGCGTTCCGTTAGCGCCTTAAGGGTGCCCGCGGTGTCTTCCGCGAGGGTTTGGCTTTCGATGACGCAGGGCCCGGCAATCAGGAAAAGGGGCTGCGCCGCACCCACCTGAAATCCGCAAAGTTCCATCGCGCTACACCTCCTGTTCCATAAACCGCCTAGCCCGCTAGTTTAGCGCGGCGGCCTCTCCGGCAGGGAAACATTTCCCCCTTGGCCTCCTAGCCCTCTTGCGGGCACCGCGCCTGCGCGTACTGGAGCGCCGCATCGATAAAGCCGAGGAAAAGGGGATGACTTTCCCGAGGTGTCGAGGTGAACTCAGGATGAAATTGACAGGCGACGTACCAAGGGTGATTCGGCACCTCGATCATCTCCACAAGCTCATCCTTGGCCGCCCGCCCCGCAATGCGCAGCCCTGCCGCTTCCAGCGCCGGGACAAAGCGTTCATTGACTTCGAAGCGATGCCGATGACGTTCCGATACGGACGCCGCACCGTAGGTTTGACGGGCCAAAGACCCTTCGACCAGGTTGCAACGCTGCGCCCCGAGACGCATGGTCCCGCCCAGATCCGAGCCTTCGTCTCTCAGCTGCGTCTGCCCCGCCTCGTCGGTCCATTCCGTCACCAAGGCCACCACGGGATAGGGCGAGACTGGGTCAATCTCTGTGGAGTTGGCCCCGTCCATCCCCGCCACATGACGAGCAAACTCGATGATGGCGGCGTGCAGGCCATAGCAAATGCCCAGATAGGGAACGCCCCGCTCCCGGGCATAACGCGCGGCGAGGATCTTGCCCTCAAAGCCTCGGGCCCCAAAGCCACCCGGCACGAGCACCGCATCGGCGGCCTCAAGGCAGCCCGTGCCCTCCCGTTCCACTCGCTCGGCGTCGATAGCATCGATGACCACCTTCGCATGGCGCGCAACCCCCGCGTGGCTCAGGGCTTCCGTCAGGGATTTATAGGCGTCCATCAATTCCATGTACTTACCGACCATGGCGACACGCAGAGTACGCTCAGGATGCAACAGGGCATGACTGACCCGGTTCCACTCGGAAAGATCAGCGGGCGGCGCATCGAGCCCCAAGCGCTCACAGACAATGGAATCGAGGCCCCGGGCATGGAGCATGGCGGGAATGGCGTAAATCGTGGCCGCATCCTCGACGGGGATCACGGCGCGCTCCTCCACGCTGGTGAAGAGGGCAATTTTGCGCAAGGAGCTTTCGTCAATCTCGTGGCTTGAGCGGCAGATGAGCACGTCCGGCTGAAGACCAATGGAGCGGAGCTCCTTCACCGAATGCTGGGTCGGCTTGGTTTTCGTTTCCCCTGCCGTGGCAATGAAGGGCACGAGCGTCAGATGGATCAGTTGACAGTTGGCCGCACCCACCTCAAGACGAAGCTGACGGATCGCTTCCAAGAAAGGCTGGGATTCGATGTCGCCGACGGTGCCACCGATTTCTAGAAGAGCCACGTCATAGCCCTCCCCTCCAGCCTTAATGCGCCGCTTAATCTCATCGGTGATGTGGGGAATCACCTGAACCGTGCCACCGAGGTAATCGCCCCGGCGCTCCTTTTTCAACACCTCGGCGTAAATGCTACCGGTGGTGAAGTTGTTCAGGCGGGTCATTCGTGTGCGAAGGAAACGCTCGTAATGACCTAGGTCGAGGTCCGTTTCCGCGCCATCTTCCGTCACAAACACTTCGCCGTGCTGGAAGGGGCTCATGGTGCCCGGATCGACGTTGATGTAGGGGTCGAGCTTAAGGATGGTGACCTTAAGCTGCCTCGCCTCGAGCACTGCCGCGAGCGAAGCCGCAAGAATACCTTTACCCAGCGAAGAGACGACTCCGCCGGTCACACAAATATACTGGGTCATGAGGCTCCCATCTCATGAGGAGACTCGCTGGAATAGCGGGCCCGAGATGGGAGTTCACCCTAACAGCGCTGGGCTTTGGGTTCAACGCGTTTGAGGGCTCGGGTAGCGGTGGGGCCGCCACCGGAAGGTCCATCCCTGCGCCTCTAAGCCCTGCCCTTGCGCCGAAAAGGACGCCAGGGCGATGCCCGGCCAGCCAAGAAACTGCTCTCCCTGCCATAGCTGAGGCAGGTAGGGCCGCTCCCAGGGGGGAATGCGCGCCTCCTGTAGGAGCGCCTTGACCGTTTTCGTCCGCCGCCCCGGTGCCAAGCGTAGTCGCGTGGCGCCAGGCAGGGGACCCTGGCACAGCGTGTAGGACCCTGGCGGCAAATCCGCTGCCTCCGGCGCCGCCCTGCCCACTTCTAAGAGCCCTCCAGGCAACGGTAAAGAACCGACCCCCAGGGGTTGCCTTGCCCGCAAAGGAGGCGGCTCGGAGGGGACAAGCCACAGGGCCTGGGCCCAACGGCGAAGCGTCACCTCGCCCAGGGCCATGGCCGGCTGCGCGTCGTCTCGAGCCCCCAACTGGGCACAAAAACTCAACAGGCGCGCCCGGCGAGGCACGGCAAGGCCCGCAGCGCGTAGCCACTGATACACCGCATCACCTTGCGCTTCGAGCCCGTCGGGCAAGGCGCTCAGGGGAAGGGGTGCGCCTGCCGTACCGAGGGGCGAGGACGGTGCAGCCTGAGCGCGCCGAAGGGCCGCGGCGCTGTGGGCGAGACGCGCGGGGAAGCCCGGCCAGCGGCTTTCGAGCAGGGGCCACACCACTTGCCTCAGGTAATTGCGATCGAAGCGCGTATCGTCATTGCTGGGATCGTCTACGGGAGTCAGGCCCAGCTGGGCCGCCACCGCCTCTAGGCGAGCCCTCGGCTGGCGAAGCCAAGGGCGAAGCAGCTGCCCCGCACCGAGGGGGCGCTCCGGCGCCATGGCGGCCAAACCCTCGGGACCCGCCCCCCGGAGCAAGCGGAGCAATACCGTTTCCGCCTGATCTTGCTCATGATGGGCGAGCAACAAACATCCCCCCGGCCCAAGCACGGTCTCGAACACCTCATAGCGCGCCGCCCGGGCCGCCGCCTCTAAGCCCTGGCCAGCCCGCTTGACCCGAACCCGGACCCCCTGGAAGGGCGCGCCCAGGGCCGCCGCAGTGGCGGAAACAAGCGCTTCGGCGCGGTCTGCCTGAGCATGCAGCCCATGATGGACATGAACGACCCCGGGGGGCGATCGCCCAGCCTCTGCGCAGCACTGCGCCGTGAGATGGAGCAAGGTCAGGGAATCGAGCCCCCCAGAGCACCCGACCCAAATCGGCCCCGAGCGGTGGGCCAGGGCCACCCCCAGGGCACTGAGGAGCGACTCGAGGGCGGTCTCAGAGGCCACGTCGCTCGGGATAGCGCACCGCCACCCGATCCACCGGCAAGCGTTCCCGAAGCCGCTCGAGGAGATCGTCCGTGGGCTGCACGCGCCAGTCGTCAGACAAGCGAAGGCGCACCTCCGCGTCGCACCGCCGATAATGCACAGCCACGGGACAGCCTTCGCCCCGGTAGGGCGCCAAAACGTCCGCTAGAAGGGGTGCGAGGGGCGTCTCCGAAGCACTTCGAGAAAAGCATAGCTCCAGAGCAATGGCGAAACGCTGCCGCGCCTCCGTCATGGAGAAAATGGCCTGGCAACGACGCATGCGCAGCGCCCCAGAAAAATCGTCGAAGGACAATTCGCCCTCAAAAAGCAGCACCGCGTCCTTCACCAACTTTTCCCGGTGCGCATCTAAAACCTCGCCGGAAACGAGCACTTCGAGGCGGGCGCTGCGATCGTCAATGGTGGCGAAGAGGATGGCATCACCGCGCTTGGTGCGCACCACGCGCAGATCGACCACCAAGCCGGCCACCAGCTGCGCGCCCCGATCGGCCTTGAGCGCCGCCAGGCGGGACGGAACCATGGCGCGAAGCTCTTCCTCGTAACCGTCAATGGGATGGCCCGTCAGATAAAGGCCGAGGGTTTCCTTCTCGCCCCGAAGCCGCTCCTGCTCGCTGAGGGGGCGCCCGAGGAGCAGACCGGGCTTCGCCGCCGGCGCCTCGAGCCCCCCGAAGAGATCGGCCATGCCGGCCGCATCATTCCGTAGCGCCTGCTCCGCAGCCTGCAGCGCTTCCTCTAGGTTCGCAAGCAAGGCGCCACGATGCGCAACCCCGTCGTCAGTGCAAGGTGCAAGGGAATCTAGGGCGCCCGCGCGGATGAGCGCCTCAAGCACCCGCTTCCCAAGGCGACGGGCATCGACCCGACGACACAAATCAAACAAATCTTCGAAGGGGCCCGCTTCCGCTCGGCTCCGCACAATGGCCTCAATGGGGCCTTCCCCCACGCCTTTGATCGCGCCTAAGCCGTAGACAATGCTGCCCTCGGCCGTGGCTTGAAACCGATAGGCGCCGTGATTGACGTCCGGTGGCAGGAGGGTAAGCCCCATCTGCCGGGCCTCCTCGATGAACACCACGATTTTGTCGGTGTTCTGCATATCGGAGGACATCACGGCCGCCATAAAGGGCGCGGGATAATGGGCCTTCAGCCAGGCCGTCTGGTAAGACACCAGGGCATAGGCCGCGGAGTGGGACTTGTTAAAGCCGTAGCCCGCAAATTTCTCCATCAAATCGAAGATGGGGGACGCAATCCCTCCGTCGATTCCCTGGGCCGCGGCCCCAGTGAGGAAAATTTCGCGCTGCTTGGCCATCTCCTCGGGCTTCTTTTTCCCCATGGCGCGGCGCAACAGATCGGCGCCCCCCAAGGTATAGCCCGCCAACACCTGAGCGATTTGCATCACCTGCTCTTGATAGAGGATGACGCCGTAGGTATTGCGGAGAATGGGCTCAAGCGCCGGGTGCGGATAGGTAACCGTAGCCCGCCCATGTTTGCGATCGATGAAGTCATCAACCATGCCGGACTGTAAGGGGCCAGGCCGGAACAAGGCCACCAGGGCAACAATGTCCTCGAAGCTATCGGGTAGAAGGCGCTTAATCAGCTCCTTCATACCCCGCGATTCCAACTGGAAAACCGCCGTGGTTTCGGCCCGCTTCAATAGGCCAAAAACGACGCTGTCGTCCAGGGGAATCGCATCGATGTCCAGGGGCAGTTCGGCCGCCTCCGCCCGCTGGGCATTAATGGCCTCAAGAGCCCAAGCAATAATGGTGAGCGTGCGAAGCCCCAGAAAGTCGAACTTCACAAGGCCTGCTCGTTCGACGTCGTCCTTATCAAACTGCGTCATGAGCGCGCCCTGCTCGTCGGTGACGAGCGGGACGAAGTCCGTTAGCTGACCGGGGGCAATCACAACCCCCCCTGCATGCTTGCCGATATTCCGAACCAGCCCCTCCAGGGAGAAGGCCATCTCCATGATCTCGGCGACCTCTTCGTTCTCCTCGACAAAGGCCTTCAGCGTGGGTTCTTGCTCGAGGGCCTTCCCCAGGGTCATGCCCACTTCGAAGGGGATCATCTTCGAAAGCTTATCGGCGAGGCCATAGGGCTTGCCCTGCACCCGCGCCACGTCGCGCACCACGGCCTTCGCAGCCATAGTGCCGTAGGTCACGATTTGGGAAACGGCACCCGCACCGTAAAGGTCTGCCACGTGACCGATAACCCGGTCTCGCCCCTCCATGCAGAAATCAACGTCGAAGTCGGGCATGGAGACCCGCTCGGGATTCAGAAACCGCTCAAAAAGCAGATCGTAGGCCAGGGGATCGAGGTTCGTAATGCCCAGCGCATAGGCCACTAAGGACCCCGCTCCAGAGCCCCGGCCCGGTCCCACGGGCACCCCATTGGCCTTTGCCCAGGCAATAAACTCCGCGACGATAAGGAAGTAGCCCGGGAAGTCCATCTGACAAATGATGTCGAGCTCTTCCTGGAGCCGCGCTTCGTAGGCGGTTCGCCCGGACGGCCCGTCCGATGCCAGGCCCTCCATGCGGGCGAGCCGGGCTTCGAGACCTTCCCAGCTTGCCCGACGAAAGTAGCCCTCAAGGGTGTCCCCCTTGGGAATGGGGTACTCGGGCAGGTAGTAGGTATCCAGAGCCAGCGTGAGATTGCATCGCTGCGCAAGCACGACCGTATTGGCAAGGGCTTCGGGCAAATCCTCAAAGCGCGCCTGCATCTCCTCGGCGGTGCAAAAATACTGCGCCTCACTGTAGGGTCGAGGCCGTCGGGGATCGCCAAGCACCCGCCCTTCGTGAATGCATACGCGCGTTTCGTGGGCTTCGTAATCCTCCGGAGCGAGGAAGCGCACATCGTTCGTCGCGACCAGGGGCACCCCCATGCGCGCCGAAGCCATCACCGCTGCGGCCAGCCAGGGCTCCTCCCCCGCTCGACCGGTTCGCGTGATTTCAAAAAACACCCGATCCCCAAAGGCGCCTTGCCACGGGGCCAGGGCTAGGTCAAAGGCCTCGCTGCCTTCCTCATAGCTTCGGCCTAGGGGTGAGTGACGCCCCAGTAGCAACAGCAGCCCTCGGCTTTGTGCTTGGAGGGCCTCAGCGGACACCGCCACGGCGGAGGCGCGCTCCGGTGCAAGGTAGGCGTCGGAAATCAGACGCGTCAGGTTGCCGTAGCCCTCCCGGTTTTCCACAAAAACCGTCACCAGCGACAGCTCGCCTTGGGCATCCCGAAGCGCTAGATCACAACCGATCAAGGGCTTAAGGCCCGCGGAGCGGGCCGCGTTGTAAAACTTCAGCAAAGCGAAGAGGTTGTTGTGGTCCGTTAGCCCTACGGCGGGCATGCCCAGCGCTTCGCAGCGGGCCACCAGAGGCTTCACCCGCACCAGACCATCAATGAGGCTGTACTCAGAGTGGACTCGAAGATGGATGAAAGGAGGCGAGGTCACGACGAACGGGGCTCCTTTTCCTGGGGGGAAGCCAGCAAAAACCGGCGCACGGGGGCGAAACTCCGGCGATGCGCCGGGGTCGGGCCCAGGGCCGCGAGGGCCGCTAAATGCTCCGGTACAGGATAGCCGGAATGGCGCTCAAAACCATAACCGGGATAGCGTTCCCCGAGGCGTCGAAGGGTCTCGTCCCGGGCCTCCTTTGCCAAGATCGACGCCGCTGCGATAGACGCCAAGCGGCCATCACCCTTGGGCACGGTGATCAGCGGACAGGGCGCCTCGCGCGGCGCCTGGGTCCCATCGACCAGGGCCAGGCCTGGCGCCAGGGTGAGACTTCGCAGGGCCCGAGCCATGGCCAGCAGGCTGGCCTGGAGAATATTCAGCTCATCAATTTCCCAGGCCTCAGCGCTGCCAAGGGCCCAGGCCAGGGCGCAGCTGCGGACTTCCTCCGCAAGCACCGCACGACGCGCTGGAGAGAGGGTTTTTGAATCCCTGACGGCCGGCGGCGCCTGGCGAGGATCGAAGATGACCGCCGCCGCAACAACCGGGCCAGCCAAAGGTCCCCGGCCGACCTCATCAACGCCGGCAACGGGGATTGATGGCGGCGGACCGAACTCCGGAAGCCAGTGCGGTAAGGGGGGACGCGGGCGCCGCGGGGGCACCCTAGGTGAGCGCTCGCTGTGCGCACATGAGCTCAGTTTCACAGACCACTTGGTCGTCGACCAAGGCTCGACAGGCGAACTTCATGAGGCGTCGCTTATCAACAAGGAATCGCGCTTCGAGAATCAGCTGATCCCCCGGGGTCACGGGGCGCTTAAAACGGCACTTATCCGTGCCCGCCAAATACACCACGGCATCCGCCTCGGGATGCTGGCTATGGGTAAGAAAGGCCAAGATGCCTGCGGCTTGCGCGAGGGCCTCGACCATCAGCACCCCAGGCATGACCGGATGGCCAGGAAAATGGCCTTGGAAGAACGGCTCGTTGATGGTGACGTTTTTCAGCGCCCGAATCGATTCCCCAAGGCTGACATCGAGCACCCGATCGACGAGCAGAAAGGGGTAGCGATGGGGAAGGCGTTCAAGAATGGTTTCGATGGAAAGGGGTAAATCCATTGCGAGAGTCCTCTTATTCCCGGTGGCGCCGAAGTCGCCGGCGCCACCCTTCGCGCCCTCGCCTTAGCTTTGCTTGTCGAGTACTTCCGTGACCTTGCGGGTAATGTCGTGCTTCGGGTTGACGTAGATAACCGTGTTCCGCGGCAGCACCAGATCGTAGGCCTCGAGCTTCACGAGGTCATCAAGCGCCGCTTGCACGCCGGGCCCCATCTTTTGGAATAGCTCGTTACGGCGACGATTCACGGCCTTCTGGTAGCTTTCCGTACGGTATTGAAGGTCCGAGGTAAGGCGCTCGTAATCTTCGGAGAGGCGCGTGCGCTCTTCCTCGCCCATCACTTCGCCATCGCGTTGAACCTTTTCCTCGATTTCCGCGCGCTGAGCCGTCAGCTCTCGAATACGCTCAAGGTCCGCCTCGAGGGATTCCTGGACCTTTTCAAGGAAGGCCTGGGCTTCCTGCGTCTGGCCGATGGCCGCCTGCACATCGACTACGGCAATCTTCAGCTCGGCCCCAGCTAGGGGGGCGAGACCCAAGGCTCCAAGGCCCAAGACAAACGCCAGCACTCGCTTCACAGTCTTCTCTCCCGCTTAGATAGCTATAAGGACCCATACGTGCCGCTTCCGGCGAGGCGGCAGTGTACCGCGACCCTTCGAGCAACACACCCACCGATCAAAAAGTTCGTCCCAACTCAAACTGGAAAAACTGCGTCTGGTCGTCCGCGTCTTCGTTAAACACCTGGGCAACGCCGAAGGAGAGGGGCCCGAAGCCGCTTAGCCAGGTCACCCCTAGGCCCAGGGAATAGCGCATATTGTCCAAGGAGGGCCCGTAGCACCGAGTGCTGGTCCGAGGGCACTGAGTATTGAATACGTTACCGAAGTCAAAAAAGGCGACAGGCCGAAACTGTCGGTCGTCTTCAACAAAGGGGACCGGTAGGATGACCTCAAGGCCACCGGTGATGAGCACGTTCCCGCCAAAGGGCTGGGGACGACGCCCCTGAAAGGGCGAATCGGGGGGCTCGGTGGCCCGGGGGCCAAGGGAGTTGAGCTCGAAACCCCGCACGGAACCAAAACCGCCTGCAAAGAAATGCTCATAAAACGGTAGGGTGGAGTTCCCTCCGAAGGCATCCCCATAGCCAAGCTTCGTGTGCGCCCGCAACGTAAATAGCGGCCCCAGGGGAATGAAGCGCTGGCCTTCGTAGCGCACCTTGAAGAAGAGGAGGTCGCTGCCAGGTAGGGCCACCTCTGCGGAGAAGTTCTGCGATGACCCGCGCGTCGGGAAAAGACCCCGGTTTAGCTGAGAATTAATCCAAGTCAGATTCGCCGTAAAGTTGAGAAACTGACTGCCTTGGTCCGCAATGAAGCTCGAGATTTCCTGCGCGGGGAAGAGGCCGGCGGTGATGTCCGTATAATCGACGTTGACGCCGAAATTCAGGCGCTCCACTTCGCTAATGGGATAGCCAAAGTTCACCCCGGCGCCGTAGGCGTTAGTGAGAAACCGGGCAATGTTTTGCTGCCCAAAGTTCGTTTCCCGATAGAACAGATTAAAGCCCCGGCTGATGCCGTCTACGGTGAAATAGGGGTCAAAGAAATTGAAATTCACCGACTGCTGGAACTGGGACCAGTTAATGCCCACGCTGGTGGAGTTCCCGGTGCCAAAGACGTTATTTTCCTGATACTGGGCCCCGAGAATGAGCCCCGCCTGCTGAGCGTAGCCGAGGGTGCCCGAGATGCTTCCGGAGGGCTGCTCCTCGACGCTGAACTCTACGTCGATTTGGTTCTCCGTTCCGGGCACGGCTGGGGTTTCGACGTTCACGTTTTTAAAGTAGCCAAGGCGCTCGAGACGCACCTTAGACAGATCAATCTGCGAGGTCGATGCCCAGCCCCCTTCTTGCTGGCGCATTTCTCGGCGCAGCACGTTGTCCCGAGTGAGGGTGTTGCCGCGGAAGTTCACGCTGCGCACGTAGGCGCGCTGCCCCGCATCGACAAAAAAGCGCAGCCGTACCGTACCCGCCTCTTCATCGACCTCAGGTACGCCATTGGCTTCCGCGAAGGTATAGCCCGCGTTACCCAGGGCGCTCGTAAGCCGTTCCTCCGAGGCGGTCACCAGCGCTTGAGAGAAGGTTTGCCCTTCAAACACCAGCAGCAGCGACTCGAGGGCGTCCGCGGGGACGTCATTGAGCTCGCCGGCGAGCTCGACATCGTCGATGGAGTACTTATCCCCCTCATCGACGTTGATCGTGATGTAGACCTCACTCTTGTCGGGGTTGACCGTCACCTGGGTGGAGTCGATACGGAAATTCACATACCCCGTATCTTTATAGTAGGCCTCGAGGCGCTCGAGATCGCCGGAAAGCTTTTCCCGGGAGTAGCGGTCATCGTTCTTATAGAACGAGAGCAAGTTCGGGAGCTTCATCTCAAAGGACTCGAACAGCTCTCGGTCCGTGTAAACCGTATTGCCCACAATGTTCAGGTGGCGCACCTTGGCAACGGACCCTTCCTCAATGGTGATTTTGACGGCGACGCGGTTCCGGGGTAGATCCTCAACTTCCGCCTCAATGGTGGCGCCATAGCGCCCCTGGGATACGTACTGGCGGGTGAGCTCGAGCTCAACCCGCTCGAGCGTCGCCCGTTGGAAGATTTCCCCTTCCGCCAAGCCGGAACCCGCCAAGCCTTCTAGGAGCGCATCGCTTTCAATGGACTCGTTGCCCTCCAGGGTGATGGAGTCGATGGCCGGCCGCTCAAGGAGCGTCAGCACCAACACATTGCCGTCGCGCCCCACGCCAATGTCGCTGAAGTAGCCCGAAGAGAAAAGGGAACGGAGCGTTTCCCGAGCAAGATACTCGTCATAGCGATCCCCCACATTCACCGGCAGAAGCCCAAAAACCGTACCCGGCGAAACCCGCTGGAGCCCCTGAACCCGGATGTCCCCAATGGTGAATTGCGCAGCCGACGGCGCAGCCTCTTCGGCCAAGGAGAAGCCGCCGCCAAAGGCCAGGGAAAGGCACAGCGCAAGGCGCCACAAGGCAGATCGGGGAGATTTCACTAGGCGTCTCAAAGTCGGGAAAAATCGTTATACAGCGCCAGGGCCATGAGGCTCACCACTAGCGTTAAACCCACCTGAACCCCGAGGGCTTGCAGGCGCTCTGGCAACGGTTTTCCCCGCAGCCACTCCAGCAAATGCAGTACCACATGCCCCCCATCAAGGACCGGTATGGGGAGCAGGTTTAAAACCGCCAGGCTCACGCTCAGGAGCGCAAGAAAGCCCAGGAAGGCCTCGACCCCTGACCTAGCGGAATCGCCGGCGACCTTAGCAATGGTAATGGGTCCACTCAAGTTACTCGTGGATACCAACCCTTGAAGCATCTTCCGGACAAGCCCGAGGGTCATCAGGGTTTTATCCCAGGTGGCCGCAAAGGCCTCGCCGAGCGCCGCCCCCACGCCCCAACGTTGGACCGCATAGGCTGGACCGACACCGATAAAGCCTCGGCCCTCCTCGAGACGGGGTCGGATGATCACGCTGCGAGGTTGGCCGCCACGCTCGACGGTCAGGCTGAGCCGTTCTCCCCCGGCCGCCTGCACCGCAGTCACAAAACTTCGCCAATCGGAGACAGGCTCATCCGCCACGGCCACGACGCGATCCTTTGGCTGCAGTCCTGCCGCCGCCGCGGGGCTATCCTCCAGAACCCGGCCAACGACCACGGGATAGGCGGGCTCAAGGTCCAAGGCGCCAAGAAGCCGGGGCTCATCGGCTTCCGCAAGCCAGCGCCTAATGGGCCGAGCCAGGGTAAAGGGCCCCTCGGGCCCCTCGAAGGTAAAAACGATCTCCCCCGAATCTCCGAGGCGCCGGACCAACGCTTCATTCACCGCCGCCCAGCTGACCGTGGGCTGGCCGTCCACGGCAAGAACCTCCACCCCCTCCGCTGGCCCTGAGGCCCCCTCCACGGCCTTGAGGTAGGGCACCAAGCCCGTGACCCCAGAGAGGAACAGCACCCAATAGACGAGGACCGCTAACAGCAGATTAGCGACGGGCCCACCGAGGGCAATGGCGATGCGCGCTGCGGGATGCTTGGAGGAAAAGCTCTCCTGGCGGGGCGCCGGCGTAACCCCTGGCGCATCCTCCTCGAGCATTTTTACGTAGCCACCCAGGGGAAGCAGGCTCAAGGCAAACTCCGTACCCTCGGCGTTCTTCTTGTGCCAGACCACGGGGCCCATGCCTAAGGAAAAGCGCAGCACGCGCACCCCGAAGTAGCGGGCCAGAAAATAGTGGCCGGCCTCATGGACCGTGACCAAAATCCCGAGGGTCAGCAACAGGGCAAGGAGGGTTTGCAGGAGATCCATGACAGTTCGCTCTTTCGGCCTAAGCCCTTGCTAGCACGCAAATTTTGGCAAGAGGCCTTCGGCGTATCGACGCGCCGCCTGATCGGCCTGGAGCACCGCCTCGAGGGAGGTTGCTTCGCCGATGTCTGCCTTTGCCATGACGGCGTCGATGATAGCAGGGATAGCCAGATATCCGATGCGCCGCTCGAGGAAAGCCGCCACAGCGATCTCGTTTGCCGCATTGAGCCAGGCGGGCGCCGTGGCGCTTCGCTCCGCTGCGGCCAAGGCCAGGGCGAGGCAGGGGAAGCGCTCAAAACTCGGCGCCTCAAAGGTTAGGGACCGGGCAGCGACGAGATCCAAGGGGCCCACGCCCGAAGCAATACGCTCGGGCCACGCCAACCCCGCAGCGATGGGCGTCCGCATATCCGGTTGCCCCAGCTGGGCCAGGACCGAGCCATCCTCATAGGCCACGAGAGAATGAATGACTGACTCGGGATGGATCACGACTTCGATGCCCGCGGGAGGGGTCGCAAAGAGCAAGCACGCCTCGATGAACTCCAAGCCCTTATTCATCATGGTGGCGGAATCCACGGAGATCTTTTGCCCCATGGACCAGTTTGGATGGGCGCAGGCCTCCTCCGGGGTGACCGCGCCCAGGGTTTTCGGATCTCGCGTGCGAAACGGACCGCCAGATCCCGTGAGCAGTAAGCGGCGAACGCCCACCGGGGCCGCTCCGGCCCGGTAACCGGGCGGCATGCATTGAAAAAGCGCATTGTGTTCGCTGTCGATGGGGAGAAGCGCCCCGCCGCCCCGACGCACCCCCTCCATGAACAGTGGACCGGCCACGACCAACGCTTCCTTGTTGGCCAGCAGCACCCGCTTTCCCGCCTCCGCGGCCGCCAGGGTGGGCGCGAGGCCTGCAGCGCCCACGATGGCCGCCATTACCTGATCAACTTCCGGCGCTTTGGCCACGGCCTCCAAGGCCTGCGGACCGCAAAGCACTTCCGTAGCCAACCCCTCCTGGCGGATCGCCTCCCGAAGACGGCTTGCAGCCTCCGGCTCAACCATGACCGCATAGCGGGGCCGAACGCGGCGGCATTGGGCCAGGAGCGTTTCTGCGTTACGCCGCGCCGTGAGGGCAAACACGCCATAGCGCTCCGGGTGCTGAGCGAGCACGGAAAGCGTGCTCTCCCCAATGGACCCGGTAGCGCCCAAGATCGTCACTAAGCTTTTCATGCGCGTTCCCCCTAACCCGCGAAGGCCGGCAAGGCCTGAAGGCCGAAGGCCGCCAGCGGTAGGGCCGGCAAAAGGGCGTCGAGCCGATCAAGTAGCCCCCCATGGCCGGGCAGCAGCCCCCCGGAATCCTTTACCCCTGCAGTCCGCTTTAACACGCTTTCAAACAAATCGCCGAAGACCGAACACGCCACCACCAACGCCGAAAAAGCCAGCAGCAGGGGCGTTACGGGAATGGCGAGGGCAACGGCAAAGGCGACCGACACGGCAAGGGCCAGGCCAGCGCCGCCCAGCGCGCCCTCCCAGCTTTTCCCCGGACTCACCGCCGGCGCGAGCTTGCGACGCCCAAACTGGCGGCCAGCGAAGTAGGCGCCGATGTCCGCTGCCCACACCACACCAAGGGCCCAGAGGAGCACCAGCGGACCGGCGGCGTATAAGCCCAACACCGCAAGGTAGGCTAAAGGTAAGACGGCCCAGCCCAGGAAACCCCGGAGCAGCGGCCGTTCGATAATGCGAACCCCTCGAGGGAAGGTTGCCACCATTCCAAAGAGCGCAAGCCACAGCCCAAGCGCCAGGGCCCAAAGCACAGGGGGCAAGCGGGGCTCCCACAGCCCAACCCCTGCAAGGAGCGCCCCCAACACGGCAAGGTAGCCGAGACGCCGAAGGCCCCGAAGGGGCGTGAGGGTGGCCCATTCCCAGCCCGCCAGGGCAACCAGCACGCCGATTAGGCTCGCAAAGGCCCATCCCGGCAGCAAGAAGAGCGCCAGCAGGAACCCCGCCGCCAGAGGAACCGCCGTTAGGATTCGTTGTTTGAGCATGCTCCCCCTCTCGCTCCACCGCCCCTGCAGTGTACCCCTAAGGCGAGGCCCGGAGGGGGTCCGCGCGCTGGCGAAGGGCCCTAGCGGCGACCGAAGCGGCGCTGGCGGCAAAGAAACTCGTCCAGGGCGTCTTCCAGGGCTCGGCCGTCGAAATCGGGCCAGTAGCGATCCGTAAAGAACAACTCGGTGTAGGCAAACTGCCAGAGCAGGAAATTAGAAATCCGGTGATCGCCACCGGTACGAATGCACAAATCGGGGGGCGGCACGCCGGCCAGGCTGAGGGCGCCGTCAAGCGCTGCTTCGTCGATATCCTTCGCCGCCAGTCGGCCCGCCTCCACTTCCTCTGCTAGCGCCCTAGCCGCGTTGACGATATCCCAGCGGCCGCCGTAGTTCGCGGCAATCATGAGCGTCATGCGCTGGTTATCAGCCGTAAGGGCTTCCGCATCGGCCATAAGGGCCTGCAGGTCTGAGGAAAAGCGGCTGCGATCGCCAATGATCTGAACCCGGACGCGCTCGCGGTGGAGTTCACCCACGTCCTCCGTGAGGACCCGCTTCATCAGCGCCATGAGCAGGGACACTTCGCGACGCGGTCGAAACCAATTTTCCGTGGAGAAGGCAAAGAGCGTGAGCACCTCGACCCCGAGCTCCGCCGCCCGCTGAGCCACCGGACGCACGGCCCGCGCACCTGCGCGGTGGCCGGCGGACCCCGGAAGATGGCGCTTCTGCGCCCAGCGGTGGTTCCCATCCATGATGATCGCAACATGGCGGGGAGCAGAGCCTTCCTCTAACCGAGGAGATAGCGCTTCAGACATGGCGAAGGCCTCGGGGCAGCAGCGCGCGGGCGGTAAGCAAGGGTCCACCCCCTGCAAACTGCCTTAAATCTCTAGGAGGTCAGCTTCCTTGCTTTCCAAACGCTTGTCGACTTCCGCGATAAACCGATCCGTAATTTTCTGGATCGTTTCTTCCGCGCGCCGGGCGTCATCCTCGCTGATCATTTTTTCCTTCAACAGCTCTTTAATCTGGCTGTTGCTGTCCCGGCGCACGTTGCGCACGGAAACGCGGGCGTGCTCGGCCTCCGCCCGCGCCTGCTTGCCGAGGTCACGACGGGTCTCCTCGGTCAGCGGCGGCATGGGCAGGCGAATCACGTCCGCCGTGGCATTCGGCGTCAGTCCTAAATCACTTTTTAGGATTGCCCGCTCGACGGCCGGCACGAGTTTCTTCTCCCAAGGAGAGATCAACAGGGCCCGCGACTCCTCCACCGTGATGCTTGCCACTTGATTAAGCGGCGTGGGGGTGCCGTAGTAATCAATCTTAATGTCGTCCAGCAGCGCCGGGCTGGCTCGGCCCGTGCGGATGCGCGCGAAGGCCGTTTCCAGGGCCGCAACGCTCTTTTCCATCCGCGCTTGCGTGTCGTCCTTAATCTCGTCGATCACCGTGGTTCTCCTTGGATGAGAGTGCCATCCTCCTCCCCGAGCATGAGCTTCAGCAGGACCCCCACCTTGCCCATATTGAAGACCCGAAGAGGCATGGCGTGATCCCGACATAGGCAGATGGCCGTGAGGTCCATCACCCCGAGGTCGCGCTCAAGCACGTCGTCATAGGTTAGGTAAGGCAAAAGCTCGGCACTGGGGTCGAACACTGGATCCGCGGTGTAAACGCCGTCCACCTTGGTGGCTTTGAGCACCACGTCCGCATCGACCTCGATACCCCGGAGGCACGCCGCCGAATCGGTCGTAAAGAAGGGGTTCCCCGTGCCCGCCGCGAACAGGACAACATCGCCCTGATCCAGATAGCGGATGGCTCGGCGACGGTCGTAGTGCTCGACAATGCCACTCATAGGGATAGACGACATCACGGATGCGGAGATGTTGGCTCGCTCAAGCGCATCGCGCATGGCTAAAGCGTTCATTACCGTTGCCAACATGCCCATGTGGTCCCCGGTGACGCGATCCAACCCCGCGGCGTGCAAGGCAGCCCCCCGAAAGAGGTTCCCGCCCCCAACGACCAGACCCACCTGGACCCCAACGCCGATCAGCTGGCCGATTTCAACAGCCATGCGATCAAGAACCTTCGGGTCGATGCCGAAGTTTTGATCGCCCATGAGCGCCTCGCCGCTAAGCTTCAGCAAAATACGGCGATACTTGAGCGTTCTCGACGGCTTCGACACGACCCGACCCCTTCTGCTTGGCGAGCTTAGCCCTCGCCCCGAACCTGCGCGGCCACCTCGGCTGCGAAATCCGTCTCTTCTTTCTCGATGCCTTCTCCGACCTCGAAGCGGACCATCGCTTCGAGGGTGGCGCCCGCATCCTTCAAGAGATCTTTCACCTTCAGGTTACCGTCTTTAACAAAAGGCTGCTCGGTCATGCTGACCTCGGCCTTGTACTTGTTCAGCCGGCCTTCCACCATCTTCGCCACGATCTCCGCAGGCTTGCCGCTTTCCGCTGCCTGGGCCTCGTAAATTTCCCGCTCCTTGGCGAGATCTTCCGGGTCGAGGGCTTCCGGCGTCGCCACCTTCGGATTCAGCGCCACAACGTGCATGGCCAGATCCTTGCCGAGAGCGTCTTCGCCGGCCGAGAGGCCCACGAGCGCCCCCTTGCGGTTATCGGCGTGCACATAGGCAGCAACCCGAGCCCCGGTCACCCTAGCGATACGGCGCACCGTGATGTTCTCCCCAATTTCCTGGACCAGAGCTTCCCGCTCGCTTTCAAGACCGGCCTCAAGCAGGGCAGCGACGTCGTCCGTACCGGCCTCAAAAGCCTGGTCCGCAACCCGCTGAACCCATGCGATGAACCGCTCGTTCCGCGCGGCGAAGTCCGTCTCAATGTTCACCTCGACCATCACGGCGGAGGAGCCGTCCTCAGCTACGCGAAGCCCAAGGAGCCCTTCCGCGGTGGTACGGCCGGCTTTTTTCGCCGCCTTCAGCGCACCGTCCTTCCGTAGCTGCTCGATGGCCAGTTCGAGGTCACCCTCGGAAGCCACCAGCGCTTTTTTACAATCCATCATGCCAAGCCCCGTCCGTTCCCGGAGCTCCTTAACCATGGCTGCGGTAATTGCCACCTGCCTGTCCTCGCTAATTTAATGTGTCTAACTTGACCGAACAGGGCGCGCCGAGCGCGCCCCGCGAAGGGTTCCCGCTAGGCCTTAGGGGGCCTCGGCGGCGACGCCATCGTCCTCAATCTCAACAAACTCGTCTGCAGCGACGTCGCCGGCCGCAGCGTGCTTGCCCTGGGAGATGGCATCAGCGAAGGCCGCCACGTAAAGGCGAATGGCGCGGATCGCGTCATCGTTGCCCGGGATCACGTGGTCAATGCCGTCGGGGTTGCTGTTGGTATCAACAATGCCGATCACCGGAATACCCAGCTTGTTGGCTTCGCTGATGGCAATGCGCTCGTGCTCGACGTCGATCACAAAGAGCGCATCAGGAAGGCCGCCCATGTCCTTAATCCCGCCGATGGCGCGTTCGAGCTTCTCCATCTCCCGGGTGCGCATGAGGGCTTCGCGCTTGGTGAGCTTGTCGAAGGTGCCGTCCGACGCTTCCGTTTCAAGGTCGCGGAGACGCTTGATGGACTGGCGAATGGTCTTGTAGTTCGTGAGCATACCGCCGAGCCAGCGTTGATCGACGTAGGGCATCCCCACGCGGCTCGCCTGCTCCTTGATAATTTTCGCTGCGGCGCGCTTGGTGCCAACGAAAAGGAGCTTATTCTTCTTGGCGCCCATGCGACGGACGTCGTCGAGAGCGGCCCGAAAGCGCGGCAGGGTCTCTTCGAGATTAATGATGTGAATCTTATTGCGGGCTCCGAAAATGAAATTCGCCATTTTCGGGTTCCAGTAACGGGTTTGGTGCCCAAAATGCACCCCCGCCTGCAGCAAATCGCGCATGCTGATATCGGTCACAAGTTGTCTCCGGGTTAGGCCTCCACGCTTCCCACTTACCGACCCCTTAGGGCACCCCGGCAGGTGTGTCGAAGCGTGTGCGTATTTTGACCCCTCCAGCAGCGAAGGGTGGGTCATTCAAGGTATGCTAAGGACTCAAGCGCTGCTGACGTCCTTTCGCGGCGCGTTTTATAGCACAAATCCCCATCGCGGCAAAAGCCGCCATCGCTCGAAGGCAAGAATCATGGCCGACTCTCTGAAGACGCCGGAGGACATTGCTGGCATGCGGGCCGCCGGGGCGGCAGCGGCCTCCGTCCTGGAGATGATTACCCCCTTTGTGGTACCTGGCACCACCACAAAGGCCCTGAATGATCGATGTCACCGTTTCATCGTTGAGGACCTAGGCTGTATCCCCGCCCCCCTCAACTACCGGGGCGCCCCCGGACAAACGCCCTTCCCAGCCTCCGTTTGTACGTCCGTGAACCATGTGGTTTGCCATGGCATCCCCACGGAAGGCAAGGCGCTTAAGCGAGGCGACCTGCTGAACATCGACGTCACGGTCATTAAAGATGGGTGGCACGGCGACACGTCGAAGATGTTTGTCGTCGGCGGCTCGGGCACCGTGCTTGGCGAACGGCTAAGCCGGGTAGCTCAGGAATGCCTTTATCTCGGCATCGAAGCGGTGCGCCCGGGCGCAACCCTTGGCGACATTGGCCATGTCATCCAGCGCCATGCGGAAGCGCAGCGCTTCTCCGTGGTGCGCGAATACTGCGGCCATGGTATTGGTCGCGGCTTCCACGAGCCCCCGCAGATCCTCCATTACGGCCGCCCGGGAACGGGAGAGGTGCTTAAGGAAGGGATGACCTTCACCATCGAGCCCATGATCAATGCCGGGCGCCGGGACGTGAAGCTTCTGCCCGACGGCTGGACCGTGGTCACCAAAGACCACAAACCGTCCGCCCAGTGGGAGCATACCCTCCTAGTCACCGCCACGGGCGCGGAAATCCTAACCCGCCGGAGTGACGAAACGCTGTGATCAACAGCCCGGACGCCCCCAGCCCTCGCCGACGGCTTCAGGACAGTCAGGCTCAGCTCGATCAGCAATTTAGCCAGGGCGCGGAAGTCTCTGCCCTGCTGCGCGCCCGGGCGAGTTTGTTTGACTCCGCCCTGACGGAGCTCTTCAACGCCCATCCCTGGCCTCGCGAGGGGAGTTTTGGGGATCCCCCCCTCGCCTTGCTGGCCGTCGGCGGCTATGGCCGGGGGGAGCTCCACCCCTTTAGCGATATCGACATTCTCATCCTCCTTGCCGAGCCCCCCGGCAACGAACTCAAGACGGTTCTGGAGGCCTTCCTCCACAGCCTCTGGGATCTGGGCACCACCATCGGCCACAGCGTGCGGACCCTGGACGAGTGCGTGGAGGAGGCCCGGCAAGATGTCTCCGTGATGACCAATCTGCTAGAGACCCGCACTCTGGTGGGGGCGCAACGGCTGCGGCTGCAGCTCGGGGAGCGCCTTAGCCAGGCCCGACTCTGGCCCGGCGCCCGCTACTTCGACGCTAAGCTTGAAGAGCAAAACGCCCGCCACAGGCGCTACGACAACACGGAGTACAACCTCGAGCCCAACGTCAAAAACGGCCCCGGCGGACTCCGGGATATCCAAATGCTTGGCTGGGTGGCGCGGCACCACTACGGCACCAACGATTTCGAACACCTCATCAGCTTGGGCTTTCTAACGGCCGATGAGCTGCTCGCCCTCCTTCAGGGCCGAGATTTCCTTTGGAAGGTACGCTGGGGCCTGCATCTGCTGGCCAAGCGGGCCGAGGAACAGCTTCGCTTCGACTACCAGCGGCAGCTCGCGGTGGTCTTTGGTTATGAGGACAGCGGCGGCCAGCTGGCGGTGGAGCGATTCATGCACGACTACTACGTGCACGTGCTGACCCTGCGGGAGCTCAACGATCTCATCCTCCAGCATTTTGAAGAGGCCATCGTCACCCCGGAGAGCGAGGCGCCGCGAGAGGTGCTGAACGACGAGTTCGAGGTGCAAGGCCACACCCTCGCCGCGCGCCGGGGGGATGTTTTCCGCACTCGGCCGAAAGCCCTCCTCGAGCTCTTTGTCATCCTAGCGAACCGGGAAGACATCGACCGGGTGCGCGCCTCAACGATCCGCATGATTCGTCAAAGCCTAGACCTCATCGACGACGCCTTCCGCGCCGATCCGGAAAACAGCGCCTGCTTCCTGGCCCTGCTCCGCAGCCCCCATCGACTGGTGTCCCAGCTTACCCGCATGCGCCGCTATGGCGTGCTCGGCCGCTACCTCCCCGAATTCGGGCGGATCATCGGGCAGATGCAGCACGATCTCTTCCACATCTACACGGTGGACGCGCACACCATGCTCTTGCTGCGGAACCTCCGGCGCTTTCTTTACGACAGCGCGGAAGCGCGCTACCCCGTGGCCCATCGCTGTATGCGGCAAATTGAGAAGCCCGAGCTGCTTTATATCGCTGGGCTGTACCACGATATTGCAAAGGGTAGAGGGGGCGACCATTCAACCCTTGGGGCCGCGGACGTGGAGCGCTTCGCAGACCGCCATGGCCTTGCGACGGAAGACCGAGAACTGGTGGCCTGGCTGGTCCGCCAGCATCTGCTGATGTCCGACGTGGCACAGCGCAAGGACATTAGTGATCCAAAGGTTCTGGCCGCCTTTGCCGCCGAGGTGGGCACGGAGGAACGGCTGCGCTACCTCTACGCCCTGACGGTGGCGGATATCAATGCGACGAACCCCTCCCTCTGGAACAGCTGGCGAGCCACCCTCATGCGACAGCTTTTCGAGGAAACGCGTCTGCTTCTGAGTTCCAGCCAGCAGGCCGCCCCCGATCGCGAGGATTGGATTGCAAGCACCCGGCAGGCCGCCCTCACCGCGCTCGCCGCACGCGGCCTCGACGCCAAGACCCTCGCTCCCTTCTTCACGGAAACGGACGAGGACTATTTCCTTCGCCTCGAGGTGGAGGACATCGTTTGGCAGCTTGAGGCAGCCCTTAAGCACGATCTTCAACGAGAGGGGCCGCTGGTTAGGGTCCGCACCTACCTTCGGGATGCGGGAGGCTTCGAAGGCGCCACGCAGGTCTTTATTTTCGCCAACGACCAACCCAACCTGTTCGCGGCCACGGCCGCCATCCTCGATCAGCAAGACCTCTCGGTTCAAGAAGCTCGGGTCCACACCACAGGCAGCGCCCAGTGCTTCAACAGCTTCATGGTCCTTACGGAAGCCGGTACGCCGCTCACCGATGAAGCGGCTCAGGCGCATCTGGCGGCAACCCTTCGTACGGTCCTTGCGGAGCCCAACACCTTTCCCGATGTGGTGAGACGGCGCATCCCCCGGGCCCTGCGCGCCTTCCAGACGCCCACCGAGGTGCTGGTGGAGAACGATCCCCGCACCCCGGTGACGGACCTCCGGGTCATTGCCAACGACCGGCCGGGGCTCCTGGCCCGCCTCGGCTTGATCTTCCTCGAGGAAGGCATTTCCCTCCAGGGGGCCAAGATCGCCACCCTGGGAGAGCGCATCGATGACGTCTTCTACATCACGGGAGAAGACCGGGAACCCATCACCAATCCCGAAACCCTCGAGCGCCTGCAACGGACCATCTGCCAACGCTTAGATGAGGCCTTCGATCCCGCCCCGAGCCTTGTCTCAAAGCCCCACTAGGAGCGCCTATGTTTGCCTTTGCCCTGGGCCTTGCCCAGCTCGATTCGGCGGGCCAGCCCCTCGCCGTTTTTTACCCCGAGCCCTGCTTCCAGCCGGCGCCGGCCCTCGCCGCGGCGTTGACTGACGCAGCCGTTGCCCCAGCGCGCGTAACGCGCCTAAGCCCGCGGGATCTCGGGCGGCTCCGGAGCGCCTTCGCCGACGCCGGCGCCCCGCGGCAGGCCGACCTGGCCAAGCGCCTCGGCACCGCCCAGGGCGCTGTGGTGCTCACCTGCCTCACGGCAGATGAACCCATCGAAGAGGTCGCCGACGCGTATCTCAAGCTCCATCTTCTAAGCCATCGGCTATGCAAGCCCAATACGCTCAACCTCGAGGGGATCTTCGCCGCGCTACCCAATGTGGCCTGGACCAGCGAGGGCCCCATCGCCCTGGCAGAGCTCGATGGGCGGCAGCTGGAGGCGCGGCTCCTGGGGCGGACCTTAAAGGTCTTCTCCATTGACAAGTTCCCCGCCATGACCGATTTCGTGGTGCCCTCGGGGGTCCGCATTGGCGATGCCAGTCGCATTCGCTTGGGCGCTTATCTCGGAGACGGCACGACGGTGATGCATGAGGGCTTCGTCAACTTCAACGCCGGCACCCTGGCCAGCGGCATGATTGAAGGCCGCATCTCCCAGGGCGTCGTCGTGGGTGCCGGGTCCGACCTCGGCGGCTCCGCGAGCACCGCAGGCACCCTTTCCGGCGGCGGCACCACGCGCATTTCCATCGGCGAAGCCTGTCTGATCAGCGCCAATGCGGGCACGGGCATCCCCCTGGGCGATCGGTGCACCATTGAGGCGGGGCTCTATATCACCCCGGGCACCCGAGTGACGCTGCTGGATGAGCACGGCGTGACGCTCCGAGTCTGCAAAGCCCGCGAACTCGCCGGCGGCAGTGACATGCTCTTCCTGCGCAACAGCCAAACCGGGGCGGTTGAGTGCCGAAGCAATCGCAAGGCGATCGCCCTAAACCCCATGCTGCACCAAAGTAACTGAACCATGGACCCCATTCTTCTCCTAACCCAAGCCCTGCTCCGCCGCCCCTCCGTCACTCCGGAGGACGCGGGCTGCCTCGATCTCATTGCTGAGCGCCTCGGCGCAGCAGGGTTTCAATGCGAGCGCCTGGACAGGGATGGCGTGAGCAATCTTTGGGCAACCTGGGGCGAAGGGCCGGAAACGCTGGCCTTCGCCGGACACACCGATGTGGTGCCCACGGGCCCGGAAGACGCCTGGACCCATCCGCCCTTTGCGGGCCACTTCGACGGGGAGTGGCTCTGGGGGCGCGGGGCAGCGGATATGAAGGGAAGCCTGGCGGCGATGGTGTGCGCAGCAGAACGGCTGACGCGCGCTCCCCGTCGCGGCCGGCTCGCCTTTCTACTGACGAGCGACGAGGAAGGGCCCGCCCACCATGGCACCCGCTACGTCGCTGAGGTGCTCAAGCACCGCGGCGAACTCCCTACCTGGGCGATCATTGGGGAGCCGTCGAGCAGCCAGCGCCTCGGCGACGTGATCCGCGTAGGCCGGCGTGGCTCCCTTGGAGGACGCTTACGGGTACACGGAATCCAGGGCCATGTGGCCTATCCAGAAAAGGCCCGCAACCCGATCCATGACTGCCTTGCCCCCCTGGCCGCCGTCGCCGCGCGGCGCTGGGATAAGGGCTTCGGCCCCTTCCCCCCCACCAGCTTTCAGATATCGAATATTCAGGCCGGCACCGGCGCGACCAACGTGATCCCCGGGCAGCTCGAAGCGGAGGTGAATTTCCGCTTCAATCCCGGCCAAACTCCAGAGGCCCTCGCGCGACAGGTGGATGCAGAGCTGGAGCAGGCGGGGGTAGATTTCACCGCCCACTGGCAGCTTTCCGGACCACCCTTCTTTACCGACGGTGGGCCGCTGATCGAGGCCACGGAAACCGCCCTCAAAACGGTGGCCGGGGTGCGCTGTGAGCGCTCCACGGGAGGCGGCACCTCCGACGGGCGCTTCCTCGCCCCCCTGGGCAGCCAGGTGGTTGAGCTGGGTCCCGTCAATGCCACCATCCATCAACTTAACGAACGGGTCCTGGCCAAGGATCTCATCGTGCTGAGCGCGGTTTATGAAGCCATCGCGGCTCAGCTTTTACCGCCTCGCTAGGGTCATGAAACTGTGACCTTCCCCGCGCACAGTGCGCCCAGGATGCACCGAGGAACTTCATGACCGCGCTTTCCGACATCGAAGTCTATTTCCAGGGCATCGCCGATGACGCCTTGAGCCCCTGGCTCGGCTCGGCGCTCGGGCAGCCCGTGGCGCCCCGCCCTCGGGCCTCAGGCTGGATTGCGACCCTAGAAACCTTGACCCTTCGGGTCATACCCAAAGCGCAGGGCGCTTGGTCTGCGCTCAACCTTTCTCCCGCCGCCGCAAGCCCCTGGGCAAATGATGAAGCCCTCGCCAAGGCGCTCGCTCAGGCCTTCCCTTCGGCGCGCCTTCGCTTCGCGGACGCGCCGTGGCGAGAAGGGGAAGACCTGGACGCCGAACGCTTCCAGGACTGGCGCGCAGGCAGCTGGCATGCCGTGCTATGGAAAGGTTAGGGGCTGCGCTTCAGGGCGGGCGCTGGATTGCCGCCGCCTTTGTCCTCACCCTGGTGCTGCGGGCCCCAGCGGCCTGGCTCCCCTTGCCACAGGGCGGCGCCCTGGCCGTTTCCGGGGCCACGGGGCACCTCCTCGCGGGCACTGTCCAGCTTGCTTACCGCGGCCAGCCCCTTGGCGCCCTGAGCTGGCACCTGACGCGCCCGGAAACCCTCGCCCTGCCCCTTCGCTTAAGCCTTGAAGGCCCGACGCTGACCCTCCAGGGAATGGCTCAGCTCCGCCCGGGCAGTTGGACGCTCTCGATTCCCCAGCTGGCCCTCAGCAGCACCGCCCTAAAGCAATGGCTTAGCCCCTACGAGATCGCACCGGAAGGCGAGATCCAAGGGCGCGACGTACGGGTCGAGGGTGCTGGGCAAACCCTCACGATGGTAGGCGGCACCCTGCGCTGGACCGGTGGCCCAGTCCGCTACCGGCTGGGGGGCGCTACCTTTGAGCCCACCTTTCCGCCCCTGAGCGCCGAGCTGGGTCGAAACGCCCAAGGCGCAGCCGCCGCCACCGTGGCGAGCCCTGCGGGACCGGTGCTCGACTTCGCCCTGCGAGGGAACGGCTGGGTGGATTTGTCCATCAAGAAGCGGCTCCTGACCCTCGCCCGGTCCCCCGCCCCGGAGGGCCTCGGTGAGGACGCGCAGGTGCTGGCCCTATCGGAAAAGGTGTTTTGAAATGCGGCCTTGCGAGCCTGCTACACTTCCGCTTCACCTCGCATGGCTGCAGAGGCAACCATGATCCAACTTGACAGCACAGGGGCCGCCCGCGCCACCACCCTGGCCCTGCTTCTGGGCTTGGGGGCCTTTCTTGCTGACCGGGTCATTTTCTTCACCACCCCGGCGGTTGCGCCCCCCATTCCGCTTGCGGCAGCCGCTCCGGAGAAAGACTACGATCGCGACCGCCTGCTTCGAACGCCCTTATTCGGCGCCCCCGGCGCCGCCACAATCGCATCGCAAGTGGTCAACGCCCCGGAAACGCGCCTTGCCTTGACCCTTTTTGGCGTCTTCAGTGGGCAAGGGGAATCGAGCGCGCTCATCGCCGCGGCGGGAAGCAGCCCACGACGCTACCTCCAAGGCGCGACCCTACCCGGCGGGGTTGTGCTGGCCGAGGTGAAGGGCGACCACGTACTGCTGCAGCGGCAAGGGCAGCTCGAAACGCTCCGCTTTCCCAAAGGCGCGGCCTCCGCAGGCTTCCAAAGCACCGCCTCGGGCGCGCGAGGTCGCGACGTCTCTGCGTCAAGCACGCCCCGTAGCGCGGTCTTCAACACGACCGCCCGGTCGAACAGCGCCAGCCGCCCCCGGGACCAGTTCGCCGAAGCCGAACAGCGGGCGCGAAGCGGAGCCAGCGCTAACGTCCGCACGCCGGCCTTCTCGCCGCGGGTCGCCCTGCGGGCGTTCCAAGCGGAACTCAGCGAAAAAGGCAGCGCGGCCCTTGCGGGCTATGGGCTGGCCCCGGCTAGCGGAGGCGGCGGCCTAGAAATTAACAATCAGGTACCCGCGGCAGCCCTCGCTCAGGTGGGGTTACGCCCCGGGGACCGCATCCTGACCGTCAATGGCCAGGGCGTGGACGGGCTCGCGCAAAACCCCGACCAAATTGATGCGGTACTTGCCGCCGGCAGCGCCCGCCTGGAAATTCAACGCGGGGAACGGACGTTCTTCGTCACCGCCCCCCTACCCGAGTGAGCTGCTCATGCTAAAGCCTTTAGTCCGCCAAGCTCTGGCCCTGCCTCTCGCCTGCTGCCGCCTTCTGGCCGTGGTGGTCCTGCTGGGCGCCGGCCTGCTGACCCATGCCGAGACCGGCAGTTGGCAAATCAATCTTAAGGATGCGGAGCTCGACGCATTTATCTCCGAGGTCGCGCGCATCACGGGGAAAAACTTCGTTATCGACCCTCGAGTGCAAGGCCGCATCACTATCGTGTCCTCCACCCCGCTGGATGAAGAGGGTGTTTACGAGCTCTTCCAATCCGTCCTTCGAGTGCACGGCTTTGCCGCCATTCCGGCGGGCGGCGTTATAAAAATCGTCCAGCAAACCCTCGCCAAGCAATCGAGCGCCCCCCTAGACTTCACCGAGGGCGCGAACGGCGAAGCCATCGTGACCCGGGTCATCAAGGCGGAAAACGTGCCCTCGAACGAGCTGGTCAAAATTCTCCGCCCCCTCATCCCCCAGTACGGCCACGTCGCCTCCGTGGACAAGCCCAACGTCATCATCTTGTCCGACCACGCCGAGAACATCGCGCGCATGGAGAAAATCATCCAAGAGATCGACGTTGCGAATGACGAGCAAGTGGTAGTGGTCCCGCTTAAGGAAGCCTACGTCGACACCATCGTTGCCCTGCTGGCGGAACTGGCCCCCGATGCCTTGGGGGAAAGCGGCTCAAACCCCCAAGCGGTGCAGGTTGTGGCGAATGCGAGAAATAACTCCCTGGTCCTGCGGGGACAAACGGAGCCCCTAGCTCGCCTTCAACGGCTCATTGCCCAATTAGATCAACCCGCTACGCGCCAGGGTTCGACCCGTGTTTTCCGTCTTAGCCATGCGGACGCCGACCAGGTGGCAACCCTGCTCAAGGGCGTGGTCTCCACCAAGGAAGGAGGGGGGCAGGGCGACGCAGGCACCACCATTGCCGCGGACCCATCGCTGAATGCCGTCGTTGTCCGCAGTGATCCTTCCACGCTGGCGGAGGTTTCCGAGCTCCTCCAAAGCTTGGATGTGCGCCGCACCCAGGTGCTCATCGAGGCCGCTATTGTCGAGGTAGCCCTACAAGATCGCCGCGATCTGGGCGTAGATATGGCGGTGATTGATCGCAAAGGAGAATCGGCACCCCTTGCCGTGAGTCCGCTGGCTGGCGCGCTGCAGGCGCTCCTGGGCACGAGCCTTGGTACGGGAGCCATAGAGACGACTCAAGATCTGAACCTCCTGGGCGCGGGGGCCAGCCTGACGAATCCCACCGTGGCCGTGGCCAAGCTCTCGAATGGCATTTCCTTCGGCGCGGTTTTGCAGGCCCTAAGCAGCAACAGCGATTCCGACCTGCTCTCTACCCCGAGCATCCTGACCCTGGATAACGAGGAAGCCTCCATCGTTGTCGGCCAGAATGTGCCCTTTCGGACCGGCTCCTTCACCACCAATCAAAACGGGGCAAACAACCCCTTCACCACGATCCAGCGCGAGGACGTAGGTATCACGCTGCGCGTCATACCCCATATTCACGAGGGCGATTCGGTCCGCCTGGAAGTGGAGCAAGTGGTTTCCTCCGTCGCGAACGCAGGCACCATTGGCGCCAGCGGTTTTTCCGACATCGTAACCAACAAACGCACCATCAATACGGTCATTCTTGCCGAAGATGCCCAAACGATTGTGCTCGGCGGACTGATTCAAGATGACACCCAGGAAAGCATTCAGCGCGTGCCCCTGCTGTCCTCCCTGCCCCTAGCCGGCAAGCTCTTTCGCAGCACCAGCACGGAACGGGTGAAGCGGAATTTGCTGGTCTTTCTCCGGCCGACCATTCTTCGCGATACGGGAGATGTGGAAGCCATTACCACCCGCAAGGCCGAGGGGATTTGGCGGGTTAACCCCGAGCCCAAGGCCACGGCGGAAGCGCCGCCTATCGACGGCTACTATGAAGGGCGAAACCCCTCCAGCCCCTAACGCCTTTTCGTGACCGCCCTTGCTAAACTTACGGCCGCACCCTGGGGAGAGGACGGCATTGATTCAGCGCAAGGGAAACAGCTGGCTGTATGGCAGCCTGCGGGGGCTGCTCGGTCGTGCGTTCCGCGCTCGAGCGCTCGACGTCGAGGGGCTCCCAGAGGGGCTCGGCCCCAAGCCCATCTACGTGCTGGAGGAGCGCTCCCACCTTGCCCGCCTCGTGCTGGAAAGCGTCTGTGCGCATCACGGTCTCCCGGAAGCGGAGGGCGAGCACGGCGCCCCCGGGGCGGGCCCGGGGCTTGTGTATCTGCGCCGCCGGGAAGGGAGTTGGCTCTTTGGGCGACGCAGCGCTCGTCGTTACTCCGACGCCTTTCCCGAGCTGGCTACCGCCCTCGGCGGTCCCTCGCCTCCGCAACTGATTCCCGTCTCGGTCTTTTGGGGACGCGCACCGCAGCGGGAAGGGGCCTTCCTAGCCTGGCTTTTCAGCGAACGTTGGGCCGCCACAGGCCGCCTTCGGCGCTGGCTGGCCTTCGCCCTTAACCGGCAACACATCTTTCTACGTTTTGCGCCGCCTATTCCTACGGACGCCTTCCCCCCCGATTGCCCCGCACCCATCGCTGAGCGTCGGCTGCTGCGGCTCTTGCGCCAGCGATTCCGCAGCCACCGGGAAGCGCTCCTGGGTCCAGACCTTTCGCACCGGCGCACGCTCATGAACGCGGTGCTGAGCGACCCCCGGGTACTCGAGGCCATCGAGGCCTCGGATCAGCCCCGGGCAAAGGCCTGGGGTGAGGCCCGGGCCATGGCACGGGAGATCGTTTCAGATATTTCCTATCCCACGGTCCGGTTCTTTGATTGGCTCCTCAGCTGGCTCTGGAACCGCCTGTATGATGGCGTCGAGGTTCGCAATCTCGACCACGTTCGGGCCCTTGCCGGGGACCACACCCTGATTTATGCGCCCTGCCACCGCAGCCATGTCGACTACCTGCTTCTAAGCTACGTCTTGTTCTACGGGGGACTCATGCTCCCTCACATTGCCGCGGGCAATAATCTCAATCTTCCCGTCGCCGGTCCGCTGCTTCGCCGCGGCGGCGCTTTCTTCATGCGACGAAAGTTTGCGGGAGATCAGCTCTACACCGCCGTATTTGAAAGCTACGTCGACCGGCTCTGCTCTCAGGGCTTTGCCATGGAGTATTTTATTGAGGGCGGTCGAAGCCGTAGCGGACGCATGCTCGGAGCGCGTTGGGGGATGCTACGCATGACCTTGGCCGCCCAAGCCCGGGGGCTAAAGCGTCCCCTAGCCTTCATTCCCGTCCACCTAGGCTATGAGCGCATCATCGAGGGGGGCAGCTATCTCAAGGAACTTCGCGGCGGCAAAAAGGAGCGGGAAACGCTTTTCGGCCTGCTGCGTTCCGCCCGCCAGTTCCTTCGCCAACGCTTTGGCCGGGTAACGGTAACCTTTGGGGAGGCGCTAACCCTTCCCGAAACGGCTGCCCCCCAGCCCCTTACTCCGGACGCTGAAACACAGCGCCTAAGCCGCCTCGGCAACCAGCTCCTGGGGCGCGTCAACGCCATCGCGCCCTCGAATGGCATACAGCGCCTGGCACTCGTATTTCTTGCCGCGCCGGAGGCCCAACTCAGGGCAGCCAGCGCCCAAGAGTGCCTAAGCGGGCTCGAGGCTCTCCTGAAAGCCCTCCCCCTCGGCCCCCTCCAACGCCATCCCACTCTAGCTACGGAGGCCTTGCTTGCGCGCGGGGAAGAGGAAGGACTCCTCGAGCGGCTAGCGGACCCCCTGGGCCCCGTACTCAGCGCTCAACGGGCCGCGCCCTATCTGCTTTGGTATCGCAACAGCCTGGCCCATAGCGTGGTGCTACCCGCTGTGGTGCTTGCCCTGCTGCGCCGCATGGGACAGGAACGCTTTCTCGCGGCGGCCTTTGAGCTCCTCCGACCGCTGGTTGTGCACTGCTGGAAGCTGCCTACGGCGGGGGACGCCCTTCCCGACTTCGAGAGCGTAGCCCACGCCCTGGAGACGGCGGGCTTGAGCACTCGCCACGGACAACGAGGATGGCGCGTGGAGGAGCATCCCCTCGCCGCGCTCCTTGCCCGCCTGGGCGACGAAATTTTGAATCGACTGTTCCTCGCCGGTCAGCTTCTGGCGCTGAATCCCGGGCTTACGGCGGACGTCTTTGAAGCCCGCTGGGAAAGCCTGGTCCTGCGCTGGGCCCCGCCCCTTCCGGGCGACGAAAAGAGCCTCCTGTCTGAACGCCATGGCCTAGCCGACGTCGCCCTTGAACAGGGCTTCGCAGGGCGTCGTGACGGCCAACTTCATCCGACCCCGAAGCTCACCCAGGTCCTTCGCCTTGGGCGCCGCGCGATTGATCCGACCCTTCGCGCCCAGCTGACGGCCCCAACTCACTATTCAGCGCCCTAAGCCAACCGTAGAAATTCACTGCGCGGCCCTCGTGGACGAACGCGGGCGCGGGGCCCGGCGGCCGGTAGTGGTGAGGCCCTTTCATGACAATACGACGAAAAGGCTGAGCGCGCGCTGCGCTCAGGAGCGCTTCCGGTTGCGTCGTGGCCGGCGCTTCACCAAAAAGGACCGCTAAGATCCGCAGCTCCCGGGCGCCGAGCGCCGCCTTTCGGCGGGCGGGATACATGGGATCGAGGTAGGCAGCCTCATAGCCAGAAAAAGCCAGATCGCAAGCGTCCCCGTGGTACAGCCGGAGCCTTCCCCCCCAGGGGGCTTGGCCGGCTCGCTCCGCCCGCTGCAGCGCGTCCACAAGCAGCGCAAAAACCACGGGATGGCGCTCCACGATGAGCACTTCCGCCCCCGCAGCGGCAATGCGCGTGCCATCCCCCCCGAGGCCACCGGTCATGTCTACCACGGACTGAATCCCGCTTTGGCGCCGAACGCCAAGGGCGCGCAGCACCGGCTCTTCCGCGGCCCGCGCCAGGCGATGGGCTACCCGCCCCCGAAGAAAATCGATGGACAGATCACCCAAACCAAGGCCTGGGGGCGATCCCAAAGTTAAGGGAGACCGGCTTTTCCAAGACCACCCCGGCGGCAGGGGCGACTGAAGACCGGCCTCAAGCTGGATGGCAAGAGGCCGCTGGCCCAGGGGCGTCACGAAGCGCTAGCCCCCTTCGCCGCTGGCTGCCAGCGAGTCTGGCCCTCTAGGTAGCGCGGAACGGCAAGCGCAGCCGAACCGGGCGGGCGCGTTAGGGCGAGGGGCAAAAGCGCCCGCGCATCGACCAGCAGCTCGGGCAGCTGAAGCGCAGCCGTTGCCACCCAGGGAGCGAGGCGAGGAAGCGCCACCGCATCGCCTAGGGCCACCCAGGATTGCGTGCTTGCCCGCGCATCGAGAAGGGTATCGATGGCCACAATTTCATCCTCTCCCGTGCGGCGCACCACGCCGTTCGCCACGGCAAAGCGGGCGCGGTAGACCTCATCCATACGCGCATCTACCAGCACGTCCAGGGACGCCGGTGCGTCTGCGGGTAGCACGCGCACCGCCGATAGGGCCAGCGCCTCAAGACTGGAAAGGCAAAGCACCGGGGCACCCGCCGCGTAGGCGAGGGCCTGGGCTGCGGCCGTACCGATGCGGAGCCCCGTAAAAGCACCAGGGCCCACGGTCACCAAGACGAGATCTAGCCCCCGCGGCGCCAGCATTGCCTCTCTGAAAAGCTCGTCGAGCAGCGCAAGAAGCCGCTGGTTATGAATGCGCGCCCCCACCTCATGGCGGAAGAACACCTGCCCCCCGGTCTGTAGGGCCAGGGAACAGGCGGGGCCAGAGGTATCCAGTGCGAGCACATGCTCGAAATACGTTTCCATGGGGTGCCCTTTTATCCAGGGCGGTAGAATACGGGCTCCGCCCGAAAAGGACGACCCACGCCATGATCGAACTCGACGACGCTTGGGCGCAGCTTTCCGCCGAACTTTGGCGGCCCCAAGACGCCGAAAGCGTCCCCTTAGATGCCGCGCTGGGACGGGTTCTGAGCGCGCCGCCCAAAGCGCCCCATGCCGTGCCTCCGTTCCCCGCCGCGGCCATGGATGGCTACGCCTGTGCGGCCAGCGATCTCCCCCAGCTCCTCACCACGGGACTCCCCGTAATCGGCACAGCCTTCGCGGGCACCCCTTGGCAAGGCGATCTACCCCCAAGGACCTGCCTGCGCATTTTTACCGGGGCGGCGGTGCCCCCACCCTGCAATACGGTGCTGCCGCAAGAGGAGGTCCAGCGCGAGGGAGACCGAATCAGAGCGTCCGCCCGTCTCGAAGGCCACCGCTATGTCCGGCCAGCTGGCGGTGATTTCCCAGCGGAAACGCCCATCGGCCAAGCGAACCAACGCCTCACCGCTCGCCATCTTGGGCTGTTTGCCGCCGCCGGCCTGAGCGCCGTCGCGTGCTGGCGCCGGCCTCGGGTAGCCCTCCTCAGCACCGGAGACGAACTCGCTGCGCCCGGGGCACCCCTTGCCTGGGGGCAGATCCATGATGCCAGTCGCTTCCTCCTTCCCGGGGCCCTGGAGGCCCTTCCCGTCGAGCTGCTGGGAACCTGGCACTGTGGCGACAGCATGGAAAGTCTAGAGCACACTCTTGCGACCATGCTGGAGGCGGAGCCCGACGTCTTGATCTCTACGGGGGGCGTTTCCGTGGGCGATGCCGATTACCTAAGGCCCTGGCTAGCGGCCCGGGGGACGCTTCGCTTCCATCGCCTCGCCCTTAAACCTGGCCGCCCCTTTACCTTCGGACTCCTGAACGAGCGCCTGGCGTTTTTTGGTCTTCCGGGGAACCCAGTCTCATCCTATGTGACCTTTCTACTGCTTGTCGCCCCGGCGCTCCGCCAGCTAGCGGGCGAATGCGCGACGCCACCACTTCGGCTGCGAGGTCGGCTTGCGGAACCGCTAAAAAAAGCACCCGGACGTCGGGATTTTCAACGCGCATACTTTACGACAACGGAAAACGGCTTTCTTGTTAGCAGCTTTCCAGAGCAAGACTCCCATCTTCTAAGCGTACTTGCCGAAGCGAACTGCTTGCTCGATCTTCCCCTTGCCTGCGGGGATCTCCCTGCCGGCACCGAGGTCACCTTTCTGCCCCTAAGCTAAAGCGCTTTATTGCGGGCAAAAAAAGCCCCGCTAGCGCGGGGCCTTTACCAGACTAGGCTTCGCTGCGGCTTACTTCTGGTTGGCCGGCGCTGGCGCCTTCTTCGCAGCGGGGGCCTTCTTCACGGCCGGCGCCTTCTTCACCGCCGGCGCCTTTGCCTTGGGTGCGGCCTTCGCAGCCGGTGCTTTAGCTGGAACGGCCTTAGGCGCCGATGCCTTTCGTGCCGTGCCTTTTTTGGCCCCCTTTTCTAGAGCGCGAAGCCGACGAGCCGCCGTGGCAGATCGCTTCGCAGCGCGCCGCTTCTCTGCCCGGGCCAGCTCCGCCGCCTTCTTGGCACGAAATTGAGCCACGGCTTTCTCCAGACGCTCAGCTAGTTTTGCAGCGCCGGCCTTGTTCGCTGCCTCGAGGCCAGCCTGAATGGTGGCCTTTTGCGCAACGAGCTTCGCTGCCGCCTTCTCAGCCCGCAGGGCAGCTTGTGCCTGGGCAATCTTGCTTCGCGCTGCACGCAGCTTATCGTTGGCCTTGCCCAGCGCTGTCCGCGCGGCGAGCACGGCCCTCTTATCCGTCGCCTTCTTGGAGCCCCGTGCTTTGACCTGCGCAGCCAGAAGCCGCTTCTTCCCCTCAGCGACACGGCCGCGTTCAGCGTCCATGACTTTTTGCGCTGCAGCCAGCGCCTTCTCCGCCTTGGACTGAGCGGGTTTTGCAGCGCTAGCGGGCGCCTTTTTTACCGTTGTGCTTCGCGGCGCTTTAGCCATGGAGAGCTCCTTTCAACTTTTTAGAAAAGCAAATTTGTTTGCGCGGAGACGATGATACGAGCTCAGAGAAGGAATTTCATCTTTCCTCGCACCGCACCTTCAGACGATTTTTCTCTGGCGCAAAAAAAACGCCTCGACCCGGCTTAGATCGAGGCGTTTATTCGAAAACCTGAAATCAGCTTTTTTCTTCGGCGAGGGCGTTAAAAATCTTCCCGCGAATATCCTCCACGGAGCCCGTGCCCAAAATCCCGGTGTAGCGAAGGGTAGGCCGCTCTGCCGCCAGGCCCTGGTAGAAATCGACGAGGGGCCGGGTTTGGGCGCGGTAGACTTCAAGGCGCCGGCGTACCGTTTCCTCTTTGTCATCCTCACGCTGGATAAGGGCATCGCCCGTTTGATCGTCCTGGCCCGCCACCTTCGGAGGATTGTACTCCACGTGGTAGATCCGGCCCGAGGCCTCATGAACTCGACGCCCGGAAAGCCGGTTCACAATTTCCTCATCGTCCACATCGAGGGCGATCACTTCATCGATGGCCACGCCTGCGTCATCTAACGCCTGGGCCTGGGGAATGGTGCGAGGGAAGCCGTCGAGCAGAAACCCCTTGGCGCAATCCGCCTGCGCGATCCGGTCTTTGACCAGCGCAATGATCAGCGTATCGGGCACAAGCTCGCCAGAGCTCATGTAGCGCTCGGCCTCCTTACCCAGCTCCGTACCCGCTGCACGCGCCGCACGCAGCATATCGCCGGTGGAAATTTGCGGGATCGAAAACGTTTCCATCAGGAACTGAGCTTGCGTACCCTTTCCGGCGCCCGGGGCACCTAACAAGATAATTCGCATGGACGACTCCGAAGACTTCGGCTCAGCGCGCTCGGGGGAATGCGCGCCGCTTTCTTTCTGAAAGCTGCAATGGCTGGGACGGGGAACCTTACACGGGCCCCTAGGGTCGGACAAGCGTCGCGCCGACCCCTTCCCGGGGCGCCCGCCGCGCGTCAATCACGTTTGGAATCTGAGTAATCCGGTCAAGTAAACGGCCCAGGGAAGCCAAACCATCCAGCTCGACGGTCAGCTCAATGGTGGCTGTTGATACGAGGCGGTCCGTCCGAGTGGTACTCGACAGGACGTCTATCTGCTCTTGCGCGAAGACGTGCGTAACATCATACAAAAGCCCCGCGCGATCGTAGGCCCGTACTTCGATATCGAAGGGGAAGCGTCGGGGAATGCTCCCCCCCCATTCGAGCTTGATGAGTTTTGCCGGTGCAGCGTGCTCGAGGGTAAGCACACGAGGGCATTCCCGGCGATGCACGAGCACCCCCGTCTCGGCCACTTCTCCGATAATGCTGTGATGGCCCTTAGGCTCACAGCAAGCACCTAGCTCGAGGGGCCGGTTACCCGCCCCGAGCACATCGGGGCGCTCCGGCGCGGCCGCCGCAGGCAGCAAATCAAGCTGTAAATCTCCGCTGCTGCGCTCTGCCACATCCTGCGCCGCCTCGAGCACCGCCTCCATGGTCATTTCGCCGACGGCCACGGCGCTGAAAAGCCCCTCTTCCGAATCGAGCTCCAAGGCGGCCCAGACTTGCGGGAGCACCCGGGCGTCCAGAGACAGGCGCGTCAACTCCCGCAGCACCCGCTGACGACCTTCATCAATGTTACGGGCGCGGTCCCGAGCCCGAAACCATGCTTGCACCTTAGCCCGGGCCCGGGGCGTGGTGAGATAGCCCAGGTTGGGGTTGAGCCAGCTAGACGCCGGCTCTTCCTGATCACCGGTGAGAATCTCGACCTTCTGACCGGTCTGAAGGGGGGTGTTGAGGGAAACAATCCGTCCATCCACCCGGGCAGCTCGGCAGCGATGCCCAACTTCCGTATGAATACGATAGGCATAGTCCAGCGGCGTCGCCCCGGGAGCGAGATCCACGACGTGACCCTCCGGAGTAAGAATATAGATGCGCTCCTGGTCGAACTCCCGACGCAGACTGTCGCCCAGGGAGCCTAGATCCCCAAGCTCCTCTTGCCATTCCAGCACCTGGCGAAGCCAAGTCACCTTCTTGTCATAGGCGCTATCGTCCGTGAGGGCGTCCCCTTTGTAGGCCCAGTGGGCGCACACCCCAAGCTCCGCTTCCTCATGCATTTCCTGGGTGCGAATTTGCACTTCCAGCGTGAGCCCGTCGGGGCCAACAACCGCGGTATGGATCGAGCGGTAGCCGTTCTCCTTCGGGGAAGCGATGTAATCATCGAATTCCCGAGGGATATGGCGCCAAAGGGAATGGACCACCCCCAGGGCGCCGTAGCAATCGCGGAGCTCGTCCACCAGCACCCGAACGGCGCGTACGTCATACATTTCTTCGAAGCCAATCCCTTTCCGCTGCATCTTTCGATAAATGGAATAGATGTGCTTCGGCCGCCCGGAAACAACGGCGTGAATGCCCGAGCTCTCGAGCTTCTCTGTCAAGAGGCTCACCACTTGCCTGATGTAGCTTTCCCGCGCTTTTCGCCGCTCCTTCAGCAAGGTTGCAACCCGCTTGTAGGCGTCCGGCTCAAGATGGCGAAAAGCCAAATCTTCAAGCTCCCAGCGCAATTGGCCAATACCGAGGCGATGGGCTAGGGGCGCATAGACATCGACAATTTCCTGCGCCACGCGCAGTTGCCGTTCCCGACGAGCCAGCTTTGCGCTGCGGATCGCGCAGGTTCGTTCCGCCAGCTTAATCAAGGCCACGCGGACGTCATCAATGAGCGCCACGAGCATTTTGCGTACGTTTTCGATCTGCGTTTCCTGGGAGCCGATGGCCTTCGGGGCGGAGGACAACTTCAGCGCGCTCACCGCGGCCATGCGCAGTACGCCTTCGACGAGCCCCTGCACGCGAGGGCCAAAGATCTCGCCCACGGCCTCAAGCTCGAGCTTTTTCTCGCGCACGGCTCGGTAGAGAAGCCCGGCGATAATCGCGTCCTCGTCGGCGCGCAGCTCCGCGAGAATTTCCGCCATATCCAGGCCGGTCTCGAAACTTGAAATACCGGAAGCCCACAGGTTTTTTGCCGCGATGGCGTCCCGTTCCGCACGGCGGGCGCGTTCAGCGGCCTCCCGAAGTCGGCTCGGGTTGCGCGCGCCGTTATCCGCGCAGAAGCTCGCCAGCCACGCTTCGAGGTCGATCTCTCCCGAGGCTGTGCGCGGACGCTCGTCCTTTACCTTGACCACCAGCCCCCCTAGGCCAACGCCGGCGACGGGCTATCGCCGATTGGCTCACGCAGAAACAACGCCATGGATTCAACATGGCTGGTATGCGGAAACATGTCCATTATGCCACTGGCTGCAAGAACGTAACCCTGCGCCTGCAACGCTGCTGCGTCTCGCGCCAGAGTCTTAGGATTGCAAGAGACATAGAGTACGCGACGGGCACCCGTGGCTGCGAGGTCCGCGCACAGCGCCTCGGCGCCGGAGCGCGGAGGGTCGAGGAGGATGGCATCGGCCTTCGGCAGCCGGCTCGCCGCGAAGGCATCGCTGTACAAATCAGCTACGGCAAAGGGCACGGACCCCAAGCCATTGCGCGCGGCATTGGCCTGAGCGCGGGCCACCAGGGCGTCGCTGCCCTCAAACCCCTGCACCTCAGCGCCTAAGCGAGCCAGGGGCAAGGTAAAGTTCCCAAGGCCACAGAAGAGATCGAGGATCCGTTCGCCGGGCTTGGGCGCAAGGAGCGCCATCGCCTGATCGACCATGCTGCGGTTGAGGTGGGCGTTAACCTGCGTGAAATCGAGCGGCTCGAAGGTGAAGGTGAGCTGATAAGCAGGTAGGTGGTAGGCCAGCGTCACCCCCGCTTCGGGCGCAAAGGGCGCCACCGTGTCATGCCCCCCCGGTTGCAAATAGATGGCGAGGTTGTGCGCTTTGGAGAATTGGCGCAGAGCGACCTCATCGGACGGCGCCAGGGGCGCTAAATGGCGAATCACGACCGCAGCACCCTCATCCCCCGCGGCCAGCTCGAGCTGCGGAATTTGGTCCGGAATCGTGAGCCCCTTAAGCACGGTCTTTAAGGGCCCCAGTAGCGCGCCAAAGGGTGGCGCCAGTACGGGGCAGCTAGCGCCTTTGGACACCCAGCCGCCCCGTTCACGAAAGCCCACCAAGACGTCCCCCTCCCGGGCGCGATAGCGCACACCAAGCCGCGCCTTGCGCCGATAGCCCCAGAGAGGCCCGGCAAGGGGCGTGAGCCACCGCCCGGGCGCTCGCACACCCGCTGCCTCAAACAGGGCCGCCAGGGTCTCCGCCTTTTGCCGGCGCTGCTCCGTCGGAGGCAAGTGCTGCTGACTGCAGCCGCCACAGCGCCCGGCCTGGGGGCAGAGCGCGCGCTGGCGAAGGGGGTGGGCATCGCGAACCGCGAGCGCCAGACACCGGAGGCTTCGTCCCCGACGTTTTAGTACGGCGACGCGCACGGCCTCCCCGGGTAGGGCATTATCGATCTCAAGACGAAACCCGTCGCTATGGGCCACCCCCTGGCCGGCGTCATCAAGCGCCTCCACGGCAATCCACTGGTCACTGGCAAAGCGCTTTCTCGCCATCAGGGCGACCTCTCCTGGGCATCATGCAAAAACCGGGCAGCGGCCAGGGGCCGACCCCCAAGCTGCGGAGCGAGGGCTTTGCCCAGCAGCGCTTGCGCGACGCGCCGTACCGCCGGGTCGTCGAACTGTTCTTCCGCCAGCGCGAGCAGGTGAGCGCCCATCCAGCCGACCTCGCCGCGGCTGGAAAGCGCGTAGAGCCCGCGACCTGGATCTAAGCCATAGCGGCCCGTCGGCCGAAGGGGTTCACCCGCGACATCCTCGGTTAGGGAAAAAGCCACGCCAAGAGTCTCCAAGCACGCCCATTCAAAGCGGCGCAGAATAAGCGGCTCCGCGCGGGGCGCAAGGCGCAACCCCTCAAGGGCCGCGCCATAGGCGGAAAACAGCTCCGGTGCCGGCACCTCGCGCGGGAGTAGACGCAGCAGCAGCTCATTAAGATAGAGGCCGGAAAACAGGCTTTGCCCGGCTAAGGCGTAATGCACCAAGGGCTGAACCGCGTAGGCGGTTCGCAGATCGCCCTGGCCCGCCAGCTGCCACTCCCCTAAGACGAAGGCCTGGGGCACGGCTTTGCGCCCCGAACCCCGACGATAAACGGCCCCGAGCCGCCCCTCTGCTTCCGTCATCAGTTCCACAATGACACGGCTGTCCCGAAAGGGCCGCTGATGCAGCACGTAGGCCTGGACCCAGGGCGCCGCCATTAGCTCTGCTCGCTGTCGTAACCCAGTTGGCGCAGGGCCCGTAGGTCATCAGTCCAGCCCGAGCGGACCTTCACCCACAGCTCGAGACGGACGGGCCGGCCAAAGCGGTGTTCAATCTCTCGCCGAGCTTCGATACCCACCTCTTTGATGCGCGAACCTTGATGGCCAAGGATGATGGCGCGCTGGCCCGGACGCTCCACCCAAATCGCGCCGTGGATTTCGCGCTTCTCCGAACCTTCCGACCAGCGCTCAATTTCCACGGAAAGCTGGTGAGGCAATTCATCCCCAAGGCGGCGGGTGAGCTTTTCCCGAATGAGCTCCGCAACCAGGAACCGTTCCGAGCGGTCGGTGATGGCGTCGGCGTCGTAATGGTGCGGCCCCGGAGGCAAGTGCCCTTTCAAAACGCTTAAGAGCCGAGGCACGTTCTCCCCCCGCTGCGCCATGATGGGCACCATATCCGCCCAGCTGTGGCGCTGCGCTGCGGCCGCCAGGTAGGGCAGGAGCGCGTCTCGCTTCGGCAAATAATCAATCTTATTGATGGCCAGTACGGGCACGCCCTTGGCCTGCTTCACTTGCTCCAACACGTAGTCATCAGCCGGGCCCCAGCGGCCCGCCTCGACCACCATGACGACGATATCCACATCAAACAGCGCGCCGCGGGCGGCCCGATTCATGCTCCGGTTGAGCGCCCGCCGGCCGCCCTCATGAAGCCCAGGAGTATCCACAAAGAGGAGTTGATCCGAACCCTCCGTGCGGATCCCCAGGATCGCATGGCGGGTGGTCTGGGGCCGATCGGCCGTAATGACCAAGCGTTCTTCAAGTAACGCATTGAGTAAGGTCGACTTGCCCACGTTGGGACGCCCGACAAGGGCAAGGTAACCGCAACGCGGCTCGCTCATGATGACCTCAGCGCGTCGAGGGCCTTTGACGCAGCGGCTTGCTCCGCCGCTCGCCGGGAGGAACCCTCCCCAAGATAGCGGCCCGCCGGGGCCTCCAGTTCACACGCCACTTCAAAGCTCTGGGCGTGATCCTCTCCCTGCACCTGCGCAACCTGATACCGGGGCAAGGGGTGACCCCTGCCCTGGAGCCACTCCTGAAGCGTGGTTTTCGGATCCTTCTCGACCTGATCGGGCGCGCTGGCCTCAAGCTGTGGCGCATAGAGCCGTAGCACCAAGGCCTCCGCTTCCATCGCCCCGCCGTCGAGGAGCACGGCCCCAAGCAACGCCTCCACCACATCCGCGAGAATGGAATCTCGGCGATGCCCCCCACTCTTTTGTTCCCCAGGACCCAGACGCAGCGCTGGCGCCAGCGCCAAGGCGCGGGCGTGTGCGGCCAGAGCGCTCCGCTTCACCAGCTTAGCGCGCATGAGGGTTAGGGCGCTCTCGGCAGCTTGGGGATGGCGGGTAAAGAGCTCCCGGCCGATCACGAAACCTAAGAGAGCGTCGCCGAGGAACTCGAGACGTTCGTAGTTGTCCTGTCCACTGACGCTGCGGTGCGTCAGTGCCCGGTGCAGAAGGTCCGGATCCTTGAACTGGTAACCTAACCGCGTTTGCAAGGCCGCCGTGGCCACGCGTTGGGCCTCGGGGGTCACGACACCAAGCTCCCCTGCGGCACCGGCATCGCGCTCACTCAATGGCCCCGTTGCGGTGGAAGCGGGGCAGAGCCAAGCCCGGCGCCTTATGCATCCATATGGCGACGGCCTGGCCGATCACGTTGGCCTCGGGGACGTAGCCCCAGCTCCGAGAATCGGCGCTGCGATCCCGGTTGTCGCCAAACACCAAAAACGCGTCGGCGGGAACGCGCCACTCCTGCGGACGCCGGAGCCGGCCAGGCTCATACTGAATTTCGTGCTTCACGACGCCCAGCGTCTCCACAAACCGCCGAAGCCCCTCCTCCCCCGCCCCCAGGGCCTCAAGCGCTACCCGCTCTCCGTTAATGAACAGCTCTCGATTGTCATAGCGCACGCGGTCGCCGGGGAGGCCAATCACCCGCTTGATGTAGTAGGAGTCAAGGTGGGGGGGATAAAAAACCATCACATCGCCCCGGGCCGGCTCCCCCACAGCCAGGACCTTCGTCCCAAGCACGGGCAACCGCAGGCCGTAGCGGTACTTATTCACCAGGATGTAATCCCCCACCTGGAGCGTGGGGAGCATGGAACCGGAGGGAATGACAAAGGGTTCGAAAAGAAAGCTTCGCACCACCAGAACCAGCGCAAGCAAGGGGAAGAAGCTACCGCCCCACTCCATGGCCGCCGGCTCCGCCAGGAGCGCTGCCCGCGCCGCCTCATAGTTCGGGCCCCGGGCCGCCAGGGGGGTCCGCTCGTCGAGGGCCGCCGCCGCAGCCAAGCGTTTCGGGCGGCGAGCCATGCGGTCATGGCCCCAGAGCACCCCACTGACAAACGTTGCCACCACAAGGAAGAGCGGCAGATAGTTGAGCGCTTCGCTCATGCCTTACTTACCGACCTGCAAAACGGCCAGGAAGGCTTCCTGCGGGATCTCTACCCGCCCCACTTGCTTCATGCGCTTTTTTCCCGCCTTTTGCTTTTCTAGAAGCTTGCGCTTCCGAGAGACGTCGCCGCCGTAGCACTTCGCGGTGACATCCTTGCGCAGCGCCTTAACGTTAGACCGCGCGACGATCTTTGCCCCCACCGCCGCCTGAATCGCCACGTCGTACATTTGTCGAGGGATCAGCTCGCGCATCTTCTCCACCAGTTCACGCCCCTTATAGGCGGAGTTCTGCTTGTGCACGATGAGCGCGAGGGCATCCACGGGCTCGCCGTTAATCAACACATCGAGGCGCTGCACGGACGCCGCCTCAAAACGATTGAACCCGTACTCGAGAGACGCAAAGCCCCGCGTCGCCGATTTCAAGCGATCAAATAGGTCCAGCACCACCTCGCCCATGGGCAAGTCGTAAACCAGGGAAACCTGGCCAGCGAGAAACTGCATATCGACCTGAAGCCCCCGGCGCTCCTGGCAGAGGGTCATTACAGCTCCCACGTGCTCCTGGGGCACCAAAATGTTGGCGCGAACGATCGGCTCACGAATTTCTTCAATGCGGGAGGGATCGGGCAGGGACGAGGGGTTATCGATGTAGATCAGGTCCTGATTCTTGAGCAGCACCTCGTAAACCACGGAGGGCGCAGTGGTGATCAGATCGAGGTCGTATTCGCGCTCGAGCCGCTCCTGAACGATCTCCATGTGCAGCATGCCCAAGAAACCGCAGCGAAAGCCGAAGCCTAAGGCATCGGAGGTTTCCGGCTCATAGAAGAGGCTGGCATCGTTTAAGGTAAGTTTTTCCAGCGCATCGCGAAAATCCTCGAAGTCGTCAGCATTGACCGGGAAGAGCCCCGCAAAGACCTGGGGTTTCACCTTCTCAAAGCCGGGCAGCGCAGGTGCATCGGAGCGCTCGAGGACCAGCGTGTCGCCCACGGGGGCGCCGCGGACGTCCTTGATGCCAGCGATTACGTAGCCCACTTCCCCGGCGCGCAGGTGCATGCCGGCTGTTTGCTTCGGGGTAAAGCGGCCAACCTGATCCACCTGATGGACCTTGCCGATGGACCGCGCCATAACCCGATCACCCTTTTTAATCTCCCCCTGCTTCACCCGCACCAGGGAAACCACGCCCTGATAGTTATCAAACCAGGAGTCGATGATGAGGGCCTGAAGCGGTGCGTCCACTTTGCCCGTGGGCGGCGGAATGCGGGTGATGAGCGCCTCGAGCAGGTCCCCCACCCCCATGCCCGACTTCGCGCTCACGGGAACCGCCTCGGAGGCATCGATACCGATAATTTCTTCGATCTGCAGCTGAACCCGCTCGGGGTCGGCCTGGGGCAGATCCATTTTGTTCAGAACCGGTACCACCTCCAGCCCCTGGTCGAGGGCTGTGTAGCAGTTCGCCACGGACTGGGCTTCCACGCCCTGACCGGCATCAACCACCAGTAGCGCGCCCTCACAAGCGAAGAGCGACCGCGAGACCTCGTAGGAAAAGTCGACGTGCCCCGGCGTATCGATAAAGTTCAACTGATAGCGACGCCCGTCCGCGGCGTCGTAATGAAGGGTAACGCTTTGGGCCTTAATGGTGATGCCACGCTCGCGCTCGAGCTCCATGGAATCCAGCACTTGCTCGGCCATCTCGCGATCGCTGAGCCCACCGCAAACCTGAATCAATCGATCCGATAGGGTCGATTTTCCATGGTCAATGTGCGCAATGATGGAAAAGTTCCGGATGTGCGACAGATCTGTCACTGGGGGTCCTCTTGATTTACGCCCGCGCCATGAAGCCCTCGGAAGGCCCCTCGCAAGCGAGGCAGCCCTCGCCAGGGGGAGGCCCGAACAGGCGTAGCGCCTAGGCGCCACGCCGTTTCGGAGGCGGAGTGTACACCAGAGCGGCCCAAGGCACCCCGCTCGGGCTACGCAGCGCTAGTCTGCCGGAGGGAGCTTCAGGGCGAGGAAGACCGGCACGCCGCGACGCACCACCAGCATGGGCACGGAGCGCCCCGCGGGCAGATTTTGAGCCGCTTCTTGGAAATCACCCAGGCTCTGCACGGGCACGTTATTGAGCCGGGTAATCACATCACCGGGGCGCACGCCCGCTACTTCTGCCGGGCCCTCCGCGACCGAGCGGACCACCACCCCCTCTTCCGCCTGAAGGCGCTGTTTGAGAGCGTCGGTGAGGGGCTCAAGGTTGAGGCCTAAGCGATTCTCGTCCTTCGGGGACGCCGCCTTTCCCGCAACCGCGGTTTCGCCCGGGTCCGCCAAGGTGCCGATGGTGACCGTAAGCCGCTCGCGGACGCCGGCGCGCATGAGTTCCACCTCCGCTTCCGAGTCGGGCTGCAACAGACCCACCACGTGAGGCAAATCGCCGCTGCGCTCAATGCTCTCGCCGGCAAAGCGCACGATCACGTCCCCCGGCTGCAGCCCCGCGGCTTCTGCGGGGGAGTCGGGGACCACCTGGGCGACCAGGGCACCCGCCGGACGGGCGAGGCCGAAGGACTCGGCGAGATCCCGACTCACGTCCTGAATCATGACCCCGAGCCAGCCGCGGGCCACGGAGCCATCCTCCCGAAGCTGCTTCACAACATTCATGGCCACATCGATGGGAATGGCGAAGGACAGGCCCATAAAGCCCCCGGACCGGGTATAGATCTGAGAGTTAATCCCTACGACCCGCCCGTCGAGGTCGAAGAGCGGTCCCCCGCTATTGCCAGGATTGATGGCCACATCCGTTTGAATAAAGGGGACGTAGTTCTCGTTGTTCCGATCGGGAAGGGACCGCTCCTTGGCGCTCACGATGCCGGCCGTTACGGAGTAATCAAAGCCAAAGGGGGATCCAATCGCCAGCACCCACTCCCCCACCTCAAGCTCCCCGGAGACGCCAAGGGTGACCGTAGGGAGATCGTCTGCTTCGATGCGCAGCAACGCCAAGTCGGAGCGGGGATCCCGGCCCACGAGCTCCGCCTCGAACTCCCGCCGATCCTGGAGGCGGACAAAAATTTCATCGGCCCCCTCAACAACGTGGTTGTTGGTAACCACGTAGCCATCTTCCGAAATGATAAAGCCCGAGCCTAAGGAACGTCGCTCTCGCTGGCTGGGCCCTTCCGGCACGCCGCGAAAGAAATGGCGGAAAATTTCCGGCAACTGTTCCGGGTCCATGCCCGGGGGCAGCCCGGGATGCCCCGAAGCTTCGGCTCGGGAAACGGTGGAGATGTTCACCACCGCGGGGGATTGGGCTTTAACCAACTCGCTGAAGTCCGGCAGCGCAGCGGCTGGAGCAAGCGCGGGCAAAAGCAACAGCAAAAACGACAAAACGTAGGCTGGACGGCAGAGCATAGCCAACTCCTTGCGATAACCAGGGGAAAAGGTGGGGGCCTTAGGGCCGCGTTTTCAAGAGGGGGGATCGGCGCAGTGTAGAGACTGGGCGATGCGCTCCGCTGAGCCCACGGGCACCTCCCCAATGACCGTTACCTGATGGGGCCGGCCATCGCAGTGGCGCAGATGCCGAACCACCGCAGCGGTCGGGCCATGCTGAACGGCCAGGGGCTCATCCTCGACCTCCGCATCGATAAAGACGGTCACCGTTGCCAAGCCGTCACCAAGGCGCAGCATAACCGGTTGGTCCGCCACCTCCGCCAGGAGCTGAAAGCCCGGCGGCACCCAAGCGATGCGCCAGCTGAGCGCCTCGAGGGCAACGCCTTCGCTCCCGTGGGCCAGGGCGGCCTGCGCTGGCGCCACGGGATGCTGATGAACCGGTTGCCCTGCCAAAGCAAAAGCCGCTTCCGGAGGCTCCTCCCCCACAGCTAAGGCGCGAAACTGCACGACTTCCACGGGCGCGCCTTGGTGATAGTTCATGGTCATGCGCAGCGGCAACGCCGTCTCTTCGTCGAGCCAAAGCTGATAGGCGAAGCGGGTGGCATCTTGAGGATCCACAAAAATGTGCTGGGCCCGACGCCCCCCCAAACGCACTGGCGTCCCAAGCTGCACCTGATAGGTCTCGGGGACGTCACCAAAGTTGGTTACGGGGTGCTGCACCCGAGGCACGGCAGCCGGAGGCAGCGCTTCACCCTCCTGCCCGAGCAGAAACAATTCGTCGCCGCGACGGAGCATTTCCTTGGGGGCGCCGTCTAGACGCGAAAGCCGCTCGTAAATGGCCGAACCCTGATGCCCATGCACGAGACGAAGCTCCGTAACCGCGTCATCCCGGGCGTAGCTCAAAACCCCCTCATAGGCGTTAGCTCGCAGGGCTGCGGCCATGGCTTCCAGCCAAGCCCGCCCGGAGGCCGCCGTAGCCTCCGCCCCGGTCGCGCCCCCGCTCAGCATAATGAGGCCGCCAAGGCAAAGGCGCAAAGCGAGCGGAGCCCGTCGACGCATCAAGGGGCGTCCGCGAGGGCGACGAGGCGTACCGCCGGCACCAAGGCGCCCGCGCTATCCAACATATTTAACTCAGCATGACGGCGCATCAAGGTTTGCAAATGCCGCTGGGTCGCGCCCCGGACGGTCGCGGGACTCACCCAGGCCGACGCTTCCCCATAGCGCAGGAGGGAGGCGCCCTTCCGATCCGCATCGCTTCGCCCCCCGAGGGCGACGGGCTGGAACCCGGCCTCAAAGGCTCCCGCCAAGGCAAAGGCCGCGGGCGGGGTTGCCGGGGAAGCGGCCAAGTCGGAGGGCACGGCCGACTCGCCACCGGTCGTGCGCAGCAATACCGTGAGCGCGAGGGTAAGCGCCGCCGCCGCGGCAAAGCTCCAGAGCCCGGCAGAGGCCTTTGCCGGCGGCGGGGGCGTCTCCTCCTGCTCCAGCCGGGCCTGCCCTCCAGCCTGCAGGGCGGCGCTCACCAATTGATAGCGCGCCCAGCGCGCCTTGACGTCATCGCGGCCCCTGGCCCGAGCCAAGACCTGACTCACTTCGAGCTCGTGGGCTTCGCCATCTACAAGCGCCGAAAGCGCTTGGCGAAGGCGCTGTTCGCGCTGCTGCTCGTCCTTCATAGCCCGTTATCCTCCAGCAGGGGGGCGATGGCCGCATCCAGGGCCTCTCGTGCCCGAAAGATGCGCGACCGAACCGTGCCCACCGGCGTTTGCATCAAGTGCCCAATTTCTTCGTAGCTAAGGCCCTCGAACTCGCGGAGCGTCAGCGCCGTTCGCAGCGCCTCTGGGAGCGCTTGCAGAGCGCTAAAGATGACCGCCTGCAGCTGCTCCGACGCCAGATCGTGTTCCGGGCCAAACTGGGTGAGCTCCGGCACCTCCGTTTCCGGCTCGGCATCTCGCATGAGGCGACGCGAGGGATGCGTGACGTGGCTCTTCGCGACGTTGATGGCAATGCGACACAGCCAGGTATAGAACTGGGCATCGCCGCGGAAGCTCGGCAGCGCCCGAAAGGCGCGCAGCAGGGCATCCTGCACGACATCATCGGCGTCATCGACGCTCTTCACCGTTCGCATCACCAGGTGCTTTAAGCGCGGGCGATATCTAAGCGCCAGTAAATCAAAAGCGTGATGGTCACCGGCGAGGGCGCGCTTAAGCAGGGCTTGATCGGCGCCAGCTTCCGGGGACGGGTACTCGAGCGCGGCAAGGGCCATAGGGCGCGGCTCCGTGTCATGGTTCACTTCAGCTAGACCCCTCGATCATTGGAAAGTTCCCTCCGGCTCGGGCGTATACTCCCCACACTGCTCCCAGGAGCGCAACACCGCTAAGACCACCCTATGAGCGCCCATCATCGCTTCGACGTGCTGGTACTGGGCAGTGGCGCTGCGGGCCTCGCCACGGCCCTGGCCTTGCCTACCCATCTCACCATTGCCCTACTCTCTAAGGGCCCTCTCGCGGCGGGGGCAACGTCCTGGGCGCAAGGGGGCATCGCCGCCGTGCTGGACCAGGAGGACAGCCTGGAGCACCACATCCAGGATACGCTGAAGGCCGGCGCGGGCCTGTGTCATCCGGGCGTTGTGCGCCAGGTTGTGGAGGGGGGGCCCAGCGCAATCGCCTGGCTGGCGGAGCGGGGCGTGGCCTTCGACCGGGAAACGGGGCCCGAGGGCCGAGGCCGCTACCACCTCACACAGGAGGGCGGGCACGGCCATCGACGCATTGTGCACGCCGCCGATGCCACCGGGCGCGCCGTGGAGGACAGCCTGCTCGCGGAAGCCCAACGCCGGCCTAAGCTGACGGTCTTCGAAGACCACCTCGCCGTGGACCTGATCATTCGGGAAAAGCTGAGCCTGCCCGGCTCCGGCTGCGTCGGCGCTTACGTACTCAACACGCGAACGGAGCAGGTAGAAACCTTTCAGGCCCAGCATGTGGTCCTGGCCACGGGGGGGGCAAGCAAGGTCTACCTATACACCTCGAATCCCGATGGGGCCACGGGCGATGGCATTGCCATGGGCTGGCGGGCGGGCTGCCGGGTCGCCAACATGGAATTCAACCAATTCCACCCCACCTGCCTTTACCACCCAGAGGCAAAAAGCTTTCTCCTTACGGAAGCCCTTCGGGGTGAAGGCGGCTTACTTCGGTTGCCCGACGGACAACGGTTCATGGACCAGTTTCACCCCCAGGCCGAACTGGCCCCCCGGGACGTGGTGGCGCGCGCCATCGACCATGAAATGAAACGCTTGGGCGCGGACTGCCTCTATCTCGACGTGAGCCATCTCCCGGCGGACCGACTCACCCAGCACTTCCCAAACATCTACGCCCGCTGCCAAGAGCTGGGCATTGATATTACGAAAACCCCCATCCCGGTGGTGCCCGCGGCCCACTACACCTGCGGCGGCCTGGTCACCGACAGCCGGGGGCGCACGGACGTGCCCCAGCTCTATGCCGTAGGCGAATGCGCCTTTACGGGGCTCCACGGTGCGAACCGCATGGCCAGCAACTCGCTCCTTGAATGCATCGTCTTTGCGAAGGCCGCAGCAGAAGATATCGCCCGGCGCCTCGCGAAGACCCCGCAGACCGAGGAAGCGCTGCCAGCCTGGGACGAAAGCCGCGTAACGGATTCCGACGAGGACGTGGTCATCGCCCACAACTGGGACGAGCTGAGGCGCTTCATGTGGGACTACGTGGGTATTGTGCGCACGGATAAGCGCCTGGAACGGGCTCAGCACCGCATCAAACTGCTTCGCCGGGAAATTCACGAGTACTACGCCAAGCACCGCATTAGTGGCGACCTTCTGGAACTCAGGAATCTCGCGCTGGTGGCAGAGCTCATTATCGAAGGCGCGCTGGCCCGCAAGGAAAGTCGCGGCCTGCACTACAACAAGGACTACCCGGAACGGTCGGCAGCCCCCCGAGACACGGTCCTGTCCCCATCGCCCCTGCGCCTAGATGCGCTGGCGTCTCACCGCTGGCGGGCCTAGAAAAAGGGGGTCGGGGTGCCACGCAGGCGGCGATGGACGCGCGCCAGGGCCCGATAAGGGGCGTCGGGAAAGCTGTCACGCCATAGGAGGGCCCGGCGCCAAGGGCCCTGCGGGGCTTCCCGCCAACGCACCACAAAGCCCACGGGGGCGTAGCCACCTAGGTGTATAGCGCTCACCGGAACCCAGCCCCGCCGGCGAGTGCGTAAACGTAGCCCACGGGCATCCCGGGCATAGGCCAGCAAGGGCCCCTCGCCCTGAAACTGTTCTAGCACCGCCAGAACCCCGGCCAGGAGCGCCAGCAGCGTGGCAAGAGGATGGCCTTCAAGAAGCAGCAAAAACCCAGCCCCACCTGCGAGCACACCGCCTAGGCGCCGGCAGCCTTGCGCCCAGGCCGAGCGGTGCAGGCGGTGGACACCCCGGGGCAGGTCCGCGGGAACCATGGCCCGCCCCGGCGGGACCTAAATGGCGCCTGCGTGGGTACGAATAGCCCCCACGATGGCGACCAGCTCCGGATCCAGCGGCGCAGCGCGCCCCGTCATCCATAGGAGGAGGTCCGTATCTTCTTCCGCAAGGAGGCGCTGATAGGCCAGCTGCTCAGCCCGAGGGAGCGTGGCGTAGATCTCTTCGACGAAAGGCAAAAAGAGCAGGTCGAGCTCCCGTAAACCTCGCCGGCTCCGCCAATGCAAGCGGGCAGCACTGCGCGCGTCTTCCTGCGCCAGGTTCGTGGCGTCGGTCATAATGGGTTGCCTCCTGGGGCGATACTGGTCGCGCAAGCCTAGGCCCCCTTGAATGAGGGGCCGCGCACCGCAATAGTGTCTCACGATTCGCTCAGCGCGGAAGGACCCACCCATGGACGACCCGGCTCTCGACCCGCAACAGCCCCTGCTCCTCTCGAGCTACCGGCTTCTCCATCTTCAGGGGGAAGACGCCGCCCGGTTTTTCCAAGGCTACGGCACCTGCGACACGCGCGCACTGGACGGCACCCAAGCGCGGCTCGGCGCCCTGTGCAATCGCCAGGGGCAGGCCATAGCCAATTTCCTGTGCTGGGGCACGCAGAGCGCCCTAACGCTCCGACTTCACAACACGCTTCAGGACGCCGTGGAGCGCCTCCTTAGCCCTTATCTGCGCCTTGCGCGGAGCACTCTTACGCCAGGACTCGAGCGGGGCCTTGCCCTGCCGCCGAGCCTGGGGACCCACGCCCCCACCCTGCCCCCGGGATCCCAACACAGCGCCGCCTCAGACCTCACCTGGATCCAGCCCCCGAGGGGTGATCTTGAGCTTTGGGGGCCGGATCGGGCGGTGCGGGCCTGGTGCGAGCGGGAGGGCCTGACCCCCGCCTCCGAGCAGGCCTGGGAAGCCCGTAACTTGGCGCAGGGCCACCTTTATCTGCGGGCCGAACACAGCGCGCAAGACGTCCCCCAAGGTTTCAACCTCGATCAACTGGGCTATATCGACTTCAAAAAGGGCTGCTATCTCGGCCAGGAAATCGTTGCGCGGCTCCATTACCGCGGCGAGCCCAAGCGGCGGCTATACGTCGCCCGCGGCGGGCAGGCGGCAAACCCTGGGGACGCCGTCCTCGACCAAACGGATCAAGCCATGGGGGCGGTACTGGCCTCAGCCCGAGGCCCAGGGGACACCTACCTGGCTCTCCAGCTGTCTCCAAAACGCCTTGAGCGCGCCCAGCTGCCCCTCAAAACCGCCGCTGGCGCGCTGCACCTCCTACCCTAGTGCAAGCCCTTAGGGCGGTAGGCGGCCCCGTCAAAGCTGAGGAAAAAAGTATCAAGCAGCGGATGCTCCACGGGAGAGAGGTCCGCCGCGGGCACCAAATTGCGTTCAGCAACGTAGGTGGTCTTACTGCTGCCATGCACGAGCACGTGATACCAGGGCGCATCCTTCGGCGGCCGACTCTGGGCAACGCGCTCGTACCACGCCTCGGTAAGGGCAAACTCTGCATCTACCCCGAACACCACGCCCCGATAGCCCTGTTTATGGTGATAGACCACAGCGCCCAGCGGAAAGCGCACCCGACTCACAGTAACGAACCGTTCAAGGCACACCCCAGCTGCAACGCATCAGAAGCGCTCTAGCCTAGGGGCAATCGCAGGCCGCGCCTAGCCTCCCGGCGCACCGATTTTTTGGTAATACCAAATCGGACTACCATTGCGGACAGACCCTATAGGTCATACCATGCGCGTCTTGCTTTCGGATACACCCCATGACCGAGCCCTACCCCACGCGCGCGGAGGATGTATTCAGCACCCTGCGCTATGAAGTCCTCACGGGCCAATATCGCCCCGGCGAACGCTTGCCCTCGGAGCGGGAACTGGCCCTGCGCTTTGAGAGCGGCCGCGGCGCCATTCGCGAAGCTCTGCGCAAGCTGGAAACCCTTGGGCTGATTAAAAGCGCTCGCGGTGGCGCGCGCGTCGCAGCCCTGGATGAGGCCAGCCTCGACGTTCTCGGCCCCCTGCTCGATCTGCACCCCGTTCCCGATGCGGAACTGGTGGATCAGTGCCTCCAGGTTCTCGAACTTTTGGTGGGCGACGCCTGCGACCATCTTTTGGCCCGGGGAACGGAAACGGCGGTCGATGCCGTACGCGAGCGCATCGATCACTTTCTAAGCCTCGATGCCCACGATCCAGACCTGCTGAGGTCCCGCTTGGCCCTTGGCCAAACCATGCTCCGAGAGAGCGGCAACCTGCCGATGCGTCTCATCGCCAATGGGCTTCGTATGCAGCTCGCAGACCGCCTTTGGACCCGCCTACCGGACCCTGACGAAGCCGCCCTCGAGGCGGTTAAGGCGTTGCTGCGCGATTTAAGCGGCGCGTTAGCGACGCGAAACCGACAAAGCGCACGCCGCGCCCTGCAGGCGCTCATGCAGCTTAACCGCCAACACCTGCGCACCGCGCTCTGCGATGCCGGCGCGACTCAAGACGTTCACGCCCTGATCCCCACGCCCCCACCCCGAGGTCTCACCCTATGAAGCGCGTCCTTACTCCTGCCCTCATTATCGTTGCGGCCTTCTTGGGCGCCGCAGGGCTGATCGCCACGGCGCCGACGCTGTCCGCGGAAACCCCTGAGGCCGTCGCGCCGACGGTCCGGGTCACTACGGTGCATCCCGCGCCGGTGCGCTTAAAGGTGCGGAGCCAAGGGTCCGTGGCGCCTCGGACGGAAAGCGCCCTCGTGGTAGAGGTTGACGGGCGGGTGGAATGGGTCAGTGACGCTCTGGTTTCCGGGGGCACCTTTACCGCTGGCACTCCGCTCCTCCGCCTCGAGGAAACGGATACGCGCCTAGCCCTCGCTGGCGCCGAAGCGAGCCGTGACCAAGCCCGCGCGGAGCTGGCCAACGCGCGCTTTGAGTACGACCGTATCAAGCCCCTCTTGGATAAGCGCCTCGTAAGCCGTTCGGCCTTAGAAAGCGCCGAGCGGCGCCTGCGGATTGCGGAAGCCGGGCTCCGGGCCGGGGAAAGCGCGGTCGCCCGCGCCCAGCGGGACCTCGAGCGCACCACCCTTCGCGCCCCCTATGACGGCATTGTGCGCCAGGAATCCATCGATGTAGGTCAGTTTGTCCGTCGAGGCAGTGATGTCGCCCGGCTCTATGCCACCGATGCCATGGAGGTCCGCCTTCCCATTGCCGACGAGCAATTGGCCTTTCTGGGCTTTGAGCTGGGCGAACGCTTTACGCCGGAGCAGGCCCCGGGAGTCCTCCTCAGCGCCCATTTTGGTGGCGCCCTCCAGCACTGGCGTGGACGAATCCTGCGTACCGAGGGCGAGCTTGATGCCCGCTCTCGCATGGTCCATTTGGTTGCTCGGGTGGAAAACCCCGATCCCGCCCTCCCCCTGGGCCTTTTCGTCTCCGCAACGATCGAAGGGAAGAGCGCTGAAAATATCATCACCCTGCCCCGGGCCGCGCTGCGAGAAGGCAACCGGGTGATCGTGGTGGATCAGGAAAACCGCCTAGCGCTGCGCCCGGTTACGCCCCTGCGCTTCTTTGAGGATGACATCTTAATTGAGGCGGGCCTCGCCGACGGGGAGCGGGTATGTCTCTCACCCCTGCAAACGGTGGTGGAAGGCATGACCGTGCGGCCCCTAGAGCAGGGAGGCGCCGCAGAATGAAGGGGATCATCACCTGGTTCGTCGACAACGTTGTCGCCGCGAACCTCCTCATGTTCATTCTCCTGGCGGGCGGGGTGATGTCCCTCTTCACCACCCACCAGGAGGAATTTCCAAACGTTGATCCGGACGTGGTCAGCATTGCCGTGCCCTATCTCGGCGCCTCCCCAGAGGAAGTTGAACGCGGCGTCTGCATCCGCATCGAGGAGGCCATCGAATCCATCCAGGGCATCGACAAAATCAATACCACGGCCAGCGAGGGGCTGTGTTCCGTGAGCGTGGAAGTGGCCGACGGCTTCGATTCCGCCTCCGTAGCCAATGACATTAAAAGCCAGGTCGACGGCATCAATACCCTGCCGAAGGAAACGGAAAAACCCGTGACCACGAAGTTCCTCTTTCGGGGTGGCGTGATGCAAATCATGCTCACGGGAAACGCAGACGAGCGGACCTTAAAAGTACTCGGACAGCGCCTCCGGGATGATATCGTCGATCTGCCCGGGATCTCCCAGGCCGATTTGGTCTACACCCGCCCCTTTGAAATCTCCATCGAGGTGTCGGAGGGAACCCTTCGCCGGCACGGCTTAACCCTGGCCCAGGTAGCCGACGCCATTCGCCGAACCTCCGTAGATATGCCCGGCGGCACCATCAAAACGGAAGGCGGCGACATCCTCGTGCGCACGGAAGGTCAGGCCTATCGGGGCGTCGATCTAGAGGGCGTGGTGGTCCTCACCCGCGCCGACGGTACCCGCGTGCTGCTTCGGGACGTCGCCACCATCGTCGATGGCTTCGAGGAGGGGGATCTGCTCGCGCGCTTTGACGGCGCTCCGGCGGTCATGGTGAAGGTGTATCGGGTCGGCGACGAAGACATCATCGAAATGGCGGAAACCCTCGAGGCCTACCTCGAAACGGCTCGAACAGAGCTGCCCGAGGGCCTCGAGCTGGTGATCTGGCAGGAGGAGTCGGAAGAGCTGCGCGTGCGCCTCGACACCCTTACGGAAAACGCGCGCAACGGCCTGGTCCTCGTCCTCATTATCCTGGCCCTTTTCCTCCGTTTTCGCCTTGCCCTGTGGGTGGCCGCGGGCATTCCCATCGCGCTGCTGGGCGCCATCATGCTGTTCCCCTTCTTCTCCATCTCCATTTCGTCCCTCACGGTCATGGCCTTCATTTTGGTCCTGGGGATCGTGGTGGATGACGCCATTGTGGTAGGGGAACGAATCTATGCTCACGAACTTGAGCACGAAGATCGGCGCCATGCGGCCATTGAAGGCACCTATGAGGTCTCCGTGCCCGTCATTTTCGGGGTCCTAACGACCATGGCCACCTTCCTGCCCCTGCTCCTCGGTGGCGGCCGTATCGGCGATTTCTTCTCCGTGATCGGCTATGTGGTCATCATCGCCCTGGTTTTTTCGATCATCGAAAGCCAGCTCATCCTGCCCGTGCACCTGCGGCATCGAAAAACTTCTGGCTACCTGTTTGAGAAAACCGCGCTGGTGCAGGGCTGGATTCGTTTCCAAACAAAACTTCAGGAAGGGCTCGAGCGCTTTGCGGACACGCGCTATCGCCCGCTCCTGGAGAAGAGCATGCGGGGACGCTATAACACGGCCGCCCTCGCCTTGGGCGCGCTGATTATCGCCGGCGGCCTGATCGGCAGCGGCCGCGTAAGCTTCCAGTTTTTCCCCTCTGTGGAAGGCGATCGGATTTACGCCACCCTGACGATGCCGGAGGGCGTGCCCGTGGAAGCCACCTCCCGCGCCGTGGCCCAGCTCGAGCGCGCGGCGGAAACCCTTCAAAAGGAGTTTGACGCCCAGCGGCCGGAGGGTGCGCCCACGCTCGTGCAACACACCCTGACCTCCATCGGTACGCAGATTGGCCGCGGCGGCGGCCCCCAGCGCAGCGGGGGCCCGGGGCAGAGCCACTTTGCGGAAGTGGCCATTGCCCTACCCCCCTTCAAGGACCGGGAGGGCGTATCCATTAGCGCCATGACCCAACGCTGGCGCGAACTCACCGGGCCCATCCCCGATGCCGTCGAGCTGTCCTTTAGCGCCGCGGCGTTCACCACCGGCGACGCCATTAACTTCGAGCTGACGGGCCGGGACGTCGATGAGCTCCGCCGCTTTGCGGCGACCCTGCGCGGGGAACTGGCGCGTTACAACGGCGTCTACGACATCAGCGACTCCTTCCGCGCCGGCAAGCAAGAGATCAAGCTTGCCCTCACAGAAGAAGGCCGTGCCCTAGGCCTTACCATGAATGATCTCGCAAGCCAGGTGCGCCAGGCCTTCTACGGCCTAGAAGTGCAGCGTGTCCAGCGGGGCATCGATGACGTGCGCCTAATGGTTCGCTACCCGGAGGATGAGCGCCGTTCCATCGGCAACCTTGAGGATATGCGGATCCGCACCCTAGAGGGCGCCGAGGTGCCCTTTAGCACCGTGGCCACCATGGAAATCGGCCGCGGCTTCTCGCGAATTCTGCGCAAGGACGGCCAGCGCATCGTCAATGTGACCGCGGAAGTGGACCGGGCCCGAACCACCCCGGAGAAAATCATTGGGGCTATCAACGAAACCCGCATGCCGGAACTCCTTGGGGCCTTCCCGGGGGTGAGCGTGGGCCTTGGTGGAGAGCAGGAGGAACGCGCTTCGTCCTTCGCCAGCTTGGGGCAGGGCTTTCTACTTTCCATGATGATTATCTTTGCTCTGCTGGCCATTCCCCTAAAGAGTTACTTTCAGCCCCTGGTGATCATGAGCGTGATTCCCTTCGGCGCGATCGGCGCCATCACCGGCCACTACCTCATGGGCGAACCCCTCGTGTTCTTCTCCATGCTCGGCATGGTGGCCCTCTCCGGGGTGGTCGTGAATGCGTCCCTCGTGCTCGTGGACTACATCAATCGCCAGCGACGCAATGGCGTCGCGATCTGGGATGCGGTGGCGCGGGCCGGCGTGGTGCGCTTCCGCGCCATCGTGCTGACCTCCACCACCACCTTTATCGGCCTGGCCCCGCTCATCGCCGATTCCAACTGGGCCACGGCCTTTGTGATCCCCATGGCCATCTCCCTCGCCTTTGGGGTGCTGTTTGCCACGGTGATTACCCTGTTCCTGGTGCCGTCGCTCTACCTGATTCTTGAGGATTTCTTAAATCTGCTCGCCCGACTTCAGGGCCGGCCCCGGGAATTCGAAGGCCAGCCCATCGCCTAAGGGCTTTCAATTAAATGGAAGGCCGTTTGCCGTCCCGCGAGGTAGGTGACGGCCTGACCATCAAAGAAGGCGTCCTCTTCAAGCTTGATTCGTAGGCGAAGCCCACCCCAGGTCGGCGGGGCGTAGCTGGCGTAGAGTTCAATGGCGTAGGCCGTATGCGGAAACAGGAGGTAATCGCCCGGGCCGGGCACCCCCCCCTGCTGATCCCAAAGCCCTATGGTTGGGCCCGCTGCATGGCCATGAAGCCCGAGAGGATGGGTGTAGATCGCACCGCGGACGCCCTCTGCCTCCGCGGCCGCCAGGGCCGCGCGCAAAATCTCGTTGCCAGTTCGTCCGGTTCTGAAGGCGGACGTCAGGAGGTCCTGGAGACGATTTCCCTCGGCCATAGCCTCCCGCAACCAGGACGGCGGCGCCGTCTCTCCGCGCCGCAGCACGTAGGCCATCTGCTGCGTGTCCGTATGCAGACCAAGGTAGCGCAAGCCGAAATCCACGTGCACCACGTCACCAGGCTGAATCACCGTTTGATAAAGGCTTCGAGCCTCGCCCTCGGGGGTCCTTTCCTCAACTCGCTGAACCGACACGCTCGGATGAAACCAGCTATCCAAGCCGCGCTGGCGCAGCGCTTCTAAGAACCACCAGCCGAGCTCGTCAGTGCGGGTCTTCCCCGCCATCACCACCGCCGCGGACAAGCCCTCGGCGAGGATTTCATGGGCGAGGGCGACGGCCTCCTCGAGGCGTGCGCGCTCCTCTGGCAAACGGGTTTCGAGCCAACCCACGGCCAGGCGCTCCGCACTCTGAAGCCGGGCCCGCTGGGCCGGCGCCAGGGCGGCCACAAGCTGTTCGTACTCCGTGCTCGTCAGCCCATCGGCGAGGGCGAAGGTTTCCGAGCGGTTCACAGCGATCACCCGAGGATCGAGTTCCGCGAGCTTCGCCGCAAGGGCACGCCATTGGTCCGGCTCGGCTTCCGGGTCCCAAGCCGCTTGGAACTGCCCTACGCCATAGCGGGCCAGGGCGAGGGTTTCGAGTCCCCGTTCCGGGCCCCGGTCATGGATCAGCAAGAGGGTGCGGCGCCGCGCCGTGGGCCAGGACGCCGGCAAGAACGTCTTCAGCACGGGGTCGTCGTTGTACTCTCGGGCCGCCAGCAGCCAGAGATCCACCCCCTCCCGGCGCATGAGGCCTGGCAGGATCTCGGTCAGGCGCTTGGCCAGCGTGGCATCCCGCAGCGCCGCCTGCTCCGCCAGCGCCGGCAAGGCCCAGGCGCGTTCCGCCCCCCAGGCCTTGCCACTCCCGAGGCCGCCCCACAACAAACACGCCAATACAATCCATCTCATCCGAAACGTCCCTCCTCTGCCAGAGCCCGACGAAGTTGAAGATGACTGACTCCCGCCAGCAGGGCGAGATAAGCAAGGCCTAGAAGCGCCCCGGAGAGCCCCGCCAGGGGCGGCGGGGACGGGTTCGCGCAAGCGCTCGCCGCAGCCGCGGCCGCCAGCCCCGCAAGGACGAGGGCTCGACCGATCACAAAGGGACCCACCCGCAGGGGCTGCCAATCCCCACAGGGACAGGCGGCCTCGGGGGTCTGCCGATAAAGACGAAACAGGTAAGCGGCGTAGGCCAGCCAAAGGCCCATGGCCAGAAGCAAGCCCAGGCTTCGGGTTGCCGGCACCGCCAAGGCAAGGGCAAGGGCACCTTCCGCACCCGCCCCAAGCCGCGCCAGCGCCCCCCGGGATCCCCGGTGCAGGGCCTTTTGCGCGGCGGCCGTGAGCAGCAGAAGAAAGAAAAAACCGGTAAGCGCACCCATCGTTCTGTTATGCCCCGGGGGCGCCCCGGGGCGCAAGTTCGTATACTGAGCTTTTAACGCCCAGGGGAGAGTTGCCATGAAGGTTTCAGAAGCCCTCGAGACGCGGAAGACCTGCCGCGCCTTTAAGGACACGCCCGTCTCAGAAGCGCTGCTTCGCGAGATTCTCACTACCGCTCTTCGGGCCCCCTCGGGCGGCAACCTTCAACCCTGGCGAGTCTATGCGGTCACCGGAGAAGTGCAGAAGGGCATCGTCGACGCCGTACAGGAAAAAATGAAAACCCAGCCTCGGGGGGAAGGCGCGGAATACCATATCTACCCCCCGGAGCTCACGGAGCCCTATAAATCCCGACGCTTTCAAGTCGGAGAGGGCATGTACGCCGCTTTGGGCATCCCCCGGGAAGACAAGGCGGCGCGCCTAACCTGGTTCGCCCGAAACTACGCCTTTTTTGGTGCGCCGGCGGCCCTCTTCTTCACCATGGACCGGCAAATGCAGGAAGGCCAGTGGTCCGATCTTGGGATGTTCATGCAATCCATCCTCCTGCTGGCCCGGGAGCATGGACTGCATACGGCGGCCCAGGAAGCCTGGGCTGTTTGGACGCCGACGGTGGTGAAGGCCCTGGCCATTCCAGACAATGAGATGCTCTTCTGCGGTGTCGCCATCGGCTACGAAGACGAAACGCACCCCATCGCGAGCTTCCGCAGCGAGCGGGTCCCCGTGGACGACATCGTGACCTTCCACGGGTTCTGAGCGCGCGGTGCCCTTGAGCCGGCCTAAGCCGGCTCGATGGCCGCATACACCAGTGATTTCAGCTGACCTCGAAAGTTGTAGGTCCCCGAGGGCATGAGCTGGGTGAGGAAGACGCACGCCAGGTCTTCCTCCGGATCGACCCAAAAAATCGTGCTGGCGGCGCCACCCCAAAAGAGCTCCCCTTGCGAGCCCACGGCGCTGGTGGCCGCCATGCCAAGATTCACGGCAAAGCCCAGGCCGAAGCCAATGCCCTCGTAGGTGGTTTCGCTGAAGCTGCCCTGGGCCCACTGGGTTAGATCGCCCCCGCCCGGTAAATGATTGGTGCCCATGAGCGCCAGGGTCTTCGGGCCAATGATGCGCGCCCCTTCCAGCGTGCCCCCACCCAGTAGCATGCGGCAAAAGCGCAGATAGTCCTGGGCCGTGGACACCAGCCCCCCGCCCCCGGAAAAGAAGGTTGCCGGCTGGCAGAAGGGGCTGGTGGATGCCTCATCAATGCACCTAAGGCTCCGGTCGGCAGCGCGTTCGTAGTTTGAGGCGAAGCGGTGGCGCTCGCTCTCGGGCACGCTAAAACCCGTGTCCACCATCTTTAGGGGCCCAAAGATCTCCTGCTGCAGAAACTGATCCAGTGGCAACCCACTCATGCGCTCCACCAGCAGGCCACAAATGTCCGTAGCGAAGGAGTAGTTCCAGGCCTGGCCCGGAGAAAACAGCAACGGCAGGGAAGCCAGGCGTTCCGCAAAGGTATCGAGGGTCAGCCCCGAGCCCTGCAATCTGAGCCCGACTTTTCGATAGGCCGCGTCCACGTTCGTGGCGGCCATAAAGTCGTAGGTGAGGCCACTCATGTGCGTGAGCAGATCCTTCACGGTCATGGGACGGTCCACGGGCCGGGTCTGGAAATTCGGGTAGATGCCGGAAACGTAAACGCGCTGGTTGGCCCATTCGGGAATCCAACGGTGCACCGGATCGCCCAGCTGGAACACCCCACGCTCGTAAAGCATCATAAGCGCGACGGAGGTGATGGGCTTGGACATGGAATAGATGCGGAAGATGGTGTCTTCCGTCATAGGCGCCCCCGAGGCCAGGTCACGCTGCCCCTGAGCCTTCAGATAGGCGAGCTCCCCCCGACGCCACACCGCCGTCAAGGTCCCCGCCACCTTGCCCTTGGCAAGGTAGTTCTCCTCCAAATGCGCTTCGATGCGCGCCAGCTGCCCGGCGTTGAGTCCTGCTTGTCCCATGACCTGCTCCCCCAAAGAAAACCCCAAGACCCGGGAGCATAGCCTGCACCGAAGGCGTGTATCATCTCTCCCCAAGGAGGGAGCGTTATGAGCAAACCTGTGCAACCTATCCGCCCGGCGGCAACCATCATCCTGGCGCGAGACCGCGCCGAAGGGGGCCTCGAGCTCTTCATGCTCCGCCGCACCCAAGGCTCAGCCTTTGCTGGCGGCATGTACGTGTTCCCCGGAGGCCGGGTGGAAAGCGATGATCACCTCCACGCCTTCGACCCCTACCGCACGGGTCCCAGCGAGGCTCAGCAACCTCAGCTCGACGCTATCGGGCATGAGTGGCGCGGTTTTTGGATCGCCGCCATTCGGGAAACCTTTGAGGAGGCCGGGGTACTCCTTGCCTACAGTTCCCTGGGCCAACTGGTGACCTTAGAAGGGGCGCAACGCACGCGCTTTGAGGCCTATCGGCACGCCATTCACGACGGCGAGCTTGACCTCGAAACCCTGTGCCGGGACGAGGGTCTCACCCTCGCCTGCGACCGAGTTCACTTCTACAACCGTTGGGTCACGCCCCTTGGCCGTCCGCGGCGCTTCGATACGCGCTTTTTCATCGCCGAAGCCCCGCCCAAGCAGGTGGGGCTTCATGACGATAAGGAGCTCGACGACAGCTGCTGGATCACCCCCGAGGGCGCCCTGGCCCGGCACAAGGCTGGGGACTTCGACCTGATGGCCGTCACCGTGAAGCAGCTGGAGGGACTCACGCGCTTCGCCTCCATCGACGACTTGCACCGCTGGGCGCTAGCCCCCCGGGCCATGCCTACGATTCGCCCGGTCCTGCCCCCCGGCGCCTAGCCACCGCGAGGCGCATCGTCGCCGCCGTAGAAGCGGCTCCGCAGATAGGGCTCGTGGGCGTGGCGCAGGGCCACGGCCAGCACCGCGGCCACGGGCAAGGCCAGCAAAATGCCCGTAAAGCCAAAGAGCTGTCCTCCCGCGAGCACGGCGAAAATCACCGCCACGGGATGGAGCCCGATACGATCGCCCACGAGCCAGGGCACGAGCACCATGCCCTCCAAGGCCTGACCTACGGCGAACACCGCGCCGACGCCGCCGAGGGTCATGAGCCAATCTCCACCCTGGAAAAGCGCAGCCCCCGCCGCCAAGACGAGGCCTACCCCCAGCCCTAGGTAAGGCACCAGGCTCGCGAGCCCCGCAATCATGCCAATGAGCAGGGCAAACTCGAGACCGACCAGATAAAGCCCAAGGGCGTAGATCGTCCCTAGGGCCAGCATCACCAGAAGCTGGCCCCGAAGGAAGGCTGCAATGACTTCGTCACACTCCCGGGCTAGGGGGGTCAACACCCGCTCGAGATCTCGCGGCAGCAGGGCCTGCAGCTGCGCCAGTAAGCGATCCCAGTCCCGCAGCAGATAGAACGTCACCACGGGCACCAGCGCGAGGGCCGCCAGCGTCCCGAGCATGGCCGCGCCGGACGCAAAGGCACCGCGAAGCACCTGGCCCAGCACTTCCCCTGTGGATTGCCAATGGGCCCGGAACAGGTCATTCAGCGCAGCCAGCTCGAGGCGCGGCAAGGCCACGCCAAGGCGATCCTCCAGCCAAGGCCGGGCCGAGCTTTCAAGCCAGCCCAACACTTGGGGCACGCGCAGGAGCAGGTCGCGAATTTGCTCAAGAAGCAAGGGTAAAAAGCCCAGCAGGAGGGCAAAGAGGCCCAGGGACAGCACCAGAAACACCACGACCACGGCAGCGGTGCGGCTAAAACCCCGCGCCTCTAGGCGATCGGCGAGGGGGTCTCCCAGATACGCCAAAAAAGTGGCGAAGAAAAAGGGCCCGAGGACCGGTTGCAGCAGATAGATCAGGCCGCCAAGCCCAGCCAGCAGCAAAAGGAGCCAGGGCGCTCGTCCAGTCATCTGCTAGCTCGGATCCGCCGCAACGCGAATCATGCGCTTGCCTCGATTCTCTCCGGCGAGGAGCCCAATGAGCCCCTGGGGTGCCGCCTCGAGGCCTTCGAGGATTTCCTCCTCCATGTGCAGCTGACCCTGCCGAGCCCAGAGGGCAAGCTCGTGTTCCGCATCCGCGTCGAGATGCGCGTAATCGGACACGATAAAGCCCTGCAACGTCAGCCGCTTCACGACAATCAACCCTGGTACGCCGAAGGGGCCGGGACGCGGGGCGCCGTCATACATGGATACGGCGCCGCAACAGGCAATGCGCCCTTTCTCGCGCATGGCAAACAGGGCGGCCTGCAAGATAGCGCCGCCCGTGTTGTCGAAATATACGTCCACGCCTTCTGGCGCCGCCGCCGCGAGGGCCTTCGGCAGGGGTCGAGACGCATCGCGGTAGTCCAAGCACTCGTCGAAGCCCAGGCGCGCTTTCACCCATGCGCATTTCTCGGCCCCGCCGGCAATCCCGATGACCCGAGCCCCCTTAAGCTTGCCTACCTGGCCAACCAGGGAGCCCACGCTGCCCGCAGCGGCCGACACCAAAAGCGTCTCCCCGGCATGAATGCCCGCCGCCTGGAAGAGGCCGTGGTAGGCGGTTTTCCCCGCCACGCCAAGAAGAGAGAGATGGTGACTCAGGGGCCGGTGGGGCCCGAGGGGTTTCAGCGCCGCGCCTGGGAGGACGGCGTGGCTTTGCCAGCCGATATCGCCATAGACCAGATCCCCCGGCGCATGGGCCGGATCGCGCGATTCGAGGATCTCGGCGATGGCCCCGCTGGGCATCACTTCCCCCGCCTGCACCGCCCCCCGATAGGTGGCGCCCTGAAGCCAGGCGCGATTCGCCGCATCCTGGGAAATCAGGATCACGCGAACGCTGACGTGCCCAGGCTCCAAGGGCGGAAGCACGCCCTCCTCTAGGCGGAAGTGGTCGAGGGCCAGCGGACCCTTCGGCAACTGGGCAATCACAAAACGTTGGTAGGCCGTGGCCATGGGGACGAATCTCCTCCCGAACTAGGAACGCCGTAACCATGGCCTTCCCAAGCGAGGGACGCAAGGCGGGCGGAGCAAGCGCCTAGGCGCGAGCCAGCTGCGCCGCGAGGCCCGCGCCCCCTCCCTCGGTCAGGCGAGCCCAGCTTTCCCCCAGGGCCTGGGATGCCTCCGCCACCTGCCCCCAGCGCGCCGCGAGCGCCGTCCCCGAAAGGGCCCGGGGATCCTGCCGATCGGGGATCTTGCCGCCGGGCAAGGACGCGACGAAGGCCCGAGAAGGCGCGATCAAAAGCAAGTGATCAAAGGCCTCGGGGGTGCGCCAGCGGCGGGAAAAGGGCTTATCGAACCAGCCAGGCACGAGATGGCTGTAAAAATGCGGATAGAGCGCAAAGCCCTCATGGCGAGGAATGGCCCCAAAATGATAGTCCGCAATGCCGCCATCGAGGCACAGGTCTCGCGGCCGGGTGGGACCGAGGAGACCTTCGACGGGACGGATTAAGCCCGGCACCGCCGCGGTGGCCAGCAAGGCCTCAGGCCATTGCTCGGCCCGAAGGGCGAGGCTCGCCCCCGGCAAGGCCGCTTGAAGCCAGGGGGGAGCGGGCTCCGGCCCCGCCAAGACGCGCTGGGCTGGCCCGCCGGCAAAGCGCAGCGGCCTTACGGCATTAGCCAGCGCCGTGACGGCCAGGCGAAGGGGCAAGCGCGCTGCCCCAGGACCGAAGGCCGTTAACACGGCGTAAAGTTGACTCTCTCTGCCCTGAGTCAGGGCGGTAAGCCCCTTGGGCCCCAGCACCGCCGCCACATCGTCCCGAAAGCGCGCGGTCATATTCGGACGCGCCTCGGCAAAAAACGTCGGATCACGATAGCGGGCCAGCAAGCGATCCAACGCGGCGGCGGGATCGGCTTGGAGGTAAGTGGCCAGCCGCCAGGCGCCGACGGACGCGCCTACCAAGGTGCGCGGTCGAGGGGCGGCGGCAAGGGCTGGGGCCAGCACGCGATCCAAGCCGTAGAGTACGAGCCACTTCGGTCCCCCGGCGGCACCGAGCACGACGTCAAAGTCTTGGTAGGAAAAGCCGTCTCGCAGGATGCGCTCCCTAACTTGGCGCCCGGCGTGAATGGCGAGGGGACTGTCCATGAATGCTTTCCCGAACAGGGCGACCGGGGTAGCCTGCCCTGAACCCTCCCCTTTGGAAAGGAATACAGCATGGCACGCACAGTTGTCGGTCAGGTCGCTCCCGGACTCCCCCTCTCTCCGGCCATCATCAGCGGCGATTTCATTTTTTGCTCAGGCCAGCTCGGCATCGATAAGGACCGGCGCCTCGCGGGAGAGGATGTCACTGCCCAAACCACCCAGGCGCTCGAAAACTTGGCTGCGGTGCTGGCAGAGGCCGGGGCGAGCCTTGCCGACGTGGTGAAGGTGACGACCTTCCTCACCCGCCCAGAAGATGCGGCGGCCTACAACGCCGTTTATCAGCGCTATTTCCCAGAAGCGCCACCGGCCCGCTCCACGGTCATTTCCGGGCTCCTGCTGCCTGGCGCCGTAGTGGAAATCGAGGCCATCGCGGCCAAACCGTCGGCCTAGCATGGCATCATAGACGTCGTTTAAATCGGAGCAGCCAGGAGTCCCCATGAGCGAGTCCCTCGACGACATCCAAATGGATGGGGCAAACCTCTATCGCGAGGAAGTCTTTTCCGACCGGCGCGTCGGCACCATTCAGCGCCTCTCCCCGGTCACGGCTAACGGCGACGCCGACCCGAGCCGGGCCGTGCGCTACCTGGGCCAGGCCTCCCTCATGACCCCTGGCGGTAGCCTACCCATTTCCTTTGAAATTGAAGCGGACTCGCTGGAGGATGCCGTCGCCCAGTTCGGGGCTCGCGCCAGCGATGCTGTGCAGGACACGCTGCAGCAGCTTCAGGAAATGCGCCGGGAAGCGGCCTCGGGCCTGGTTATTCCTGGGCAAGGTGGTCCTGGGGCGGGGCCCGGTGGCTTTGGCGGCCCTGGGGGCGGCATTCAGCTGCCCTAGGCCCCTAAGCGGGCGGTGAGCCGCGCCGCCGTGCTCTGGCATGCGCCGTTTCAGGACGCGCTCAGCGCAGCGCAGACACGGCGCCATCGCGTGCTCCTGATAAACCTGGGCGGCGTGAGCCAGGTTGAGCTCGAAAAGACGCTCTGGCCCCGGGCGGAGGTGCGGGCGGAGGTCCTCGCCAGCAGCGCAGCCCTGCTCCCCGAGCGCCTGGGACAGGAGAGCTTGGGCCTAAGCCTCTCAGGCCAGGAACGGGACTTCCCCACCCGCTTGCCGGCGCTGGCGGGCACCCTTCCTGGGGGCGCGATACTGGCCCTCCACCTTCTCGACCCAAAGCCCACGCCGTTTTTACGGTGGTTGACCGAGCGCCTCACCCCCTGGGCTTACGTACTACGCGCCGGCGAGGACGGGGCTCAACTGACGCCCCCGGAACGGCTCGGCCCTGCGCTCACGGAAACGGAACCCCTTGCCCGTGATGTTCTGGCAACTCGCCTTAGCCGCGCCCTCACGGGGCGCCCCCGGCGGCCGGCGGTGCTCATTGGCGCTCGGGGCCGGGGTAAGTCCTCCCTTTTGGGCGAAGTGGCGGCGAAACTCACTGTCGGCGACGAGCTGGTCGTCACCGGTCCGCACCCAAACGCGACAAAGCAGCTTCGAAAAACGGCCAAGGCCGGGGGACGGAACCTCACCCATCAGCCTCCCGATTGGCTGTTGAGCCAACCAACCCCACCAAAACAGCTGCTCATCGATGAGGCCGCAGGCCTTCCCCTACCTACGCTGCTCGCTCTCCTTGAACAGGTCCCGCGGGTTGTTGTTGCCAGCACGACGGAAGGCTATGAGGGGACGGGGCAGGCCCTGCGACATAAGTTCCTGACCAGCCTGCGAGCCCGCTGGCCAGAAGCCACCGTATGGACCCTCACCACGCCCCTGCGCTTTGGCCACGGCGACCCCCTCGAGGCCGCTCTCGACGACGCCTATGGGGCTTCGCCCACGGCCCCGGAAAGCTGGCGCCCCACTTCTGGCGTGACCCGCCTAAAGGCTGACGCCCCTGCGGAGGCCTTGGCTACCCTGTACCAAGGCCTTCGGGAGGGCCACTACCGCGCTCGCCCCGAGGACCTCGCCCGACTCTTTAATGACCCCGCCCTCGAACGCTGGTGCTTAGGGGGTGAGGGCAAGGTGCAGGGCGCCATGCTCCTAAAACCGGAGGGAGGACTGCCCAGGCGCCTCGCGGAAGCCGTGCGCCGGGGTGACCGACGCCCCGGGGGACACCATGGGGCCAGCATTATCTGCGCCCAACTCGGGCGCACCGAGGGCCTCACCTTGCGCAGCCTTCGGGTCGCCCGCCTTGCCGTTGCGGCCAACGCCCGACGCCAGGGGGCTGGCCTGGGGCTTTTGGCCGCTGCCCGGGAAAGCGCCCTCGCTCAAGGCCAGGACTTTCTATCCGTGAGCTTTGGCGCCACCGCGGAACTACTGCGCTTTTGGCGGGCGGGAGGCTTTCGCCTTCTTCGCCTGGGCCACCAACCGCGCCCCGGCAGTGGTTCGCCCGCCGTACTGCTAATCGCACCGCTTAGCCCCGCGGCGGGGCAAATGGTCCATGGGCTCGGTCCGCGGGTGCGCGCAGAGACGCGGCATCGGCTCGGGCCCGGGGGACCGCCCCTCAGCCCGGCGCTGCGCCTCGCCCTCCTTGGCGCCCTGCCCAAGACCTCGGAGCTCCCCCCCTGGATCGAAGAGGACACGGCGCGCTGGCTGTCCGGGGAAGTGGTGCTCGAGGAAGTGAGCGCCGCGGTGCTGCAGCGGCTTGAGGACACAGCCCGAACCGGAGGCGCGGCCCATGCAACACCGGCCTTAGAAGCGCTTAGCGAGCGCCTACTGTTAGGCCGACCTTGGGATGGGCTCGCACAACGGCTCCAGCTGCACGGCCGAAGGGAAACGGAAGAGGCCCTGCGCAGGGCCTTAGGCATCGCCCTTGGGACGCTCCAAGAGCGATCCCAAGGGTCGGGCCCGGACGATCCTAAGCGGGCTTAGGCCTTAGGCGCGGCTACCGGAGAAGGTCGCGTTGCCAAAGGCGCCCAGTTTCACCGTGCCGCTGATTTCATCGCCGCTGACCTGGGCGGAGAACTCGAGCTTGATGGGCATGGGGGACGTCACGTTGGCGGCCCAGGTGAGGGTTTCGCCATTTACTGCGCCCTCTTCGAGAGCCATGGTGCCCTGAGGCCCGGCCATGGTTCCCGTAACCGTTGCGCCGTCTACCGTCAGATCCAGCGTGCCTTGCTGCGCGCCCATGGGGCTATTAATGGTAACGTTCCACTGACCCGTTGCGGACATGATGCTTTCTCTCCAAAGCGGAGGCTCGCCCAATGCGAGCCGCAAGCCCAACCCTAGCGCGTCTTTCGCGCCAATGCAGCCTCAAGGCGTCAGCGTTGCAAGATCTGCCCGAAGGGGCCCCCCTAGGCAACGCTCGAAAGCCAAAGCGCCCGCGAGCACGGCGGCGTCCTGCTGCTGTCCGCCCAGCACCTGAAGCCCAACGGGGAGGGCAAAGCCCGCCTCATCCCTGCCCAAGCCAGCAGCCACCGTGGCCGCCGGCATACGAGTCATATTCATGGGCAAGGTCATTTCCACCCAGCGACCGGTTTGACGACCCAGCACAATCCCCGGCGCGTCATGGGCCGGTGGCAAGCACGGGCAGGTCGCGGCGAGCAGTAGGGAAGCGCCGTGGGCCGCCAAGGTTTCTTCCAGGGCCATAGCCAGCTCCGTGCATTGGTCGAGGGCCCGGGCGTAGTCCGCGCCTGAAACTTCGTCCATCCCATAGGCAACGATCTCCCGAAGCTCCGGATCGATCTGTGTCCACGCCTCCGCCCCCCGGTAGGGGCCAAGCTTGCGGGCCAAAAGTGCGGACCAAAGCGTCCACCAACCGGGTAAGGGATGCTCGGCAAAGGGACCGGACACCTCCACGACCTCATAGCCGGCGGCTTCGATACGCTGACGCGCCTCATCGAGCACCTTCAGCACGGGTGGGTCCACCTCCGCATAGCCCAAGGTGGGGGCCCAGAGCACGCGCTTCGGCACCGCAGCCTGAGCCGCTTGAGAAAAGAGCCCGGGCTGCGTCGGCAGGGAAAATATATCCCGCGGGTGCGGGCCCTGGGCAAGCTCAAGGGCGAGCAGCGTGCCGCTTAAGTCGTAGGTCATGGGGCCGCGCACGGCCAGCGTGCCCGTGGTCGGCGGGAGGGCATCGCCTAAGGGCAAGCGCCCTTGGCTCGCTTTAAACCCCGAATGTCCGCTGAAGGCCGCGGGAATGCGAATGGAGCCACCGCCATCGGAGCCCGTCGCAAGAGGGACCAGGCCTGCCGCCAGGGCCGCGCTACTTCCACCAGACGATCCGCCCGGGGAGCGATCCAAGGCAAAGGGGTTACGACAGATGCCATGCCGAGGATTGTTCGTCACCCCCTTGCAGCCGAACTCCGGTGTCATGGTTTTTCCCACCACGATGGCTCCCGCCTGCTTCAAGCGCGATACCAGCACCGAATCATCCTCCGCCGGCGCCGTGCCATAGAGGGCCGAGCCATAGGTGCTCAGCAAGCCCTGGGCATCCTCCAAGTCTTTGACGCCAAGAGGCATACCCGCTAGAGGCGGTAAACGCTCTCCCCGGCCCCGGGCCCGATCCACGGCTCGCGCTGCTTCTAGAAGAGCGTCGCGCGGGCGAAGCTCCGTGAACGCATTCAGCGCCGGATTCAGTTTATCGATGCGATTGAGCGTTGCGACCATAAGCGCCTCTGCCGTGAGCGCGCCTTCCGCAATGCGCTGCGCCCAGATCCCAAGGGGTGCTTCCCGAAAATCCATGCCTGGCCCTCTTCTTTGTCGCGACGACCCTAAGCCTACACAGGCCCCAGGGACCGCGCAGCCTTGGCTTAATTCGCATGCTTCAATTTCTTGACAGCTCTTAGAAAGAGGTGTTGATTTGGCGATGGGAGCCGAGGGTTGAAACCCGCTGCGTCGCCCCTGCTGCCGGAGCCGAATAAAAATAAAACGATCGGCTCCTGCTCTGGCGCGCTGTGTCGCAGACGCGGATGGGTTTCGGGGAGAACTACCATGACGCAGTCCCGTCCCTTAGGACGGGTGCATGGCGTGTGCGGGATGCTGCTCGGCAGCACTCTGGCACTCGGTTATGCACCTGTGGTTCAGGCCGAGCAGGCCGCCTCGTCGAACGCCATCGAAGAAGTGATCGTATCGGCCCAGCGGCGCCAGGAAAGCATCCAGGACGTACCCATCGCGGTAAGCGCCTTCTCCGGCACCATGCTGGAGGATCGGCAGATCATTAACACCTCCGATTTACAGATGAACACGCCGAACGTCAGCTTTACGTCGACCAACTTTGGGGGCTCGAACCTTTCCATCCGCGGTATCGGCAACCTAGTGATTTCCTCCAGCGCTGATCCGGGGGTGTCCATTCACCTCAACGAAATTGCCGTCGGCACGAACCTGAACTCCGCCGAGTTCTACGACATGCAGCGCGTCGAGGTACTGCGGGGCCCCCAGGGCACGCTCTTCGGCCGAAACGCCACCGGGGGCGTGGTGAACTACGTCACCGAACGCCCGAAGATGGAAACCACCGAGGGTTTCATCGACTTTGAGGCCGGCGCCTATGACCACCGCCGCATCAAAGGGGCCTTTAACTTGCCCCTGGGCGACCGCATGGCCGTGCGCTTTGCCGGCATGAAGCTCGACCGCGACGGCTATATCAATAATACCGCGGCCGACATGGTCGATGATCAAGGACGCCGCCTCCCTGGCATCGACTCCAGCGTCGATGGACGCAATCACTATTCCTACCGAATCACCGGCGAGTGGGCCATGACCGACCGGGCGAATCTCTGGGTCATGTACCAGCGCTTCGACGAGGACTCGGACCGGGCTCGGATCACCAACCAGGTCTGCAAAAAGAATACGGTGCCCACCATTGGCTGTATTCCCGGAGAGTTCGGTTTTGACAACCCTCACCTAGGCAGCACCACGGGCGGCATCTTCGGCGGCGCCATTGGGGCCCTCCCCTTTGGCGTGAGAGGGGATGAAACCAACGTTGCGGCGTTGAACTTCGATTATCCCCAACCCGAGAACATGGGCTTTCGGGACATGCATACAGATTTCGATCCTGTCTTCCAAAACGAAGAGGACCTCTTCGCCTTTGGCTTCGATTATGAGTTCGAAAACTATAGCGTGACGCTGATCGGTGCCTTGCTCGAGACCGAGTATCTCGCGCAGCAGGACTACCTCATGGACGTGGGGCCAACCCTTAATCCCGTTCCGGGGCTGAATCCGAGCGGCCTCTGGCCCGTATCCGCGCCTGCCGGGGGGGCCGGCGCCGACTGGGGAACGGGACCTTGTAATTACCGGGATGCCACCCACGGCGTGGAAGGCGGCTGCATTCTACCCGTCGATCAAACCCGGGTTTTCGCTTACGACCAGTCCTCCAGCGAAAGCGAGTACTGGACCCTCGAAGCCAAAATCGCCTCGGCCTTCGACGGGCCCTTTAACTTCACCATCGGCGCCAACACCTACCAGTCTGATGCCTTTGGGGATTACTACGTTCTCGCCAACACCCTCGACCTGGTCACGGATTATGGCAACCCGGCCCTAGCCGCGCCGCCGCTTTATCCCGGCTCCTTTAACAACACCAGCAGCCCCGCTGGCGGGAACTTGAAGGACGGCTTTGCCGTATTCGGAGAGATGTACTACGACCTCACGGAAAAGGCGAAGCTCACCATTGGCTTGCGCTACAACGAGGACAACAAAGAGACCCGGGATACCTCGGTACTCTTTAATGCCGTTGACGTCGGAGCGATTGTAGGTCTGCCGAACTCGCTATGGTCTCGAGTCACGGGCTTCCTCCTCGGGGTGCCACCCAGCGCGGGGGATGTCGCCCTCGGCGAACTCTACGGCGTGTCCGCACAGCAGTTCGCCGACGCCGCGTTAACCGCGCCCCTGTCCGCCGAGCGCCTCGCCATCAACGGCGCGATCCCCATCGTACCCGGCTTCGGTGAGCAGCGGATCCTCACCGGCTCACCCAGCGAAGACACTTGGGAGGAGGTCACGGGTCGGATCGGCATTGACTACCAAATCAATGACGACTCCATGGTCTTCCTGTTCTTAAGCCGGGGCTACAAGCCTGGTGGCTTCAACCCGGCCATTCCGCCGGCCTTCCAGGACAATTCGGCCTTCACCTTTGATTCGGAAAAGATCGACGCGATCGAATTCGGGACGAAGAACGTATTACTCGATGGCCGCATGACCCTAAACGGCAGCCTCTTCGCCTATGACTACGGCGGTCTGCAGGTCACCCGGATTGCCAACAACTCCTCCATTAATGACAACGTCGACGCAAAAACCTGGGGGATGGAAATCGACACTGTGTTCCGCCCCGAGTCCATGCCGCAGTTGACCATTGATGCGTCCTACTCCTACCTCTCGGCAGAAGTCGATGGGTCTCAGTCCTTGGATCCGACTAACCGAACCGGTGGCGACGATGCTTGGATTTTGATGAATAACATCGATCCGGGTTCTTTGACGGCGGTGAACTACATCGCACGGCAAGCCCAGCTGACCCAAACGGTGGTCGACGCAGCCCTTTTCCCTGCGAGCGGCGCACCGGGCGCCCTGGACATTCGCAATGGCGGCACGGTGGTCGACGTCAGCCAAACCACGAGCCAAGGCGTGTCCGTGCCTGCCTACTTCTCTCGGGCCTTCCTCACGGCGGCCGGGGTGGAGACCTCGGACGGCATTCCCGTCAGTCTCGATGGGAACTCCCTGCCGAACTCCCCGGAGCACACCATTCACATCGGTGCGCAATACACCTGGGAGCTTCCCGCCATTTCCGGCACGCTGACCCCGCGCTGGGACTACTACTGGCAGGACGACATGTACGCTCGGGAGTTCAATACCCAAGCCGATTTCATCGAAGCCTGGGATCAGCACAACCTGTCCCTCATCTACGAGAGCTTTGACGGCAAGTGGCAAGCCCGGGCTTGGGTGCGCAACATCCAGGACTCCAACAACATCACCGGGCACTACCTCACATCCGACACGTCGGGCTTCTATCGAAACTACTTCCTCACGGAGCCGCGGATCTGGGGGGCGTCGCTTCGCTACACCATGGGGGCTAACTAATTAAGTCGCACCCTACGCACCACCCAAAGGGGCGCCTTTCGGCGCCCCTTTCTTTTTAGATTCAATTCAATTGTTTCAATTCTTTTCACCCTTGACACAATCCTTCACCTCTGTTCCCTTATGTCCCGGGGTCGTCAGAAAAAAATAAATACGAGGACGCCTAGCCGCCGTTTCCGGAGTCTCATAGTCGACTCCGCTCTGGTGTAGTAGCGGTGGCTGTGGTCCGACCTCAGGGGAGAAGAAGCTATGTCACCACGCCGTCACGTCGGACGGTCGGTGGCGGAGCGTGCAGCGCCGAAAGCGCTCGCCGTCGCCATCGCGTGTCTCACGGGTAGTCTCGCCGCCCCCGGTGCTATTGCAGAGGAAGCTGCAAAGTCCGGTCGGCGCATCGAAGAAGTGATTGTCACCGCCGAGCGACGGGAGGCGTCCATTCAGGACACCTCAATCTCGATCACGGCCTTAACCGGTGACTTCATGGATGATTTCGGTATCCGAAATCAGGAAGACCTCCAGAACTTCGTTCCAGCTACCACCATTCAGCCCTACGACGCTACGGTGCGGGGCGTGGGCCGGAACTTCCGCGCGCTCGGGGGCGATCCCGGCGTGGCCACCTACATGAACGGGGTCTATTCCGAAGATTTGCTGACGGCCACGGCCGCCACCTTCTTCGACGTGGCCCGGGTGGAGGTCCTTCGCGGCCCCCAGGGCACGCTCTACGGCCGGAACGCCGTGGGTGGCGCTATCAACATTCTCTACAACGAGCCTACCGACGAGTTCGAGGCCATTGCCAAGACGATCGTTGGCACCTACGGCACCAAGGAAGCCTACCTTGCGGTTTCCGGCCCGATCATCGCCGACAAGCTCGCCCTCCGCTATACCGGCGCCTATCGCGATCGCGACGGTGTGGTGGATGAAATCAGCGGCCTCGGCGGTGACCTCGATGGCCTTGGCACGGAGAACAACGCCCTTCAGCTTCGCTGGAACATCAGCGACGATCTCGAGCTCGCCGTGCGCACCAACCGCATGAACATCGACCGCTCCTTCGGCGGATCCAACGGTGGTGGCCTGGTCGTACTCAACGAGGGCGGGTTGCCCCAGCGCGATACGGAAAACCTCATCCCCGGCTACCGCGCCATCGACACCACCCAAACCGCCAACCCGCTGCTAAGCAACTTCTACGACGCCAGCAAGCCGATTCTCAATTTCACGGACCCGAACACCGGAGCCGCGGTGCAGGCGCAGCATAACCGCGCGGGCATCGACTTCATGGATGCGGACGGCTTCTTCAACGCCGCGGCCTCCCTTTCCGGCTTCAATAACACCAACGCCGCAGATGCAGCGCGTTACAACGCCTGCGTGTTCCCCGGCGATATCGACGGCGGCGATCTTTGCGCAGCCACCAATGGCTTAAATCGCGAGGAGTTCGATCAAAAGGGCACCCAGGCCACCCTGACCTGGACGGCCTCCGACGCTCTTGAGATCAAATACATCTACGGCCGTAACAAGCTTCTCTATGAGCGCACCACGGACGATGACAACACGGGAAGCCAGTTCCACGATCGCCAGTTCTACGTGAACCACGAGGCGGACTACACCTCGCACGAGATGCAGTTCTTCTTTGATCTATCCGATAGCTTCACGACCACTACGGGCATCTTCTGGTATGACGCGACCATCGATCAGCGCGGCGATTTCTACAGCACGCTGGACGACTCCCGCTACCGCGATCCTTACATCGACACCACCGGGCTTTCAGCGCTCCTCGGTGGCGCGCAGGTGGGGCTATTCTCGGCGCGGGACGCTTGCCATACCGGCAGCCTGGTCGCCGAGTCGTGCCAGCGGAACTACTCCCGCGACAACTCCAACGAGCAGCTGGCCTTGAACGGCACGGGGCTCCGGAGCGACAACCTGGTTGCAGGCCCTTGGCTTGGCGACCCCGGCGGCGTGCAGCTCAACCATGGGCCCGACTCCCCCGGTTCGGACCTGCTCTATGCCACGAAGACCGAGCGTAAGGCATTCGCTGCTTACACCCAGTGGGCCTGGGATATCAACGAAGACTTCACCCTTACCACGGGCCTTCGCTATGCATCGGATGAGTTGACGGCAGAAGAGAACCTCTTCCGCTACACGGAATCGACGCTCACGGGCGATCTGTTCAACCCCTTCAACGCCTTTAACCTTGGCCCGATCATCGGGGACGTTATTGGCGTACCGGGGCTTACCCTGCCCGGTCTGCCCGCGGACGTCGCTGCCCTCGATGCTTCCCCGGTGGCGAAGTTTAACCTTGCGAACGGCGGCCTCATCGACAACGGCGATGGCACCTACACGGCCACCGACCGCCTCGTTGCGGGCGGCGTACCGCTCGCCGTGTCCGTGTACCGGCCCTTCGTGCGCCAAGACAAGGAATGGACCTGGCGCATAAACCTCGACTGGAACATTACGCCCGACAATATGGTCTACTTTGGCGTGACCACGGGGACCCGGTCCGGGGGTTACAACCTCGTGTTCTTCAGCAACACCGCGGCCTACGATCCGGAGCAAATCACCAACTACGAGCTGGGCTACAAAACTCAGTGGCTAGACGGTGCCCTCCAGGTCAACGGCTCCTTCTACTACTACGACTACGGCCCGATCCACACCGTTGCCTCGGAAATCGCGGCAATCGGTGGTGCCACTACGTCGGTGGTGGAAGCCCCTGGGGCAGAAATCTTCGGCGCGGAAGGGGACATACTCTGGCTCGCTACGGATAACCTGACCCTTGGCGGTAACTTCAGCTACACCCCGAGCGAGTACACGGAAGATCTGTTCGTAGCCGATCCGTCCCGCGCTGAGATCCCTGAATCCCTGTTCCCGAACCAAATCGAAACGCTGGAAGAGAACATCAAGGGGAATCAGCTTCTCCAGGTACCGGAGCTGAAGTGGACGGGCTACGCCAGCTACATGGTGCCCATGGGCAACAACGGCTCCCTCGAGCTGTTCGCGAACTACAGCTGGATCGACGACGTGTACTACTCGCCCTTCGAGCGGAAGGAAGAGATGGCCGAGGCCTACGGCCGGGTTGACCTCCGCGCCACCTGGCGCAGCAATGGCGGCGCCTGGATTGTCACGGGCTTTGCCAACAACGTCCTCGACGAAGTGGGCGTGCTGCAGGTACTCCGGGAAGGGGAAGCGGAATTCTTCCGCCACACCGCAGGTACCACTCTGCCCCGCCTCATGGGCCTGGAAGTGACCTACAACATGGGTGGCGCCCGCAACTAAGCGCTGCAGGCAGGACCCCAACGGCCGCCCTCGGGCGGCCGTTTTTTTTGCCGTTCTGCTAAGCTCCGGCTATGGATTTCATACCCCTCGCCATTCCTTTTTTCCTCGCCCTGCTCCTGGCGGAAGTGCTTTGGAGCTGGCTGAGCGGTCGCGCCGTATTTAGCTTCGCTGATACGCTCTGCTCCCTTTCTATGGGTACGCTCAGTCGGCTACGCGGCTTCCTGATCCTCGGCGTTGGCGGTATCGCCTGGGCGCAGCTAGAAGCGCTCACGCCCCTGCCGGCCTGGCCCCTAGAAAGCCCCTTAAGCTGGCTTGCAGCCTTTGTCGCCTATGACTTTTGCTACTACCTCGCCCATCGCGCAGGGCACCGGGTCAACATTTTGTGGGCCTCCCATGTGGCTCACCATCAGTCCGAGGCCTACAACCTCTCCACGGCCCTTCGGCAGACGAGCACGGGCTTTCTCACCTTTATCTTTTACCTGCCGATGCTGGCCCTGGGCGTACCTGCGGAGCTCATGGTCGCCGTCGGCAGCCTGAACCTGATTTATCAGTTCTGGGTGCACACGCAGGCGATCCACCGGCTGGGCTTTCTCGAGCGCATTTTGGTCACGCCGGCGAATCACCGGGTGCACCACGCCAGCAATCCCGAATATATCGACAAGAACTTCGGCGGGGTCTTCATCCTGTGGGATCGGCTGCTGGGCACCTATGAAGATGAGCGGGCGGACTGCCCCCCACGCTTTGGGCTCCCCCATGCCCTCGGCAGCTACAACCCACTGTGGGCGAACCTGCACCATTACGTTGCCATCGCCCGCGCCGCTCGCCAGGCAGACACCTTTCGGGGCGCTCTTGGGATCGCCCTTGCGGGGCCCGAAACCCTATCTACGCCCCGAACGGTCACCGAAGCACCAGCGACGCGCAGCGCGGCGCTCACGGCGTACCTTGGGGTGCAATTTGCGGTGTTAACGGCGCTTAGCCTGACGCCCCTGCTAGGCCAGGGCACACCGGTACCGCAGACGATCTTCGTTCTCTGGCTGATCCTTGGGCTTGCGAGCCTGGGCACGGCCCTCGACGGCCGCACCTATGCTCGGGTGCTTGAGACCCTACGCCTTACGCTCGGCCTATTTGCCCCGCTCCTGGCTCAGACGCCGGTAACTGTGGGCTTCAGCCTGTTCTGCGCCCTCAGCCTGGGAGTTAGCTGGCGCTATCTGCCTCGGGGCCAAGCCCTTGGCCCTGCAGGAACGCCAACGCCGAACTGAGCAGCTCGGGGGTCGCCTCTGGGGCAAAGATCGCCCCCGCAATCACGTGCTTGGACGCCTGAGCAGCCGGCCTCAGGTGCCAACGCGCAGATACCCCAAAGCGTGCCAACGCCTTACGCATTTTGCTCACGCTGACCACGTCATCGTCCGGGTGGCAGGCTACCCAGGTGGGGGTGTTAATGCGGCCTAAATCCTGACGGAGCGTATCCCGCACCAAGCGCATCATGGGAAAAAGCGCGTCGAGGGGATAGCGCGTGGTCCAGTGTCGAGCATGGCCTGCGCTTTCCAGTTCGATCACGCGCTCCCTTCCCACGAGCAAGGGGCCCCAATGGCGCGCCCCTGGCCAATAGAGCAGCCCAGCTCGCGGGTCACGGGGGCCAAAGTTCGGGGAAATCAGCAGCAAAGCCGCAAGCTTGGGATGGGTCGGGCGCCGGGCCGCCTCCCAGGTGGCGAGGGTGCCGCCGGTTGAGCATCCAACCAGGATGATCCGTTCCCCCAGCCTATCCCCGAGCGCCATCGCCTCCTCAAGGTCCTCCAGCCACTCCCCCATCGTGGCCCGGCCCATGGCTGCGCCGTCCTGCCCATGGCCCCGAAGCCGGGCGTAGAAGACATTGGCCCCGAGGGCATCGCCGAGCTCATCACAGAAGGGCGCGGTCTCCTCCGGGTCGGCAGAGAAGCCGTGTAGATAAACCACGGCCAGGGGCGTGCGGCGCTGGGGACCCGGAGCCCAGCGAAGGCGCGCGGCGGACTGGGGACGAAGGGCCGGTACGGCAGCCTCCCGGGCGGCGAGCCACGGCTCAAGTTCCTCTAGGGACTTCGGTGGTGCGCTCATAGGTGTTCGTCGCTCCCCGCATGACCGAGTACGGTCAGTAAAAACGCATAGGCCTCAGCCACTTCCTCCAGCCCGCCGTAGCGCCCCGTTGCACCGCCATGGCCGGCCTTGAATTGCGTGCGCAGCAGCAGCGGCGCCGAGCCTTGCTGAGCATTGCGCAGCGCTGCGATCCACTTTGCCGGCTCCCAATAGCCCACGCGAGGATCCTCCACCCCCGCGGTGGCCAGCACCGGGGGATACGCCCCCGCCTTCACATTCTGATAGGGACAATAGGCTCGGATGGCCTCGAAGGCCTCAGTCGATTCCAGCGGATTCCCCCACTCGGGCCACTCTAAAGGGGTCAGGGGTAGCGTCGGGTCCATCATGGTGTGCAGCACATCCACAAAAGGCACGGCCGCATAGACCCCCGCCCAGCGCCCCGGAGCCCGATTGAGCGCCACGGCCACGAGCTCGCCCCCGGCACTTCCGCCCTCTAGCGCAATCTGCCCGGGCGCTGCCCACCCTTCGGCGATGAGGGCTTCGGAAACGGCGAGAAAATCTTCGAAGGTGCGTTCTCGCCCAAGCCCCGTGGCCGCGCGGTACCAGGCCTGGCCGAGTTCATCGCCGCCCCGCACGTGGGCCAGCACGCAGGTTACGCCCGCCTCCAGAAGAAGCAGACGCGCCGAGGAAAAACCGGGCATTTCCCCGACCCCGTAGGCGCCATAGCCATAAAGATGCACGCCCCTAGCCGCCGCCCCCTTGCGACGCGCAAGGGTATAGGGCACCGCTGTCCCGTCGGCGCTCCGTGCCCAAAAACGTCGCTGCTCAAAATCCTCGCGTTGATAGCCCGGCACCGCCCGCTGCTTAAGACAGGTAAGGCGCCGCGCCCCCGGGTCATAATCGTAGACCGCAGGGGGATCAATCATGCTGCTGAAGGCCACGCGCACCACCTCGGCCTCAAAGGCGGCATTGGTGCCAAATCCCGCCTGCCCCAGTTCGGAGGGGAAGACGATCTCCTCCCCTGCCCCTTCGGGCTGACCGGAGCCCGAGATCGGCGCCACCATAATGCGGTCTCGCGCCTCAAGGCGCTCAAGGCGAGCCCAAAAGGTGGCGAACAGGGTTACCCCAACCAGGTAGACCGCATCCTGAGGTGCTTGCAGGGTCACCCAGGGCGCGTCCTCCCAGGGGCCCGCACTCGCAAGACGGTAGAGGCCGAAATTGGGGTGCTCATGATTGCTCCGCAGCCAAAAGTGGCCGTGGGCATGGTCGACATCGACTTCTCGACCCGCAAGCGGTGGTACCAAGCAACGCAGCGGCGCTTCCGACGGGCCCGTCAGCGGTAGAACCCAGACGCCCTGGGTTTGGTGATCGCCGGCCGTCAGCAGCGCAAACGCCCCATCGGCGCTCTCGCTGAGGCTGAGAAAGAAGCCCGGATCCCGTTCCTCGTAAAGCACGGGGTCTGCGACCGGGTCGGTTCCGCGCCGATGCCATCGCAACTGAAAGGGCCGCCATTGATCATTCTGAACGAGATAGAAAAACCCGCTCTCATCCTGCGCCCAGACCACGTCGCCATTGCTCTGGTCCGTGACCCATTCCTCCTGGCCCCCGGCAAGGGGCCGGAAGGCCAAGGTGTAGTGCTCGGCGCCGCTTTGGTCATAGGCGAAGGCAAGGTAGGTCCCCGCGGGGGACGGGGCGAAGGCCCCTAGGGAGAAGGCTTCCGCGTCGGCGGCGAGAGCCGGCTCATCAAGGACGAGTTCCGCAGCCTCGCCCTCTAGGCGATACCATTTGGGATACTGATCCTCGGCGTCATAGGCCCAGCGAAAGGTGCCCGCTCGACTGGTCCACGGCACGCCCTGTTCCTGGGGGTCGAGGCGGGCTTCGAGGGTTTCCCTAAGCCGATTTTTGAGGGGCGAAAGGGGCGCGAGCACCGCCTCGGCGTAGGCATTTTCAGCCTCAAGGTGCTGCCGAATCGACGCCGCCTCGAGGGCGCCGGGGGCCCCGTCTCGTAGCCAAGCGTAGGGGTCGGTCCAACGGAGGCCGTGCCCTTCCCGGGCCACAGGGCGGCGCGGCGTAGCGGGTACGGGGGCCTCGGCGAAGCGCTCAGGCATGGGGCTTTACCTTGCGGAAAGCCCCATTCTAGCCGCATCTGCCCCTAATTAAGCACGCGATAGCCGCGTCCCGTTAGGCAATTCCGGACCACGTCGTCTTTGCTTTCCAAGGCATCGACCACGCCTTTGGTGGCACCGATAGCCGCGCCCGCCGTGGCCGCGCGCCGCGCGTCCTTGGTGCTGCCCCTGGCCGCGCCCAGCGCGCCCCCGAGCACGGCGCCCCCCACGGCATTCACCGCCACGTCCTGCCCCATCGCGACTTGCTCCGCATAGGCCTGGCAATCTTGCAGGTCCGCGGCGTAGGCCACAGGGTCGATGCCCTTCTGATCGACGATCACGCCTTGGCGCAGAAGCGGCGCGCCGGGCGCCGCGGCGCAGCCGGCCAAGGCCACAAGCAAGAGGGTAAGGCCGCCACCTTGGAGGGATTTCACAAGACCATCTCCTTTCGTCAGACTCCCCTAAGCTTGCGCCCCCGTGCTGAAAGGCGCCTGAAGCGAATCTGCGTAAAGAATGGAGCTGCCCCATGACCGATGCCTTCGAACCTGCCGGAGATCCTGCCGCCTGGCCACCCTTCCCCGCCCCCCTCGGGTGTCCCGCCCAAAGCGTGGAGCCCACCTGGATCGACTACAACGGCCACATGAACATGGCCTACTACCACGTCGCCTTCGATCGTGCCGTCGACTACGCCTACGACCAGCTCGGCCTTGGGGCAGACTACGTCCGAAACCAGCAGGCCTCCCTATTCACCGCTGAGGTTCATGTGTGCTACCTCCAGGAGCTGAGCCTGGGGGAGCGCTTCACGATTAGCTGGCAGCTCCTCGACTACGACGCCAAGCGCCTACATTTTTTCGAGGCCCTCCATTGCGAGGAGCGCCTCATCGCCACCTCGGAGCAGATGGCCCTTCACGTTTCCATAAGCACCCGTCGCACCGCACCCTTTTCCAAGGCCCAGCTTGCCCGCCTCGCTCACATCCACGCATGCCACAGCGCCCTGCCCCGGCCAACGCAACAGGGCCGAACGCTACAGATCCGTCGCAGCTAAGCGGCCCCGGTGGCGCGATTCGCGAGTGGTAGAACATGCATGACAAGCCTTTTCCCAGAAGGGCATACTCCGCCCGCATCGTTCGAGCTTCGCGCTGCCGGTCTTCAGCGCAACGAGGGGCGGCGTTTCAGTCCCTGTACTGCCTAAGCGCCCCCTAGGGTGTTCGATTAGAAGGAAAGGAGCCGTTGTGACTGTCCCTGAGCTGCTCATGTTTGTGGGCTTCATATTGGCTGCCTATTCCATTGTCGCCAACGATGCGATCCAAACCCTTGGCACCTTTATCTCGTCGAATTCCCACCGGCCCTGGTGGGTGCTTTGGGCCTGGGCCGTTTCCGTGTTGGTGGCCGTACTCGTCTGGGGCTGGGTGAGTTATGACGGCGATGTGTCCTACGGACGGCTCACGAAGTTCCCCGAGCCTCCCGGGGGCATCGATTGGATCCACGTTATTCCGCCGTTGTTTATTCTGGGCCTCACGCGCTTTGGGATTCCCGTGAGCACGACCTTCCTCGTGCTGACGGTCTTCGCGCCCAGCAACCTTGAGGGCATGCTGGTCAAATCCTTGCTGGGCTATGCCGTGGCAATCGTTACGGGTTTTCTGGTCTACCGCTGGGTGGTCACCCGGCTTGAAGAGCGCTTTTTAAGGACCCATGGCGAACCCATTCCCGCCTACTGGGTCGCCATTCAATGGCTCACCACCGCCTATCTCTGGAGCCAGTGGCTGATTCAAGACCTGGCGAATATCTTCGTCTATATGCCCCGAAACCTCAGCTTTGAGACGCTCATGCTGTGCCTAGCGATCATGCTCGGGCTCCATGCGTGGATCTTCTATCGCAGGGGTGGGGAAATTCAGCACATCGTCACCAGCAAAACGAACACCCTCGATATTCGCTCCGCCGCCTTCATCAACGTGATTTATGGCACCGTGCTGCTGATTTTCAAGGAAGCAAGCAACTTGCCCATGAGCACCACCTGGGTGTTTCTAGGTTTGCTGGCGGGTCGGGAACTGGGCCTTACCTTGCACTTGAAGCACCGCCCCGTGCGGGATACCTGGCTATTGATGGCCAAGGACGGCGGCAAGGCCGCTATCGGCCTCATCGTGAGCGTTGCCCTCGCCCTCAGCCTTCCGGCGCTGCGCGCCTGGGCCCTTCCCGCCTAAGCGCGCTCAGCTGGCGCGGGGCCGCCAGCCGGGTTCCACCAGGGCGAACAGCGAGCCCAGCATGCGGTAGGTTAGACCCCAGACCACCCCCCCGCCGATATCCCAACCCGGGAACTCCCCGTGCTCGTAGCGCAGCAGGGTGTGATTGTCTCCCGCAAACATAGGGGCGAGCGGTGCCCAGTGCACCTCGGCAACCTCGTGATTCGGCCGAAGGGCCGGCAAGGGCCCGGGGGCTTCGAAGACAAAGGGATAGATCGCCATATCCACCCGCCGCGCCCGCGCCTGGGCATGGGCCGGGGGCAAAGGACCCAGCAGGGCCCCATGCTGCGCTAGCGATAGGCCAACCTCCTCTTCCGTTTCGCGCATGGCCGCCGCAAGCGGGGTTTCCCCAGGCTCGATATGCCCCCCGGGAAAGGCCATATGCCCGGACCAGGGATCCCCTTCCCGCTCCGCCCGGCGGATAAGCATCACCTCTGCCCCCGCTGGTCCGGAACGCACCACCGCCGCCACGGCCGCCTGCTTTGCCGTGGGCGGCGGCGGCGCCGCAGGTTCGAGCCCTTCGAAGGGTCGGCGAAGCCGCTCGAGCTCCAAGGGCCTAGCCTACTCGGGCGGTCAGCCCACTGATGGCCTCAACCATCTGGGGCCAAGCGTCCCGGGGAAGATCGTGGCCCATGCCCTCGATCACCATGAGCTCGGCACCGGGAATGGCCGCCGCCGTAGCCTCGCCACAGGGCAGCGGGATAAGGGGATCAGCCGAACCGTGAATCACCAGCGTCGGAACGGTTAAGGCTTTTAGGCCCGGGGTGCGATCGCCATGGGCCACAATCGCCGTCATTTGCCGCGCCGTGCCCTCGGGGCACAGGCCCCGCTCAAACATACGGGTGGCTTTCGTTCGCTGCTGGGCTTCGTCGAAGGGAAAGCCCGGAGACCCAATGGTCCGCGACACGTAGAGACTCCGCTCCTGGAAACCTTCTAGGTCCGCAGGCACGGGTGAGGTCAGGGCCGCCATGGCCTCCGGAGTGCCCTGGGGCAAGCTACGATCGCCGGTGGAGGAGTAGATCGAGGTGAGACTGCGCACGCGCTGCGGATGGCGCAGGGCCATGGTCTGCACAACCATGCCGCCCATGGAGGCCCCGCAAATGTGGGCAGTAGGCAGGCCCAGATGATCGAGAAGGGCGACGGCATCATCCGCCATATCGTCCAGGGTGTAGGGGATCGCCGGCGTTTCCCCGGCGGAGAGGGCCGCCACGAGCTGCTGCAAATCGGGGGTCCCCGCCGCGTTGAACTTCGTGGAAAGGCCGCAATCCCGGTTGTCGAAGCGAATGACGTACTGGCCCTCGGCGGCTAGGGCTTCGCAAAAGCCTTCGTCCCAAGCGATCATCTGCGCGCCCAAACCCATGACCAGCAAAAGCGGCCGATCGGCGGGGCTCCCGAAGGTATCGTATTCGAGCTCCACAGCGCCCGTATTGACTCGTGGCATGCTTTTCTCCCCAATTAACGTCTATTTGTTCTGTTCTCGATTGTCGCTCGCCCCCGGGGTGCTGACAATCGGCCCATGCCCCACGGAGAACATCCCATGCGTCTCATCGCCCTCTTAGTGCCCGTTTTCTTTGCGCTGAGTACCCATGCCCTGGCCACCACCGGCCCGGACGGCAGCGCCATACCCCCGGATCGACGCTTCGATGCCTTTATCGGGGATCGCCCCCTCGGCACCCATCGCTACGACTTTTTCCAAGACGGCGAGGCCCTGGCCCTGCGCTCGGAAGCTCAATTTGAATTCAAGCTGGGCTTTATCACCCTCTTCTCCTACGACCACGTAGCCGAGGAGCGCTGGAACGACGGCTGCCTTCAGCGTTTTGAAAGCCAAACGGAGCAAAACGACAACCGCTTCTCGGTTCGGGGTGCCTGGACGGACGGCATGCTGGCGCTCACGACGCAGGACGGCGTCGAAACGGTTGAGGAAAACTGCGCCTGGACCTTCCCCTACTGGGATCGGACCATCACAACCCGCTCGGAACTCATCAATATCCAGGACGGAAAGCGCGCCGCAGTGCGCTTCAGTGGGCCCGAGCCCGTGGAAATTGAGATTAGGGGAGCGCCGCGAAAGGTGGAGGCCTTAACGCTTCAGGGCGGCGAAGAAGGCAAGATCGATATCACCCTCTACTACGATGGGCCTCTGTGGCTCGGCCTCGACTCCCGCCTAGAGAATGGCCGCACCCTGCGTTACCGCCCGAGCCAGGACGACCCTGCCCTAGCCCCGGCCACCTCCCTTGGCTCAAGCCAGTAAACGCCTAACGCGGCGCCGGGCGGCCCAGGCCCTGGGCGGCCGCCAGGGCTAAGCCGGACGCCACGCTAGCGAAGGGGTCATGGCTGACGAGCCGATCGCCGAAGCGCGCCTGCAGGCGCGCCTGCACGGCGGGAATGAGGGACGACCCCCCAGTGGTAATCACCACGTCGATGGCCTCCGGCGGCAGCTCGGCCCGGGCCAACGCCTGATCCACCGTAGTCTCAAACTGGGCCAGCTCCGGGGCGATAAGCGCTTCGAAGCGGGCCCGATCAAGATCGAGGGACAGGTCCAGCTCGGGCAGATCGATGCTCACGGACGCGCTTTCCGACAGGCGACGCTTCCCCTCCCGAAGGGCGGCGAAAGTTTCATAGGCCAGGTTTTGCGTAATCAGCGTGTAGAGCCGGCGGAACTTCTGCGCCGCTGGCCCAGGGCGCCCCATAAGATCCATCACCGGCGCCCGGAACTGGTTTTGGTTGAGCGTATAGGCAATGGACCAATTCAGAAGGAAGGGCGCGTAGCGGCTGAAGGGAAAGGGCGTGTCGATCTCCCGTTCATCACCGGCCCGGCGCCAGCGCTCGCCCTGCCCGAGCTCGGGGAACAGCAGGGATTCAAAGAGCCGCTGATCCAAATGGTCGCCGCCGAGCGCGGCGCCCGCCGTACTCAGAATGTCCATGGCCTGGTCTGCAAACCGCACCACGCACAGATCGAGCGTTCCCCCGCCGAAATCGACGGTGAGCGCCGTCCCCTGCCCCCGGGCCCCAGCGCGATGAAGCCAAGCGAGGGTGGCCGCCAGCGGTTCAGGGTAAAAGGTGAGGGGCGGCAAACCGGCGTAGCGGCAGGCTTCCTCAAGGCGCACCAGCGCGGTTCGATCCCGGTGGTCGTGACGCCCTTCAAAATGCACGGGGTGGCCAACGCAAAGGGGTACCCCGGCCAAGGCCCCGTCCCGCTCCATGGCGCGGCGCATACCCAGGAGGACGGGCACAATCAGCGCAACCAGGCGGTAGGGTTGCCCGAACACCATAAGGCGGCGCGTCTCCGGATCGCCCAAAAGACGCTTGAGCCCTCGAAACAGCCGCCCCGGCAACCCCGCGTCTTCCACCGCCGGGCCATAAACATCCTGCGTGAGGGTCTCCGGGGCAGCGCGACTCTGGGCGGCCCCTTCCTGAGTGAGCAGGCTGCTTTTGCCAATGACCTCGGGGATGAGTTCCACCGTGCGACCGCGGTTGTCCTCGATGTATTGATCGATGGCCGCCTGGCCAATGGTGCTGTGGAAATCGCGATCGAGATAGGTCGCCGTGGGCAGGATCGCTTCGGCCCCCTCCAGGGGCAAACAGCGCAACCCCCGCCCATCCAGGCGGGCTGCCAGGGAATTGGACGTGCCGAAATCGAGCCCTAAGCCCGTACCGGATGGCAGAGGAACATACATAGCGCGATCCACGCTAGAAGCCAGGCCGCGAGGGTACGGGGGCAGCCCCCTTGGACACAAGCGCTCCCGGCCTAGGCCGGCTGCCCGGCCAGCGCCGCTGCGGAGGAGGCCGGCACCACCGGTGCAGACGAGCTCAACGCCTTCATGGCCGCATGGTGGGTAAAGAACACCTCACCGCTGAGTTCGGACAATAAATGGGTCCGGCGAAGATGGTCCATCACCGGACCCTTAACCTCCGAAAGGTGCAAGCGTACCGACGCCGCCCCTAGGCGCTCGTTTAGGCTTTCCAAGGTTTCCACGGCGCTCCCATCCATGCCATTGACCGCCGAGCAAAGCAGCACCACCTCTTCCACCTCGGGGCGCGCCGTCACCCAGGCCAGCAGCTGGTCCTCTAAAAAGCGCGCATTGGCGAAGTAAAGCGATTCGTCGACGCGCACGGAGAGCACGCGCGGGTCGACCTCAACCTCGTGGCGTTCCACGTTGCGAAAGTGTTCCGTGCCCGGTACGCGCCCCACAATCGCCATGTGGGGGCGGCTTGAGCGCCAAAGATGGATGCCCAGGGCCACCAGCACGCCACCGCTAATGCCCAGCTCCACGCCCAGGGCCAGCACCCCGACCATGGTGGCTGCCATCGCGCTGAAATCCTGAGGAGACTGACGCAGGGTCCGGAGCATGGCCGGGACATCGATAAGGGAAATGACCGCAATGATAATGGTCGCCGCCAATACCGCTTTCGGCAGATCATGAAACAGCGGCGTCAGGAAGGCCGCCGTAAGGCCCATGAACAGTGCCGTGAGCACCCCCGCAAAGGGTGTCACCGCGCCGGCATCAAAATTCACCACGGACCGGGTGAACCCACCGGTAACCGGGAAGCCTCCAGCCAAGCCCGCGGCCAAGTTGGCCGCGCCCAGGCCGAGAAGCTCCTGGTTCGGGAAAATCTGTTGGCGACGACGCATGGCCAAGGACTGCGCCACGGAGATGGACTCGACAAAACCCACAAGGGAAATGAGGACGGCCGAAGGGAGCAGACGAAGGGCCAAGTCTGCGCTGGGTAGGTTCAGGCTAAGCCCTGGCAGCCCCTGGGGCACCACGCCCACAATCGCCACCCCGGCTTCCGCAAGATCAAAGGCGCCCACAGCCCAGATGCTCAGCACCACGGCGACCACGGGACCGCCTCGGGTGACGTAGGTAGCGGCCTGAGCGCTCAGTCCCAAGCGCTTTAGCAACGGCGCAAGGCGGCTGCGGGTGAAGAGGAGCAACGCCATGGTGGCAAAACCCACCACCGCTGTCGGCCCATGCACCTCGCCCAAGTGAGACACCAGCGAAACCAACCGCTCTAAAACGTTATGGCCCCCGCCGGGAATGGCTAGGACGGACCCAAGCTGACTGATGGCAATGAGTACGCCAGAGGCGGCCACAAAGCCCGTGATGACGGCATGGCTTAGAAAGTTCGCGATAAAGCCGAGGCGCAGCACGCCCAACAGCAAGAGAAAGGCGCCCGAAAGCAGCGCAAGGGTCATCGCGGCCAGGGCGTAGCTTTCCCCCTCCGCCACCACGGCGCCGAGGGCGCTGGCGGTCATGAGAGACAACACCGCCACCGGGCCCACGGCCAGCACGCGGGACGAACCCAGCACGGCGTAAACCACGAGAGGCAGCATACTGGCGTAGAGCCCCGCCTCCGGCGGCAAGCCGGCCAGCAACGCATAGGCCAGGGACTGGGGGATGAGCATGATCGTCACGATCACGCTCGCGAGGAGATCATCCCCAAAGTCCTTCCGGCTATAGACCGACAGCCACTGCCACGCCGGAAGTTTCGCCCATGCCTGACTCATGCCGTCCCCTTAAGCCGAGCGGCGCTCGGGCTGGGCGAAAAGCTCGTGCCCTTTCAGCATGAGATCCCAGTAGATATAGGGCATCAGGTGGCGCTTTAGGATCCACTGGCTAAAGCGCGGCACGGCGGGCTCGATGGGAAACGTGGGGAGGAGTTTGCCGCCGTAGCCAAATTCCGCCAGCACGACCCGTCCTGCCTCCACCGTCAAAGGGCAGGCCCCGTAGCCGTCGTAGGCCATGGGCATGGGGCGACCGTCGAGGCGAGCCAGTAGGTTTTCCGCCACGGTGGGGGCGTGCTTGCGCGCCGCCGCCATGGTTTTTGCGTTGCTCGTTCCTACCACGTCGCCGGCCCCAAAGACGTTGTCATACTTCGGATGCGCCAGGGTTTCGGGGTCGACAGCGAGCCAGCCCGCCTCATCGGCGAGGGGGCTCGACGCGACAAAGGCCGGCGCCTTCTGCGGCGGCACAAAATGGAGGAAATCGAAGGGGACCGCACTTTCCTCTACGGTTCCGTCGGCGCCCGTACGCTTAAAGTGCGCCGTTTTACCGGGGCCATCAATCGCCGTCAGGGTCGAGGTGAAGCACAGCTCCGCGCCGTAGCGCTTCATATAGCCCTCGAGGGTGGGTACAAAGTGCGCCACCCCAAAGAGTACGCCACCGGCGTTGTGAAACTGGACGTTGATATCACCGAGCACCCCGGCCTTGCGCCAGCGATCGCAGGCCAGATAGAGGGCCTTTTGCGGGGCCCCAGCGCATTTGATGGGCATGGAAGGCTGGGTAAAGAGCGCGCGACCTTTGCGGAGCTTTTGGATTTGCGCCCAGGTATAGGGTGCATGTTCCGGCGAATAGTTGGAGCACACGCCGTGCTTGCCGAGGGCCTCGCGGGCACCGTCAATGCCGTCCCAGTCGAGGGTCAGGCCTGGCGCCACCACCAAGGCCTGGTAGGCCAGCACGCGACCGTCTTCCAAGACGACTTCGTTGCTCTCGGGGCGGAACCTGGCCGCCGCGCCCTTCACCCAAGTCACCCCGTCGGGAATGAGGTCGGCCTCGCGACGGGTGATGTTGTTCGGATTAAAGTGCCCCGTGCCGACCAAAGTGAGGCCAGGCTGGTAGTGATGGACCTCGGACGGTTCCACCACGGCAAGGCGCAGATAGTTGCGCCGCTTAAGCAAGCTGGCCGCGGTGCCAAGGCCTGCCGAACCGCCCCCAACGATGACCACGTCGAAGGCTTCGGGCGCCTGCTCGACGGGCGCCGGCGCGCTGGCGAGGGCTGCCAAGCCCTCCGCCATGGGGGTGAGGTCATGCCCCGCTTGCTGCGCCTTGGCCACAATCGCGTCCACCGCGAGACCTTGGCCTCGCTTCAGGTGGGCCCAGGCCACGGCCACCCGACGCCCACTGCGGCAATAGGCGAGCACTTCGGGGTGAGGCGCCGCACCATGGGCGGCTTCTAAAGCAGCCAGGGCCTCAAGGGCCGCGGGATTAATATCCAACCCCCGAATGGGCGCATGGACAAAGCTCAATCCTGCCGCTTCCGCCGCGGCCCGGAGCGTTTCGCTGGTGGCGTATTCGCCCTCTTCGTCGTCGGGGCGCAGACACAGCAGGACCTTGAGCCCCGTATCTTTTAACGCGGCGACATCATCCGCGCTCAGCTGTCCCGCAACCCAAAACGTGCCATCTAAAGCGGCGTAGCTCATTTTTCCTCCCCCGCGCCCCCAAGGCGCTTTGCTCTATGGCCCCTCCGCCTCCTTAGAAGGCGTTGAGGGGAATCTTGAGATAGCGCATGCCGTTGGCTTCCGCCGGCGGCAATTCTCCCGCCCGCATATTGACCTGCACGGAGGGCAGGATCAGCACAGGCATGGATAAGGTGGCGTCTCGGGCGCTGCGCATGGCCACAAATGCCGCTTCCTCGACGCCCTCGTGCACGTGAATGTTGTTTGCGCGCTCGGCGCCAATGGAGGTTTCGAGGATGACTTCCCGCCCCCCCGGCATGTAGTCGTGGCACAGGAAGACCCGCGTTTCTGCGGGCAGCGCGAGCAGCTTTCGCACGGACTGGAAAAGCACCTTGGCATCGCCCCCGGGAAAATCGCAGCGGGCCGTCCCAAAATCCGGGGCAAAAAGCGTATCGCCTACGAACAAAGCGTCACCCACGTAGTAGCTGACGCACGCCGGCGTATGCCCCGGGGTGTGGATCACCGTGCAGGTT
>JADHNU010000051.1 GCA_016779325.1 Pseudomonadales bacterium
TCCTATTTGATCGGCAAAAGGACGATCGGGAGGCCATCGCCTTTGCGCTGGCGGAACGGGAGGGGCTGACCGTGGTCCCCTCCTTCGACGACGCCGAAGTCATTGCCGGTCAGGGCACGGCGGGCCTGGAAATGCGCAGCCAGCTGACGGCCCTAGGTCTGGAAGCGGACCGCTTGCTGGTCTGTACCGGCGGCGGCGGCTTCATGGCCGGCTGCGCCCTGGCCTTCGAGGGCACGACAACCCGGCTGCACACGGTTGAACCCGAGGGCTATGACGACCACGCCCGCTCCTTCGAAAGCGGCACTCGGCAGCGGATCGCGGGCACGCCCCCTTCGGACTGCGACGCCCTGCTCACCCCAACCCCCGGGGCCCTCACCTTTGCGATTAATCAACCGCGGGTGACCTCGGGCCTTGTGGTCAGCGCCAGCGCGGTGCACGACGCCATGCGCTTTGCCTTCGAACACCTGGCCGTGGTCCTTGAGCCCGGCGGCGCCGTGTGCCTGGCCGCGCTCCTCACCAAAGCCCTTCCCCTTACCGGGGAAGTGGTTTTAGCGACCCTCTCCGGGGGCAACGTCGATCCGCGCCCCTTTGCCGAGGTGCTGAGAAGCGCTTAGGGCGCGCTGGGCGGGGTGTCGCGATAGCGCGGCCAATCCGCGAGCAGCGCATCCACGACCGTGTTGCCAACGAGGTAGAGAGACTCCACGGCCCCCAGCAGGCCCGAATAGCCGCTGCCGCGCTCCTGAAGCAGGTTCTCCGCGGCGCCCAGGCCCGGCGGCGGCGTGGTGTAGTTACTGCCCGCCCGCAGGACCATAAGCCGGTCGTAATCAGCTTTGCCTAAGCGATCGAGGTAAGTGAGCGCTTGCGCCGTTCCGGTGTCTTCCATCGCGGAGGTCACAAAGTTGCCCTGCCCCTCGCTCCAATAAGCCACCCAATGATTGGCCCAGTCATTCAGAAGGGCGCCGTGCCAGAACGTCATCGCTGCCAGATGAGCCCCCTTCAGCACGAAGGGAGGCCGCTTCGCCATGGGCTCATCAAAGGCGGCGCGCGCCTCCGCCATGCCCGGCAAATCCGGAAGCTTGAGGTCCTTAGTTTGGGCGTAGGCCCAATTCCGAAGCCCATCGTTCAGCACGAAAATTTCCCCCTCGGAAGGCGGCCGGGGCTGGGCATAGGGGGTGGCCGCGCGACGGGGGAAGTAGGGATAGGCCCAGTCCGCGGGCATTTCCCGAGGGTCAATTTCGTGGCCAAGGTCACCGTCCACGAGGTAGGTGGACCACACCGCGGAACCGAGGGAGGCATCGGCGGGGTCGATACCGGCGATCCCCGCCACGAGCCAATAGGCCTTGGTCAAATCGAAACGCGCATCAAGGCCAAGGGCCATGATGTTCGCCGTGGACTTCATGGTGCCGATGCCCGTGACCATGGCCAGCACCTTCCGCTCCGGGTCATAGACCAGCTCGTGGTGCCCCTGGGGAAAGGGGAAGGAAACGGTGAAATTGCCTCGGCTCTTCCACAGCTGAAACTCACCAGGACGATCGCCCTCGTCTTCCCCAATTTCAAACAGGGTGACGACCACGGCCCGCACCTCTACGGGGCTCGAGCAGGGGCCACCGGGCTGGCAATCCCGCTCCTCGGCGCTCACGGAGGCGCCGAGGCCCGCGAGCAGGCAAAACATCAAACGTCGAATCATGGGGCGGACTCCGGAGGGCAGAGTTGATACTGGCGACAGATAAATCCGCGATAGGGCGGGCGTGCTTCCGGTGCGGCGGCCCCCAGGCCGCCCTGCTGAAACCGGTCCACAAAGGCGCGGAGGTCGGCGTCGAAGGTGGCGAGCACCGCGGCCTTCTCCGCTTCCGGCAAGAAGCTATGGGTGAGGGAGGCCCGGGAAAGCGCCGTCAGCTCTTCAAAGCTGAGATCAAAGTGCTTCACCGCCACGAAAAACTCATCCGTGAGGGTGGAGTCCCACATGCCCCGATCATCGGTGGAAAGCGCCACGGGAATGCCAAAGCGCAGGTACTCGGGGAAGGGATGATCCTCGAAGCGATCGACGTAGTTCAGCAGCAAGTTGGAGATCAGATTGATCTCCACCAGATAGGGGCCCTGGCGCATGGCCAGGAGCGTGTCCGGATCGTGAATGAGATTAACGCCATGGCCAATGCGCTGAGCGCCGAGCAGCAAGGTATCACGTACATGCTGATTGGGCTCGTCCACCTCCCCCGCATGAATGGACAGGGGTAAGGCGCCGTAGCGGCGTCGCAGATCGCGAAGGGGCGCGAGGAAGCGCAGGGGGTAACCCTTATCGTTATCCTCCCGGCCCACAAAATTCACGGCGACGATGTCCCGCTCCCGCGCCGCCAGCGCATAGGCCCGCTCCAGGGCAGCCTCGGCGTTCGGCAGAAACCGCAGCACCGATAGCTGCATACGAAAGGAAATGGGCAAGCCCGCCAGGTCCGGCTCGCGCAGACGCGCCCGGATGGCCGCGAGCCCCGCTTCCGGGGGGAGGGGCTCGCCCTCAGGCGTGGCCAGGCTGAAAAGCGGTACCTGCGCCTCCAAGTAATGCACCCCTTCTGCGGCGAAGTGCTTCAAATTCAGAGCAACGAGTTCCGCCACGAGCTTGGGATTGGCCAGCAGATCATCCATGCGCGCCCAATGGGCCTCAAAAAACTCACTCCGGCCCTCGTGGGGCTGATCCAGCACCAGGGCATCGTGCCACGCCTGTCGCTGAGCCGGGCTCAGGGCCTCCAGGGGCTCATATTCCCCCTGCCGGCACCCGTCCAACTTGGCCCAGCGGTCCTCGGAAATGGTGTGAAAGTACAAAAGGTAAGGCTGACCGGAAAATTCGTCGGTGCCGTAGGCACAATCGTTGATGCGCACCTTGGTGCGATAGCGATAGCCGTCCTCTTCGCCCGCGAGGGCCAGGGACCAGTACCACTCGGGGAACGCCCCGCCGGAGAGGTGATGGTGGAGATCCCCGCCCTTCGGCATGGCGTAGAGAAAACGATAGAGGGCGATGTCATCGGCACGCGCCTTAAAGGCTTCAAACCAGGGCGCGCGCTCGAAAGCCGGGGTCGCCGCGAGGGCCAGGCTCCCGAGGCCGAAAAGGCTTAAGGCCGTGGCGCGGCGCAGCAGGGCTTTCACGGCGTCGCCGCCTGAGGCATATCGGGCCAGGTGGCCAGCAACCCCTCCAAGGCCTTCGAGCCCACGCGAAAGGCCGCCTCGAGGGCCGGCTGGCCCTGGTCCGGGTAGGGCGCAGTGCTGCTCCAGGCCGCATCCTGCCCCGCCGGGGGCATGGAATAGTTACTGACCGTACGCAGCACCAGTACGCGCTCCGGGTCGGCCAGGCCCAGGGCACCCAGGCGCCCAAGGGCCGTGAGCGTCCCCGTATCTTCCATATTGGTGGTCACGAAATTCGCCGCCTCCCCCGCATAGAGCTTCACCCAGCTGTTGGCCCACGCGTTCATGAGGGCGCCATGCCAGTAGGTGCTGGAGGCGAGGGTATCTCCGAGCTGCACGGCCGGGGGACGACGGGCGGGCGCATGCCCCGTGAAGGCCTTGCGAAAGGACGCCATGGCTGGGGAATCGTCCAAGGCCACGGACTGGGTCGCGTTAAAGGCCCAGCGGGCGAGGTCCTGATTGAGCGCAAAGTGGATCGTATCTACGGTCCAGCCCGTGTAGATATCCTCCGGGCGCTTCGCCGGGGCCTTCGCCCCAAGGGGCAACAGGCCCCAGGGCCAGTCTTGGGGAATTTCCCGCGCATCGATTTCATAGAGCAGATCGCCATCGACGACGTGCTCCGCCCACACAGCAGACCCGAGCGACGTGTCTTCCGGGTCGCCCCCGGCAATGCCCGCAATCAGCCAAAAGGCCTGAGAGAGATCAAAGCGCGGATCCATGCCCAGGGCCATGATCGTCGCCGTCGCATTGGCAATGCCTCCCCCCGTACAGACCGCGAGCACCCCATCGTCATTGCTGTAGAGCGGAAAGGGGCCCGCAGGGAAGGCGTGTTCCTTCGGCAGCGGCGTTTGCTCCACCCAGCGTTGAAGCTCGCCGGCCTGGTCCCCCGTGGGCGCGCCCCGCTCAAACATGGTCACCACCACGGCTTTGATGGGCTCGGCAGACAGTCCTGAAAGGGGCAAGACAAGCAGCGGTAAAAGCAGGGTAAAGAGCCCTCGAGACATGGACGGCACTCCCAAGATCAGTGGGGAAAGGGGGTTATCGAAGTGTAACGAAAAACGCCGGCCCCAAGGGGCCGGCGTTTGAGGTCCGTCAAAGGCTAGGCCTTAGAAACGGTAAGCGGCGCGGAGCGAGAAGTTCCGGGGCAGCTCAGGCAACACCACGGTGGTGCCGAAGAGGTTCGGGAAGTTCGCCCGGAAGTACTCTTCGTCGGTGACGTTGTTGATCATGCCAGAGAAGTTCCAGTTCCCCACTTCGTAGGACGCACCCACGTTGATGAGCGTGTAGCTGGGCAGACGGACGGAGCGGGAGAAGCCCGAATCCACCGCGTCAGCGCGCACCACGGACCCGTTCACGGTGAGACCGTTGAAGAAGTCGTAGGTGGCGGTGGCAGAGTAGATATTTTCCGGGATACCGGCGCGGGTCGCGTCGCGGTCACCGAGGAACACCACGCCAGCCAGCGCGCTACCGTAGAAGGCACCGGGTGCCACATTGGGCAGGTCATCAGCGCCGATGAAGCTGAAGCGGCCACCCTCGGCCTCCGTGGTGAGGTTGGTCACCTCAATCTTGGAGTAACCGGCGGTGAGCAGCAGCGCATCGGTCGCCGCCCAGCGTACTTCCACTTCCGTCCCCTTCGTTTCCGTCGCCTGGTTCGTGGTGATGGACTGGGCCGAGAAGTCGGTCCGCTCCTGACGGTACATGGAGACGGCGAAGTACAGCTTGTCGTCGAGGAAGCTACCCTTCACGCCCCCTTCCATAAGCTCGGAGACATCAAAGGCGCCGCCCTCAAGGATGTTATCCACGGTGATTTCCGCGCCCTGACCCGCAATGACCGTGGACTGCTCGGAGGCCGTGAAGTAGGGGCGAAGGCCGATGGGGGAGCCCCAGCTGAGGGACGCGCTCCAGGAGATACCGTTACGCGTGTCCTTGCCGGAGAGCACGTCCGTGGGGAACAAGAGCTTTTCCACCGGCGTGCGGCTGGCCATCTCGATGGTGTCCCAACGGAGGCCGAAGGTGCCGGAGAGGCCATTTTCGTGGGTGAGGTCCACAAGGGCAGCCAGGCCGATGTCCGTGTAATCACCGATGTAGTACTCGGTGTAGTCGTCGTCGATCTGGGTAGCGAGGAGCCGCTTATCCAGCGCCGTGGAGGGGCCGGTCAGGTCCCGACGGTCGAAGTACTCGTTGGTGTAGTCGTCGCCGCGCTCGAAATCCGTGTAGCGGATCGAGGGGGACAGCTGCCACTGGGTGACGAGGCCACCCTGCTCCATCTGACCAGACACCACCAGCTTTTCTTCGATGACCCAGGTGTTCTGGGCTTGGGAGAAGCCGTAGACGCTCTCGGAGAGGTTGTCGTACTGCTCGTAGAACAGCTGGTTCTTGATCTCGATACCGTTATCGAGAAGGTAGAAGGTGTCGAAGTAGAGGGTGATGATCTCTGCTTCGAGCGTGTCTTCTTCTGCGACCAGCACCTGGTCGAAGTCCAGCTGGGCCGTGCCCACGTTCTCAAGCCCAATGGGATTCACGCCGAAGGTGTCGAGGGTTTGATCGCTACCGGGCACCACACCGAAGGCAAACTGGAAGGCATTGCCTGCGGCGTTGTATTCCTGGTGAGAGATCACGCCGTCACCGTTCGTATCCAGCGGCGCGGGGGAACCCGTGACATACGTGCCGTTATCAACGAGTTCTTGAGTCAGGCGGTTCCAGCCCGCCACCTGGTTACCCACGTACTCGTGGTACATCATGCCCGTCTGAATACGGAGGCGATCGTTCACGTCCATATCGAAGGAGGCTTGGAGCACGGTTTGGTCCGTGTCCGTATTCTCATAGAAGCTATCGGAATCTTCGACGCTACCGAAAAGGTAGTAGCCGTAGTCCTTCCCAGCGATTTTGCCGGGGCCGCCCACTTCGGCGGTGATGACGTTGTTGTTCCAGCTACCGCGGTTGAAGGTCACCATGCCTTCGGCTTCGGTCATGTACTGACCGGAATCGGCGCGGGCGCTCTTCGGCTCAAAGTTCAGGTAACCGCCGATCTTGGAGGGGCCAAAAATCGGAGAGGCCGGACCGCGCACCACGTCGATGCGGTCGGACGCGGCGATCGGCGTGGGGTAGTTGCCCGGGTTGTCCAGGCGACGCATGCCACGGAAGTAGGTTTCCCCAGGGGTACCGCGCACGTCGAGGGAGCCTGCGACGCCAAAGAAGGACTGGGTAAAGCTACCCGGCGCGAGCGCGACCATATCGTCGATATCGTTGATACCGAAACGCTCAATCTGCTCCGAGGAGATGGTGGAAGCGGAGCGGGGGAGCTCAAGAAGGGACTTCGAAAATCCGAAGACCGACTCCACGTTTTCCCCGGGAAGGGAGCGCAGGCTGCCTTCCACCACGATTTCTTCTACTCGCGCCTCTTCAGCCAGCGCAGCGGCCGGAAGCGAAGCGGCCAGCACCGCAACTGCCAACGCGCGACGCGCACCAAAGGGCGAGCCCTTGCCGTTAAATTTCGTCATGTCCAAGACCCCTGGGATCGAATGGTTGCGACGGCGGAAATCAAAAGGTCGACCGGGGCACCCGCAAGCGCCCTGATCAGAACCAATTGGGAGGGATTTCACGCCACCTTCGATGAACAGCACAGCAAAGCCTGTGCCAAGGCGATTCGATACCGCGAAAATTCGAAATCGCTAGCCTTCCAGCCGCGAACCCGGGGCTGGCGCCGCAGAGTATACGCAAGCGCCGCCCTGACTCAGAGCATGTTTCAAAATTATTGCACTAAACCGGTGAAATTGGCGCGATTTGCATATCTTTATAGGAAGGCGAACTTGAGCCCGAAGATGCCCGCAATCAGCCACACCGCCGCCGGCGCCTCCCGGACGCGGCCACTGATGAGTTTCACCAAGGCGTAAACAATAAAACCGATGCCAATGCCATCGGCCACGGAGAAGAACAGGGGCATGGCCAGGGCCGTGACGACGGCCGGGGCCGCTTCCGTGAGGTCATCCCAGGGCAAATCGGCCAGGCCTCGAGCCATGAGGCACGCCACGAAGAGCAGGGCTGCCGCCGTGGCAAAGGGCGGCACGCTTTGCGCCAGGGGCGCGAGGAACAGGCACGCCAAAAACAGGAGCCCAACGGTTACCGCAGTGAGCCCCGTGCGCCCGCCCGCAGCCACCCCGGCTCCGCTTTCGATAAAGCTGGTGGTGGAGGAGGTGCCGAGCAAGGCGCCCAGCGCCGTGGCCGAGGAGTCGGCCAGGAGCGCCGCCTTAAGTCGCGGCAGACTGCCATCCGGACGTACAAGCCCGCTGCGCTCCGCCACTGCCACCAGGGTTCCGGCGGTGTCGAACACGTCCACGAGCAAAAGCGTCAGGATAGTCGTGAGCATGGAAAGGGACAGGGCGCCCTGAATGTCCAAGGCAAACAGAAGCGGCGTGGGATCGGGGGGCAACGCAACCAGGCCCTTGAACTCAGCCGTTCCCGTGACCCAGCCGAGCACGGTCATGGCCAGCATGCCGAGCAGCACCGCGGCGGCAAGGCCCCGAGCTGCTAGCGCCACGATAAGGGCGAAGCCCAGAATGGCCATCATGGGCCCCGCGCTCAGCAGGGTGCCCGAAGTTACGAGGGTGGCCGGGTCGTCCACCACGATGGCGGCATTGCGCAGCGAAATAAAACCAATAAATAGGCCAATGCCTGCGGCAATGCCCAGCTTGAGGCTTCGGGGAATGGCATTGATGAGCCAGGCGCGAAGGGGCAACACACTCAGCACGATGAAGATTACCCCGGACAGAAACACGGCCCCTAGGGCGGTCTCGAAGCGATGGCCTTCCCCCAGCACCACGGCGAAGGTGAAAAAGGCGTTCTGACCCATGCCTGGGGCCAGGGCGACGGGGTAGTTGGCGAGCCAGCCCATGGCCAAGGAGCCGAGGGCCGCCGCCACGCAGGTCGCGACGAACACGGCGCCGTAGTCCATGCCGGTTTGGGAAAGAAGGCTCGGATTCACGACGACGATGTAGGCCATGGCCATGAAGGTGACAAGCCCCGCTTGGAGCTCCCGTTGCACCGTCGTGCCTTGTTGGGTCAGTTGAAAACGCTCAAGCACGGCATGCCTCGCCCGGCATCAGCCCACAGGCTAGAGAAGAAGACAGCGCGAAGCGTACACGGTCTGGCGCCGAAGCGCGGTCCTCTTTGATCTCCAGCTCAGTTAGGCTAGCTAACATTGAGTGCAAATTTGTCAATTATTTTCAATTTTGGCGCCTTTGGCGAGTGCTTTACCTGGCCCGACCCCGTAGGATCAAAGAGTTAAAGGATCGGAGCTTGAGCTGATGCGTCACGCGCTCAAAACCCGCTATGCGCTTCCGGAAGGCTGGGCCGAAGGCCTCAGCGCCGCGGGCTATTCCGTGTCCAAGCTCCTGCGCGAAGCTCAACTGTCCGCCGAACGTCTGCTCGACCCCAGCCCCCGGCTCCCCACGGAGGACTACTTCCGGCTTTGGCGCGCGGTGGAGCGCCAAAGCGTAACCGAGGCCCCGGCCCTGGCCCTTCTCGCCCAAGTTACCCACGAAACCTTCGCACCGGCGGTCATTGCCACCCTCTGCAGCCCCACCCTCGCCGGAGGGTTTACGCGCCTCAGCCGTTTCAAAGGGCTCATGGGTCCGCTCCAGCTCCGCGTCATGCGTCCGACCCATGGCCTCGAGCTCGATTTGTTTTTCCTCGAGCAGGGCGATCGCGTCCCCGATTCCCTGGTGTTGCTGGAGCTGCTCACGCTGGTGCGCTTAAGCCGCCTAGGTACGGATGAGGCCCTCGTGCCCACGCGAGTCCAAGCGCCCCTCCAGCGCCCGGCGGCGGCGGCCTATAGCCGCTTTTTTGGCACGCCCATCCAGCCAGGGAAGGTCATCAGCCTGCAGTTCTCGGCCCTCGACGCCGAACGCCGCTTCGTCACGGCCAATCGCATTTTGGCGCGCCACTACCCGGAGAGCATGGCCGAGGGGGCGACGCCCCTGCAAAGCCGGGTCAAACGAACCCTTATGATCACCCTACCCAGCGGCCATGCCTCCGTGGAGGTGGTGGCCGAGCGGCTTGGGACGAGCCCCCGCACCCTTCAGCGTCAGCTGCAGCACGAGGGCATGAGCTTTCAGCTGATGCTCCATGAAACCCGCCTAGGGCTTGCGAATCATTACCTGAAGGGCACCGAATTTAGCCATACGGAAATCGCCTACCTGCTGGGCTTTACGGACCCCAACTCCTTCTTCCGGGCCTATCAAAGCTGGACCCGCACCACGCCGGAGCAAGCGCGCCAGGATGCGCTGGCCTAGCTTCGCCCTGTCCTTATGCCTATGGTCCCTTGGGTCGCAGGCGGGCGCCGCGGAGGCCACCGACGCCCATCACACCCTGGCAGCGCTTGCCAGTGCGCAGGAGGAAAGGACAACCCTGGTGGTTCAGGATGCCCACGGCGTACGCTGGGTCTCGGACCTCACCGAGGCACAGCGCCGCTCCGTACCCGCGTCCACCTTCAAAATTGCCAGCACCCTAGCGGCCCTCGAGGCCGGCCTAGTGGAGGACGCAAGCGCCATCCTACCCTGGGACGGCGTTCGCCGAGACCGGGAAGAAATCAACGCCGACCTCTCCCTCCGCGACGCCTTTCACCGCTCCGCCCTGCCCCACTTCCAGGCGCTTGTGGGCCGCCTTGGCCCCGAGGCCATGACAGCCTTTCTAAAGCGCGTGGGCTATGGCAATGCGCAAAGCGATGACGGCGTCGAATTCTGGCTTCGGGGCCCCCTCGCCGTCTCCCCCCTCGAACAAATTGCCTTCCTCGGCGCCGTGCGCGCCCAACGCCTCGCCGCCAGCCCCGCAGCTCAAGCGACCCTTTGGGCGCTCATGGCGAAACGGTCGCTCGAGGGCTCGCCCTGGCGAGGGAAAACAGGCTGGAGCCGCCCCCCCGGCGGCCCCGACGTGGGCTGGTTCGTGGGCGCGCTGGAGGGTTCGGCAGGGCCCTGCTTTGTGGCGGTTCGGCTGGAGACAGACCACCCCAACCCCGCCACCTTCCTCGGCAAACGGGAAGCCCTCGCCCAGCGCGCCTTAAGGGTCTTCCCCGCCTGCCTTGCCCCCGCCGTGGGGGAAAACCCCGCCTAACCCTCGACGGGGGCTCCGGGAGTTGCTATCTCTCTTCCCTACACATGTCCTTTGCCCTAGCCCATAAAGGAGGCAACCACCGGTGACAGGCCTTTCGGAAGTGCTTTTCATGGCCAAAGCGCTCTATCGCGGCGCCACCATGAAGCAATATGACCGGGAAAGCGCGGAGAACCTCGGAACGCTACTCACGCGCCAGGCCAGCCTCCGGGGCGATGCCCCCGCTCTCACCTGCGAAGGGGAAACCATCAGCTGGCGCGAGTTCGAAAGCCGCGCCAATCGCGTAGCGCAGTATCTGAGCCACCACCAGGGGATCGAAAAGGGCGACGCCGTTGCCCTCATGCTGGAAAATCGCGTGGCGTTCCTCACCTCACTCTTTGGAATCTGCAAGCTGGGCGCCGTTGCCGGGCTGTTGAACACCAACCAGCGGGGCGCTGTCCTGCTCCATAGCGTTCAGACCATCGAAGCCAAGGCGCTGCTGGTGGGCGAGGAGTGCCTCGACGCCATCGCGGAGATTGAAGCCGAACTTCCCATGGACCCGAGCGCCCGCCTCGTCGTGCCCGATCGGGGAGAGGCCGCCCTACCGGGCTGGGTGCAGCCCTTCGACGATCGTGACGAAACGCACCCCGATACGGTGCCTCCGGCCCAGGCAACGGTGCTCCACAAGGATCCCTGCTTTTTTGTCTTCACCTCCGGCACCACAGGACTCCCGAAGGCCGCGGTGCTATCTAACGAGCGATGCTTTAAGGGCATGCAGGGCTATGGGGTGGTGTGCCTTAATATCCAGCCCGAGGATCGGGTCTATAACTGCCTACCGCTTTACCACTCCACGGGGCTCGTGATTGGCCTTGGCTCCGTGCTTTGGGCCGGCGCCAGCACCGTCCTGCGGCGCCGCTTCTCCGCCAGCAACTTTCTGAAAGAGGTGCGAGAGCAGCGCTGCAACACCTTCGTCTACGTGGGCGAGCTGTGCCGCTACCTCATGAACCAACCGGCCCAGGCCGATGACGCCGACAATCCGCTCGAGAAAATGATCGGCAATGGCCTGCGCCCCGACATCTGGAAGCCCTTCAAGGCGCGCTTCGGCGTGCCCCGGGTCCACGAGATCTATGGGGCCAGCGAGGGGAACTCGGGCTTTGTAAACGCCTTCAATAAGGATGAAACCATCGGCTTTGGGGTGACCCCTCACGTCCTCGTCAAATATGACGATGAGGAAGATGAAATCATCCGCGACCCCCACGGCATGTGCATTCCCGTACCCCGGGGCCAGCCCGGTTTGCTTCTCAATAAGATCGACGCCAAGGCGCCCTTCGACGGTTATACGGACAAAGCGGCGTCCGCGAAGAAAGTGGTCCATAACGTCGTTACGGGGGGCGATCGCTACTTCAATACGGGCGACCTCATTCGCGAAGTGGACGTGGGCTTTGCCTTTTGGCAGCGCCATTATCAGTTTGTCGATCGAACGGGCGATACCTTCCGCTGGAAGGGAGAAAACTGCTCCACCAATGAAGTTGGGGAACAGCTTAATGGCTTTGACGCCATTGCCAGCGCGAACGTTTATGGCGTCGAGATCCCCGGCACCAACGGGCGGGCGGGCATGGCCGCGCTGATCTTGAAGGGCGACAGCCTAGATCTCGACGCGTTCTCCGCCCACGTCGAGGGCGCCCTGCCCAGCTACGCGCGGCCAATCTTCCTGCGGGTGCAACACGACCAGGAAACCACCAGCACCTTCAAGCTGGTGAAGAAGACCCTCCGGGAAGAGGGCTTCGACCCGGACCAGGTGGGGAGCGATAGCCTGTACGTCATGAAACCGGGGAACGCGACCTACGAACCCCTGAGCTGCGAGTACTTCGAAATCATCCAGCGCGGCGAGGCCGGTTTCTAGGCAGGGCCCTCGCACGGGGTACAGGTGGGGAAGGTAAAGGTGAAGCAGGCTCCCTTCACCGTGTCTTCAAGGACGAGCGTGCCCCCAGCGCTTTCCGCAAAGGCCTTGGCCATGGCGAGCCCCAAGCCATTGCCTTCTCCGTCGGCATCGCTTTTGGTGGTCACGAAGGGGTCGAAAATGTGTTCGCGAAGCGGCTCAGCAACCCCCGGGCCGTCGTCCTGCACCGCCACCTGCGCCGTTCCTGGCTTGGGGCCCGGGCCGCACTGCACGGTGATGTGCCCGGCCTCACCCAGGGCATCACGTGCATTGATGACTAAGTTAAGAAGCGTGTGGTCGAACTCCACTGGGTCCAGTTCGACCCACTGCGGCGCCTCGCTAAGTTCGACAGCTAAGGTGATGCCATTCGGAAGCGCCATGGCTAGGAGCGCCGAGACGTTCCGCAGCGCGTCACCGACGTGAGTGCAAACCCGGGCCCCCACGCGCCGATTGGCGAAGCTCCCCGCGCGCTCAACCATTTTATCGGCCGCATCCAAGGTGTTCTCAAGCAAGCGCAACAGCTTGAGACGGGCCGTGGGATCATCCTCGGTCTCGAGGGCTCTAAGCGCGCTTCGAGCGGCGAAGTGAAGGTTCTTCGAATCGTGGATAAAGCCCGAGAGCATCTCTCCAAAGGCCAGCTGCCGCTGAAGCCGGCTGAGGCGCTCTCGGTACTGTTCTGCCTCGGAG
>JADHNU010000052.1 GCA_016779325.1 Pseudomonadales bacterium
CGTGGCGAAAACTAGACTCCAGGCGTCCAAGGTGTTGCTGGCAAGATAGGTGGCCAGAATGCGGGTTTCGCTCTGTCCTTGGGTCAGGGCGCGATCGCCTAGGCGCCCCTGCAGGGTCACCATCGCCAGCGCAAACACGGCAAGGGCGACGAGGACTTCAATCAAGGTAAAGCCCCCTCCAGCGTCCGGCTCCCGGGCCCTAGACATGGGGGAGGAGGTGTCGAAACTGGAAGGCAAACCGCGTACTGGCGGGTCGAGCGTCCTCGGGCCAGCGGAGCACTGGCAAAGCGACGCCATCGCCCCTCAGATCAAGCTCGGTTCGGCTTGCTTCGTGCTCCAAGCGCAGCCACAGCGCGGTGCCCTCCCCATTGGGGTAGAAAAGCGCTGCCCAGCGGGGCGAGTCGCCGCCCGCAGCACTGCGCTGATCGCGCAAGCGCAGGCCTTCCTCGAGGGCCTGGGGCGCTAGGGCAGCCCGGTCCTCGAGGCGCTTCCATGCGCCGCTACGGGCGTCCCGCTGCCAGAAGCCATAACCTGTTCCAGTAATCTCCAGGGCCAGGGTTAGCCCATCGGCCAGGGCCTGGTTTTGCGCCAGGCGTACGGCCCCTTGTAACGTCGTACCGGCGCGCTCAAGAGACGCCTTGCCGTCCTGGGGCGGGCTTCGAAGCATGGCGACCCCCGCCAGGATGCCCACCACCGCTAAGGTCACGAGAATCTCCAGCAAGGTAAAGCCGCGGGCCACAGCCTAGTTGCCTTCGAAAGCGATGTCCGCGGCGCCACCCTCCCCGCCCTCCTGGCCATCGGCACCGAGGCTGTAGAGTTCGAAACGCTCCCCGGTGCTGAGGTATTGGTAGGACGTGCCCCAGGGATCATCGGGAAGGCGGCGGAGATAGCCACCGCTTTTCCAGCGCCGGGCCTCAGGATAGCCCGAAGGTTTCTCGACCAGGGCGCGAAGCCCTTGCTCCGTGCTGGGATAGGTGAAGTTGTCTAAACGATAGAACTCCAGGGCGTTTGCGAGGGCGTTGAGATCGCTTTCTACCGCCGTGCGCTGAGCCTGTTCCTGCCGTCCTGCGATATTCGGGACCACGAGCGCGGCCATGATGCCCAGAATCACCACCACCACCATAATCTCGATAAGCGTAAAGCCTTGAGCGCGCGCGTTTGATCGTCCGGGAGGCATGCGTTTTTCCTTATACCGCTAATTGGTTGAGATTGAGGATGGGCAACATAATTGCCAGCACGATAAGCAGAACCAGCCCGCCCATGAATACCAAGGTGAGGGGCTTGAGCAGCTCGAGAAAGGCGCTGACAAGGCGTTCGTTATCTCGCTCGAGGTGCGATGCGACGCGCTCCAGCATGTGCTCGAGCTGCCCCGACGCCTCTCCGCTGGCGACCATGTGCAGCATCAGCGGCGGGAAGTATCCCACGTCTCGAAGGGCCTGATGCAGGCTCGTGCCTTCCGCCACCGTTTGCCGGGCGCTGGCCACCCGCGCCTTGAGAACCCCGTTAGTGAGCACGTCGCCGGCAATGCGCAACCCTTCAAGCAAGGGCACGCCGCTGGCTGTCAGAATGGCGAGGGTGCTGGAAAAGCGGCTGGCATGGAGGCCCCGGGTAAGCCGCCGCCAGGGCCCCCCATTCAGGAGCAGCGTCTCGATACGCTGCCGGACAGAAGGCAAGCCGTAGGCCCGATAGGCGCCGAAGGCAAGCAGGGCGCCCGCTCCCGCGAGGACCAAAGCGAAGCGATCGAGAAAGCCCGCGAGGGCTAAGAGGCCGCGGGTGAGGAGCGGCAAGGCTTGCCCGGTTTCTGCGTATACCCCCACCAGTTCAGGCACCACGTAAGTCAGGAGGCCGAGGACAATGGCCAGGGACAGGACCAGCAAAAGGATGGGATAAAGCAGGGCCATCTGCACCGATTGCCCCGTCTCCTGTTGCCGTTCCGTAAAGCGGGCGAGCGCATCAAGCACGCGATCGAGGTGGCCCGCTTGCTCCCCCGCCGCCACCGTAGCGCGGTAAAGATCGTCGAAGGCCGCGGGATAGGCGCCAAGGGCTTGGGCGAAGCTTTGTCCTTCGAGAATGCGCCCGCGCACGCCAAGGAGAAGACTTTGGGCCCGGCCCTGATCGGCTTGAGCCGCCGCCGCGGCGAGGGCCTCCTCAAGGGGAAGGCCTGCGGCCAAAAGGGTCGCGAGGTGCCGAGTAACCAGCGCGCGCTCGAGGGGCGCAAGGCGAGGCTTTCGCTCGAAGAGGCGACCGCGCCGCCGGCTTTCCGCCGCGGGATTCACCTCAAGGGGGGCCCAGCCCCGATCCCTCAGGAGTTGGCGAATCTGCCGTGGGCTGTCCCCCTCCAGAACGCCTCGCTGCTCCCGTCCGGCGCCATCAAGCGCCCGGAAATCAAAGGCGCTCATCCCTCATCCCGCGTCACGCGAAGGACTTCCGTCAACGTGGTTTCCCCGGCCAGGATTTTGCGCTTGCCGTCCTCAAAGAGCGTGCCCTGGCCCCGTCCCGCCTGGGCCGCGAGTTGCTGCGCGGGGGCATCGTCATGAATGAGTTGGGACAGCGCCCCATCGATGCTGACCAGTTCGTAGATGCCCGTACGCCCTCGATAACCTGTCCCCGCGCAGGCCTCGCAGCCCCGGGCTTCGAAGAGCGTGGTGGCGTCCGCCTCGCCTTCCAGACCGAGGAGGTCTCGGGCGCGGGCGTCAGCGGGGACGGCCTGTTTACAGTGGGGGCATAGGCGGCGAACAAGGCGCTGCGCCAGTACGGCGCTGAGACTCGAGGCCAACAGATAAGACTCTACGCCGAGATCGCGCAGCCGCGCGATGGCCCCCAGCGCACTGTTGGTATGCAGCGTGGAGAGCACGAGGTGCCCCGTGAGGGCCGCCTGGATGGCGATTTCTGCCGTCTCCAGATCGCGAATCTCGCCGACCATCACCACGTCCGGATCCTGGCGCAAGATCGCCCGAAGGCCGCGGGCGAAGGTCAGCTGGGCCTTGCTGTTGACCTGGGTTTGCCCAATGCCAGGCAAGTGATACTCGATGGGGTCTTCCACGGTCATAACGTTGGCGCTTTGCGTATCGAGGGTGCTGAGCGCCGCGTAGAGCGTTGTGGTCTTTCCGGACCCCGTGGGGCCCGTCACCAGCACAATGCCGTGGGGGCGCCGTACCATCTCCTTCAGGGCCGCCAAGGCGCCTGGGGCCATGCCGAGCTTTTCCAGCTCGAGGCGCCCGGCCTGCTTGTCGAGGAGGCGCAGCACCACCCGCTCCCCACTGGCCGTGGGCAGGGTCGAGACGCGAACGTCGACTTCCCGCCCCGCCACCCGCAGGCTGATGCGCCCATCCTGAGGCACGCGCTTCTCCGCGATATCGAGCTTGGCCATCACCTTAAGGCGAGACACCAGCAGGGGGGCAAGAGCGCGCTTGGGCCGCACGATCTCGCGGAGGACGCCATCAATGCGAAAGCGTACGGCCAGGGTGTGGTCGAAGGTTTCGAGGTGGATATCCGAGGCGTCTTCTCGTATGGCCTCGGCAAGAATGGCGTTCAGGAGCCGAATGATCGGCGCTTCCGTTTCCTGATCGAGGAGATCCTCCGTTTCCGGCACCTCGTTAGCGAGGGCCGCGAGATCGAAGGCATCGCCCAGATCTTCCACCATTTGCCGGGCCGCCGAGCCTTCCCGCTCGAACGCCTGGTTCAGCAAACCATCGAACGCTTCGTCCTCCGCCGCGTGCCAGCGTATGGCCCCCGCCGCGCGGCGCTGGGCCTCAGCCAAGGCCGCGGGACTGGCGGCCGCGCGAAAATGGCCCTGGAGTTCGCCGTGGCCATCGCGAAGCAACAGCACGCCGTGGCGGCGGGCGTAAGTGAAAGACAGCAGGGGGCCTGCGTCTTGGCTTGGGGGGCGGGAGGCCTCGGAGACTGACACGGGGGCTTTACTCCTAGCCATGGGCCGGTTAAGGCAGAACCGTCATAATAGCAAGGGGGCGGCGGACCGCTCTATGGCAATTGCGTGACAGGAGAGCTTATGCGCGGCGCGGAGGGGACGGGCCAGCGAGGACCCCGCTTCGACCTCAATCTTTATCGAGTGCTCGATGCGATCTATGCGGAGGGAAGCCTCACGAAAGCGGGCCGGCGTCTGGGGCTGTCCCAGCCCGCAACCTCTCACGCTCTGGCCCGGCTTCGCGAGGCCTTTGACGACCCCCTCTTCCTCCGCTCGGCCCATGGCATGGTGCCCACGGCCCTGGCGAAAGCTCTGATTGGCCCAGCCCGGCAAGCCCTGCGTCTGCTGGAAGACCCCTTGAGCACAGCTCAGCCTTTTGAGCCCCTGGGGGCCCGGCTGCGTTTCCGCTTAAGCATGAGCGATTTGACCGAAGCTCGCCTGCTGCCGCGCCTGGTCCAGACCCTCCGCGCGGAGGCGCCCGGCGTTACGCTCGAAAGCTTTTCCGTGCCCCGACGCGATTTAGTGCAAGCCTTGGCCACCGGGGCCCTCGATCTGGCGGTGGATGTGCCGCTCCTGGCCGATCCTCTGGTGCAGCACGCAGCCCTCCTAGAGGATCGCTACGTGTGCGTAGTCCGCCAGGATCATCCTCTCGGCGAGCGCCGGCTCACGCTCCAGCGCTTCTTGGAAATGGATCATCTTCACCTGTCCTCCCGCCCCCGGGGCCTCGGGCACGTCGATCTCGCCCTCGAGCGCCTAGGGAAGCGGCGCCGCATCATGCTTCGGGCCCAGCACTTCTTGGTGGCGCCGGAGGTGCTTATGGCCTCGGATTTGGTGCTCACCGTTCCCCGCAGCTTTGCCGATCATATGGCCACTCGCTACCCCCTGCGCATGGTGGAGCTACCCTTCCCCCTGCCCCCCCTGGAGAGCCATCTTTACTGGCTGGCTCAGCGGGATGCGGACCCCCCGCTTCTGTGGCTACGCGCCCTCGTGGCCGAGGAAGCGCTGCGCCTGGCGGCCCTGCGCCAGAGCGGAGGAGCCGATAAATAACGTACACTCGCCGTCCTGCGTGGAGGCCAAGGGCAACTATGGTTAAGGACTTTGCAGGCCAGCATCTCTTGAGCGTTCAAGGGCTTAGCCGGGAAGCCGTGGAAACGGTGTTTTCCGTTGCGGATCTTATGGTGCCCTTCGCGGAACGGCGCATGGTGACGCGAGTACTAGAGGGGGCGATTCTCGGCAATATGTTCTTCGAGCCGAGCACGCGCACCCGGGTGAGCTTTGGCTGCGCCTTCAACCTACTCGGCGGCGAAGTGCGCGAGACCATCGGAGTGGAAAGCTCTTCCCTGGCCAAGGGGGAATCGCTGGAAGATACGGCCCGGGTTCTGTCTGGCTATAGCGACGTGATCGTTATGCGCCATCCCGAGGGGGGCGCGGTCGACCGTTTCGCCTCCGCGAGCCGGGTACCCGTTCTGAATGGCGGTGATGGCGCGCGGGAACATCCTACGCAGGCCCTCCTCGACCTCTACACCATTCGCCGGGAACGGGCAGCCCTTGGCCTCGGACTGGACGGGCTCCGCATCGCTCTGATGGGCGACCTTCGCTATGGCCGAGCCGTGCACTCCCTCGTTCAGATACTTGCCCTTTACCCGGCGATAGAATTTCACCTCATTAGCCCGCCAGAGCTAGCCTTACCTGAGGCCTACGAGGACGCTCTGCGCGCCGGTGGGCATCAGGTCCATCGCCATCACGCGCTGGCTCCGGGGCTGCAGGCGGCAGATATCGTCTACGTCACCCGCACCCAAGAAGAGCGCTTTCCGAGCCCCGAGGAGGCGGCCCGCTACCGGGGGCTCTTCCGCCTCAATCAGGAAATTTACACCGCCCACTGCGCACCGAATACGGTGATCATGCATCCCTTGCCCCGGGATTCCCGCACCGGCGCTCAGGAACTTGATGCCGACCTTGATGCGCACCCGGCCCTCGCCATTTTCCGTCAGGCGGACAATGGCGTACTGATTCGCATGGCCCTTTTTGCCCTCTGCCTCGATGTGGTGGGGGCGCTGGAAAAGGACATGCGACCCGTGCGCTGGTATACCGGTGGTCGGCGCTAAAGCGCCCGGTCTTGAGGCAAAAAAAAGCCCGGCAAAACCGGGCTTTTCAGTTACTTAGGAAGATTTCTAGATTTTTGATTCAAGTTCCGGAACCGCCTGGAAAAGATCCGCGACGAGGCCGTAGTCGGCCACCTGGAAGATCGGCGCATCTTCATCTTTGTTGATGGCGACGATCACCTTGGAGTCCTTCATGCCCGCCAAGTGCTGGATGGCACCGGAAATGCCCACCGCAATGTAGAGCTCCGGCGCGACGATCTTACCGGTCTGCCCGACCTGCATATCGTTCGGAACGAAACCTGCGTCCACGGCCGCCCGGGACGCGCCCATGGCGGCGTTGAGCTTGTCCGCAACGCCTTCCAAGATCTTGAAGTTTTCGCCGCTGCCCATGCCCCTGCCGCCGGATACAATGACCCGGGCTGCCGTCAGCTCCGGGCGATCGAGCTTAACGATTTCTTCGCTCACGAAGCTGGACACCCCGGCGTCGTGGGCACTGGCAAGGGCTTCAACCGCAGCGCTGCCGCCGGTTTCGGCGGTGGCGTCGAAGGCCGTATGACGCACCGTAACCACCTTCACTGCGTCCGAGCTCTTCACCGTGGCAATGGCGTTGCCGGCGTAGAAGGGACGCTTGAAGGTGTCTTCGCCTTCCACGGCGATGATGTCGGACACCATGTTCACATCGAGGAGTGCCGCCACCCGCGGCATGATGTTCTTGCCGTTGGTGCTATGGGCGCACAGCACGTGGCTATGGCCCGCGGCGGCTTCGGCGATGAGCGGGGCCACGTTTTCCGCGAGGTGATTGCCGTAAACGGCGGCGTCGGCGCACAGCACCTTGGCCACCCCCGGAAGGGCTGCGGCGGCTTCGGCGACTGCGCCGCAACCGGCCCCGGCCACGAGTACGGTGATGTCGCCGCCGATGGCCTGAGCGGCTGCGAGCACGTTCCGCGTAACGGGGTTGAGCGTCGCGTTGTTGTGTTCTGCTACAAGAAGAATACTCATGTCTTAAAGCTCCCCAGCGCCCTTAGATAACTTTGGCTTCGTTCTTGAGTTTGTCCACCAGGGCGTCGACGGAATCCACTTTGACGCCTCCCTGCCGCTCCGCCGGGGCTTCTACCCGTAGCGTCTCGATGGTGGCCTTCACCTCTACCCCAAGCGCTTCCGGGGTAAGGACATCGAGGGGCTTCTTCTTCGCCTTCATGATATTCGGTAGCGATGCGTAGCGGGGCTCGTTCAGGCGGAGGTCCGTGGTGACCACGGCCGGCGCCTTGAGCGCAACGGTCTGAAGACCGCCATCCACTTCCCGGGTGACGTTCACCGTGTCGCCAGCGATTTCCACCTTGGAGGCAAAGGTGCCTTGGCCAAGGGCTGCAAGGGCGGCGAACATTTGGCCGGTCTGGTTATTGTCTGCATCGATGGATTGCTTGCCAAAAATAACCAACCCGGGTTGCTCTTGGTCGTAAACCCCTTTGAGGAGTTTGGCAACGGAAAGCGGCTGGGCGAAGCCATCCGTCTCGACCAGGATGGCGCGATCGGCGCCCAGCGCCAGCGCCGTCCGCAGCTGTTCTTGGCAATTGCTCGGGCCCACGGCAACGGCCACCACTTCCGTGGCCTGGCCGCTTTCCTTAAGGCGCACCGCTTCTTCAATAGCGATTTCGCAGAAAGGGTTCACCGCCATTTTGACGTTGGTAAGGTCAACGTCCGTGTTGTCCGCCTTGACCCGGACTTTGACGTTGTAATCGATGACGCGCTTGATCGCGACGAGCACTTTCATGGGCCACTTCCCATAGCTAGGGGGCCCGGAAGGCCCGTGGACAGCAGAAGGAAGGCGCATAGGGACGCCTTCAGAAACGGCGCGTATTCTGACCCTGGCCCCAGGAGGGGTCAAGGTAAGCGCCTTTCCCCGCCGGTCCAGCCGTAGAGCCCCCCTCCCCCGTCGTTTATACTTCCGGCCGACGACAACGGGCTTGGCCCTGGGAAGACTCTCAGGACGCACCACAGCAAACCCCCGAGGGGGCACAGCAAGGGAGAGAGGCGTGGACGCGGTAGAACGGGAATCAATGGAGTTTGATGTGGTGATCGTTGGTGGCGGGCCCGCGGGGCTGTCGGCCGCGTGTCGCGTCATGCAGCTTGCCCAGGCCGCGGGCCAAGAATGGTCCGTTTGCTTGGTGGAAAAGGGCTCGGAGATTGGTGCCCACATCCTTTCCGGCGCCGTGGTCGAGCCCCGGGCGCTCGATGAGCTCTTTCCCAATTGGGCCGCCGACGGCGCACCGCTCAATAATCCGGTGACCGATGACGACGTCTATTTTCTGCCCGATGCGGAGCATCGGGTGAAGGTGCCGAGTTTCTTCGTACCCAAAGCCACCCATAACGAGGGCAACCACGCGGTCAGCCTCGGAAACCTCTGTCGCTGGCTTGGGGAGCAGGCCGAGAACCTCGGGGTAAACGTCTTCCCGGGCTTTGCGGCCAGCGAAATTCTTTATGATGAAGCGGGCGCGGTGGTGGGTGTCGCCACGGGCGACCTGGGCGTCGGCCGCGACGGCCAGCCAAAGCCGGCGTTCACCCCGGGCTATGAGCTCCGAGCCAAGTACACCATCTTCTCCGAGGGCTGCCGGGGCCATTTGGGCAAGCAGCTGATCAAGAAGTTTGAACTCGACAAAAACGCCGGGCCCCAGCACTACGGGATCGGTTTCAAGGAACTCTGGGATATCCCCGCCGAACAGCATGTCCCCGGTAAGGTGGTGCACAGCATTGGCTGGCCCCTGAGCGAGACCGCCGGGAACACCGGTGGGAGCTTCCTTTACCACCTGGAAAATCAGCAGGTGGTGGTCGGCCTTATTGTCGACCTTGCCTATAGCAACCCCCATGTGTCCCCCTTCGACGAATTCCAGCGTATGAAGCACCATCCCCTGTTCGCCGAGACGCTTAAGGGTGGAACGCGCGTGGCCTATGGGGCCCGGGCGATCGTGAAGGGCGGCCTTCAAGCCCTGCCCGAGCTCACCGTGCCGGGGGCCGTGCTGGCTGGGGATGATGCCGGCTTCCTCAACTTCCTGAAGATTAAGGGCAGCCATACGGCCATGAAGAGCGGCATGCTCGCGGCGGAAGCCATCGTTGAGAAGCTGGCCGCCGGAAGCGAAGGGGGCGAGCCCGTGCCCGCCTTTGCGGAGAAGTTTAAGGACAGCTGGCTCTTTGAGGAGCTCTCGGAGGCGCGCAACGCCGGTCCAGCCATGCACAAATTTGGCATGCTGGCAGGTTCGGCCTTTGCTTGGGTTGATCAAACGGTGTTCGCCGGGAAACTGCCCTTCACCCTCTCCGATCCTACCCCAGATCACGCAACGCTTAAGCCCGCGAGCGCCTGTAAGGCGCCGTTCTATCCCAAGCCCGATGGGGTGCTCAGCTTCGATAAGTCGTCGTCCGTGTATCTCTCCAACACCAATCATGAAGAGGACCAGCCCTGCCATCTTCGGCTCACCGATCCGGATTTGCCGATTCGGGACAATCTGCCCCGCTTTGATGAGCCGGCGCAGCGCTATTGCCCCGTGGGGGTTTATGAGGTGGTGCAGGAAACGGACGGTCCGAAGTTTGTGATCAATGCGCAGAACTGCATCCACTGCAAAACCTGTGACATCAAGGATCCGGCGCAGAACATCACCTGGGTGACGCCGGAAGGCGCCGGCGGGCCGAACTACCCGAATATGTAGCGCTCGCCGCTTCAGACAGCGCAGGGATAAAACGGGCCTTCGGGCCCGTTTTTCGTGATCTTGCCCTTAGGGCGCGAGAGGCTCGGGTTTCGCCCCGGGTAGGAGCGGGAAGCGGAGCCCTCCGCTGGTGATGAAGAACGGCTCCGTCGGCTCCGCGAGGGACGCCAGGTGGTAGTAGGTTGGCCGGTCTAGGCGCGCCCAGAGCTGGCCGCGAACGAGGTGCAGAACCCCTCCCCCCGCTTCGTCGTCCCGAGCCCGCAGGGGATGGGCTGCGTCCACGGGCACCCAATCGCCCACGTTCGTCTTGAGAAGAATTTGTTGGCTAGCCCCCGCCCCCGCGACCTCGATATCCACAGCAAGAAAGGGGGTGTCGTCGACAGTGATGCGCAGCATTTCCGCTGGTGTTACGAGCCAGTGGGCGTCTTCGTCCCGCCGCAGGATCGAAGCAAAGAGCGCGACGAGGGCCTGGCGCTTGATTTCACCGCCCTCGTGGAACCAGCGCCCATCCCGGGCGATGCGCATATCGATCTGGCCCCGATGAGACGGGTTCCACCGCTCCACGGGCGGTTTTCGGCCCTGGGCTGCGGCTTCTAGGCGCGCCGTTAGAGCGTCGAGGGTGCTTCGGGGCAAAGTCATGATCCGTCCTAGCCGCCGATAAATTTCATCACCATGGCCCCGCCCGTAAAGGCCACCGGTTGTTTTGCTTTTAGGGTGTCTTCCAGGAGCGCGGGTAGGCGCGCAAGGGCCTCATCCTTTGGGAGTTCGAGCAACGGGCGAAATGCTTGGTGGGCCGACGAGGACAGGCAGCCGTAGAGCATGCCCTCGGAGGAGAGGCGCAAACGGGTGCAGGCCGAGCAAAAGGGCTCGGACTCGTTCGGGATGATCCCGAAAACCCCGCCGTCGGCTAGGGCAAAGCGCCGGGCCGTGCTGTCGAAGGGTGCGTCCGTGCGTTCGAAGCTCGTCTCATCACCGATCAGCTCGAGGATCTCTTCCATGCCCAGGAAGTCACGATCGAAGGCGGCGCTGTGGCTGAGATGGCCCATGCGCATGAGCTCAATATAACGCAGCTCAATTCCGCGCTGCTGGGCGTAGCGCAGCATGGGGACGATCTGGTCTCGGTTGCCCGTGCGCACGGGCACCATGTTCAGCTTCACCTTGAGCCCCGCCTCCAGGCAGCGGTCGATGGCCGCAAGCACCGTTCTGAGATCACCGCCCCGGGCCAGCTTTCGAAACGCCGTGGGGTTGAGGGTGTCGAGGGAGATGTTGATCCGCTTCAGCCCACTGGACACCAGCAAGGGCACCTTGGGGCCGAGAAGCTGGCCATTGGTGGTTAAGCTCACGTCTTCCAGCCCGAGGCTCATGATTCGCGGGAAGAGATACGCAAACTTGGGTGTGACCAAGGGTTCGCCGCCGGTGAGCCGAAGGCGCTCGATGCCGCCGCCCTCCACCAGGAGCTCGATGGCGCGCAGCATCTGGTCCGCGTCCAATTCCCGGTCGGCCCGCAGAAGACGCTTGCCGTCCGGTACGCAGTAGGTGCAGGCGTAATTACAGGCCGCCGTCAGGCTCACACGAAGATTGCGGAAGCGGCGTCCGAAGCGGTCGACGGGACCAGGAGAGCGCGAATCGGTCATGGGGTTAGTATGCCATGGCCTCAAGGCGTTGGCGCAGTGCGTCCACCGTTTTCCCTTGCCAGAAGAAGCGATTGCTCCCCTTGATCAGGAGCTGGGCGCCAGGAGTGAGGACCCGGAGGATCGGTTCGAGCTCAAGCTCCGCGAGGGTGGGCCAGGCGCCCAGGCACCGCGGGCCTAAGGGGGCGGCTAAAGCGCTCATGAGCGGGCCCACCAAAAAGACGCCGTCGAGCGCCGCCAGGCCGGGAAGCAACCCCTGGTGGAAGACGGGGCCCTCGGGCCCGAGCTCCAGCATATCCGCAAGGAGCGCAAAGCGCGGTCCCGGCGCGGCAGCCAGGTCCCGAAGGGCGAGGGCCACACTTTCGGGGTTCGCGTTATAGCTTTCGTCAATGAGCGAACGCCCGGCGACGCTAAGGCGCGAACCCCGACCGGGGGGCGAAGGCACGGCGGCCATCGCCCGAACCGCGCCCGCGAAGGGCAGTCCGGCGGCGCTCAGGCAGGCGAGCACGGCGGCGGCACTGCGCTGTCGGTGTTCGGCGCCCAGGGCCTGGAGGTCGAGGGTGCCTTCCGGCGTGGTCAGGCTGCCGTCTTCCTTGCGCCAAAAGGTTGTAGCCGGTGCCTCCGGCGCGGCGCCGCGGCGATCGCGAAAGCTCAGTGTTGCAATGGCTCTCGGCGCGCGCCCGTCGGGACAAACAAGGCAGCCGTCGGGAAGTAGCCCTTCCGCTATGGAGAGCTTTTCCTGGGCGATGGCCTCGAGGCTGCCGAGGCCCTCAAGGTGCACGGGAAGAATATTCAGCACGAGCGCCACCGTGGGCTGAACCAGGCGGCTTAGGGGCGCAATTTCCCCGGGTTGGTTCATGCCCAGCTCGAAGACCGCCGCCGCGGTACGCCGTGGCAACCGAGCGAGAGAAAGCGGGACCCCAAGGTGATTATTGAGGCTACCCTCGGCGCTGTGCACGGCCCCGGCGCCGAAGTGCGCCGTCAGCGCTGCCGTAAGTAAGGCTTTGGCCGTGGTTTTTCCAGAGGAACCGGTAAGGGCAAAGACGGGACCGGCGCACCGGTTTCGCGCCGCTGCTGCCAGCTGCCAGAGCGCATCGAAGGGGTCCGCAACGACGATCTCCCGAGCGCCGGCGCCCAGGCTGCGCCGCACCACGACGGCGGCGGCACCACGCTCGAGCGCCGCCTGAGCAAAATCTTGCCCATCGCGACCACCGCTTTTGGCGCCGCGAAAGCGCGGGTCGTTGCCCTTCAGGGCAAAGAACAGGGCGCCCG
>JADHNU010000013.1 GCA_016779325.1 Pseudomonadales bacterium
CCTTGTTTTAATTGCAAAAAATGTTTCCATTAGCGCGTGCGCCAAAATTTTGGCAGTTCAATCACGCCCCGTTTTTTGAGCCTCAGAGCGCATTCGCCAAATTTTTGGCTTCGCGCGAAGAAAGATGCTTTTAGGGCCTGTCTCCAGATCCAAACGTCTAATCAAGCCTGGATTGCGACCATTATTTCCTTTCGTCTTGGGTTCCACGGAGGACTGGCCCAGAGATTGCTTAAATCGTTTCGGGTGGTGCCAGCGTGGATAAATTGACACTTCACCCTTCAGCGAGCGCTTCAACCAGGGAAGGATCGAGGCGACTATGGATCAATGCTTACAAAGGCAACTTCGCCGTCTTGCCACGCTGGTCTTGCTCGGCGCGGCAACTACCGCCGAAGTGGGAGCCAAGGAAGGCTCTCCAGGCTTAGCGAGCCGGCTGGTCGATGCGGCTAAAGCGGAGGTCGCCGCAAGGATCCCCGTGCCGAAGGGCGGCACGCTGTCAATCGCGTTGGCACCACCCGACCCCAGGCTTAGCCTTGCCCCCTGCCCTGGGAAACTCGCCACGAAAATGCTGCAGGCACCGGCCCATGGAGGGGCCATTAGCGTACAAGTCAGCTGCCCCGGGCCAACGCGATGGTCCTTGTACCTTTCGGGAACGGCGTCGGTGCGCGCACCCGTTGCGACCGCAAGGGTGGGCTTGGCTCGCGGCGCGCTCGTAGCGGCCGATGATCTTGAAATGCGCATGGCGGAGCTCTCGACCTTGGCGGGTGGATTCGCCTTGGCGAAGGCCGAACTCATCGGACGGCGGCTCCGCCAGCCAGTCGCGAAAGGGAACCCCATCACCCCCCGCGCTACCGCCCCCGACTTATGGGTGAAGACCGGCGAACCCATCGTGCTGACCGCGGGCCAGGGCGCGCTGGCGGTCCGGATGGAGGGGATATCTCTCTCTGACGGAGCTGAGAACGCCCTAGTTTCCGTGCGCAACGCTGTAAGCCGGAAGATACTCAAGGGCCGTGTTATAGCGCCTGGACTGGTCCAGCTAGGCCCCTGAAGAAATAACAATTAATGGCTTAAGTCTCAGGAAGAGCGGCCGATAGAAAGTTCACTGGTACCGAGAGAAGGCTAATCAAAATGAAAATCGACGGGATTGATTCACGCCCACCGGGCACAGCCGCAGGGGCAGCCAATGCGCCTGTTGATGCACGCAAGGCAACAGTTGGAGAAGACACCGTCGCGCCCCGCGGCGAAGCGATTGCTATCACTGCTGATGGCCAAGCCCTTAACGACGCCGCGGAACGCATTCGCGCCACGCCGGAAGTGGACCAAAACCTAATTAATGCGGTGAAGCAAGCTCTGGAAAAAGGTGAATACACCGTCGATGCGACCCGGGTAGCCGAGAAAATTCTCAGCTTCGAAGAGACCCTTTGAGGCACCGGCCATGGTGAACTCGAATAACCCACACCCCCTTGAGGGCGTCTTCGCCGAAGCTTTAGCCCTTCTTGAGGCGGGATGCCAACATTTTTCTGAGGCCCTTCGAAGTGAACGGAGAGCGCTTGAGGCGCGCGACGCAGAGAAGCTAATTATCGCCTCAAAGCGGAAGCTGGAAGCAGCCCGCCAGCTTGAGCGTGCGCAGGAGGTGGCATCAGAAACGGCGCTGGCTCAAAAATATGACGCCACCATGGCCGGATTTCTCGCTCTTGCGCTCGACTATTTTGAAGAGGATTCATCTCTTCGACAACGGTTTCACGAAATGCTCAAGTTGCTCGGACACTGCGCTCAGGTAAACGAGACAGCGCGGCGGATCGTTGAAGCCCGTCTCGAATGCACGGATGAAGCATTACGTTTACTTCACGGCATGGAGAATCGAACAGACCCTCGCTATGGCCAAGACGGAAGACCCCTTAAACCCGGGGCTGGCGCCCACCGGGGAGTCGGTTAGGGCCGCCGCCGGACCGGAGTTCGTTCATCATAATTCAGCAAGACAGCTGAATTGCCCCATGCCGTCCCCATTGCTGACAAGGAAGCAGCTTCGCAGTGAAAGGTCTGATCGGAATTCTTGTGGTATTCGGCTCCGTTGGGGGTGGTTTTGTCCTTTCTCACGGACAGCTTCTCGCCCTTTGGCAACCCTTTGAGCTTCTTATCATTGGAGGCGCAGCGGGCGGCGCCTTTATTTTGGCCAACTCTCCTACAACCCTCAAAGCCGCCATGGCAGGAATCCCCAAAGCCTTCGCCGCCAGCGCTTACGGTAAAGCCTTCTATCTCGACCTTCTCCGGCTCATGTATGAGATCTTTACAAAGGCTCGAAAAGAGGGGGTTATGGCCATTGAAACTGATGTCGAAGACCCTAAGGAAAGCGAGTTATTCAATCGTTACGAGAAGATCGCCCGGGATCATCACATTATCGAGTTCATATGCGACTACATGAGGATGGTCGTAAGTGGAGGCATAAGTCCTTTTGAGCTCGACAACCTCATGACCGCGGAACTTGATACCCACGAAAAGGAAGCCCACGAGCCCGCGCACGCACTCCAGCAGGTCGGGGACGCTTTGCCGGGCTTCGGCATCGTGGCGGCCGTTCTCGGCATCGTCATTACCATGGGAATGCTCGGAGATCCGGGCACCGACAACGCGGCTATCGGGGGCCATGTCGCCGCGGCGCTGGTTGGCACCTTCCTTGGCATCCTCTTTGCGTACGGCCTAGTTTCTCCCCTTTCTCAGGCCATTGGGCAACGCGCTGAAGAAGAAGGCGGCGTTTTTGAGTGCATCAAAGCGTGCATCCTCGCTCAACAACAAGGCTACAACCCCCAGGTTGCCGTAGAGTTCGGCCGCAAAACAATGCGATCGTCAATCCGTCCCTCTTTTGCAGAACTTGAAGAATACCTCCGCAGCGAGCGGGCGTTGCCATGAGTACTCCTGCGCCAATCATCATCAAGCGGGTCATCAAAAAATCTGGAGGTCACCATGGGGGCAGCTGGAAGGTTGCCTTCGCAGATTTCGCCACTGCCATGATGGCTTTCTTTCTTTTGCTCTGGATTTTGACTAACGCTACCCCGGAACAACTTGGCGGCATTAGTCAGTACTTCGAGAATCCCAGCATGAGTGTCGGAACGAATCCTGCGCCCAGCACCAACCCCCTTCTGGGGGAAGGCGGGAGCTCGCCCTCCGTCTTAGAGCTAGGCGCTGCGGTGACCGCGACAGGGCCTCAGCCCGAAGATGCGAATCAGTTTGAAGATCAGGTCGCTGGATTCGAAGGCGGTGATGCGGCACTGGATCGAAAACGCCTCGAAGCTCTCTTAGAAAGTTTACGAGAGGCAACCGAGCAAAGTCAGGCGCTCAGCCCCTATAAGGATCAGCTGCTTCTCGACATAACGCCTCAGGGTTTACGAATACAGATCATCGATAAGGAAAATCGCCCGATGTTCGGCAACGGGTCCGCGGTTCTCCAAGATTCCATCGCCATTATTCTTAGAGAAATCACCAGCGTCATTAACGCCGTACCCAATCGCATCAGCATCACCGGGCATACAGACGCTTACCAATTTATAGGTCGGGAGAACTACAGCAACTGGGAACTTTCCTCAGATCGCGCAAACGCAGCGCGCCGACAATTGATGCAGAGCGGTCTGGCCATTGGCAAGGTGCAGCAGGTCACTGGCTTTGGGGATTCTGTTCTGTTCGTGAAAGAAGATCCTTACTCACCAGTCAATCGACGCATTAGCATCGTCGTGTTGACGGAGAGTGCCTCTGAAGCCCTCCAGGAGCGTACCCGAGGTCCAGTTAGCCTCGAAGAGCTTCAGAGCCAACGCGGCATTAACCCTTCCGACGCGCTCTCTAGCTAAAGCGATTACTCAATATCTCGCTGAGTCGACTTTCTGAAGGTTAAGGCCCTGCTTCTTGGCAAAGCTCAGCCCGCAGCCAGCTAATACGGAGCCCTCGGCCTCCAGCAGCCCAAGGGCGGCATGGGCAATCCAGCTAGCCGACACCTCGAAGTGATCGCGCAAGGCCGCCCGCGATTCCGATAAGCCGTAGCCATCCGTACCCAGTACAGCGTAAGGGCCAGGAATCCAGCGGCTGATCAGCTCTCCAAGGGCGCTCATGTAATCGCTGGCGGAGACGAAAACCCCCTCCGCCTCGGCCAAGGCTTCCGCTACGAAGGCCTTCCGGGCGCTGCTCGGATCCAAGCGCTTTGCCCGCTCGGCGGCGCGGCCGTCGCGCGCAAGCTCGCCATAGCTGGTCACGCTCCAGACGGTGACGGCCACGCCCTCGGCCGCCAGCAGGCGGGCCGCCTCCCGCACCTCCTTCATGATGGCGCCGCTGCCCAGGAGGTTTGCTTGAGGCGCAGGGGCCGCGGGGCCACCGCGGGGTGCGACGGTTTCGAAGGCATAGAGGCCCCGAATAATACCTTCGATCACCGCCCCTTCCTCTGCCGTGCCCAGCCCGGGCAAGGCCGGCATCACTTCATTCTGGTTGGTGACGGTCAGGTAGTAGAAGGTGTCTTCACCCCGCCCGTACATACGCTCGATGCCGTCGCGAATGATCACCGTGAGCTCGAAAGCGAAGGCGGGATCGTAGGACCGCAAGTTAGGAACCGTAAGCGCCATAAGCTGGGAGTGGCCGTCCTGGTGCTGGAGCCCCTCCCCATTCAGGGTGGTTCGCCCGGAGGTGCCCCCCAGCAGGAAGCCCCGGGCCATGGCATCGCCGGCGGCCCAGATCATGTCGCCCACGCGCTGAAAGCCGAAGATCGAATAGAAGATATAAAAGGGAATGGTGGGCACAGCAAAGTTGGCGTACGCCGTGCCTGCCGCCAGGAAGGAGGCCATGGCCCCGGTTTCGCAAATGCCTTCCTGGAGGATCTGCCCATCCTCCGCTTCCCGATAGGGAGCAAGCGTATCGGCATCGACAGGCTTGTACTGCTGCCCCGCCGGCGCATAGATGCCCGCCTGGCCAAAAAGCCCGTCCATGCCGAAGGTGCGGGCCTCATCGGGAACAATGGGCACCACGAAGCGCCCCAGGGCCGGATCCTTAAGGAGTGTCCCAAGCAGGCGCACTACGGCCATGGTGGTAGACATCTCCCGTGCGCCTGAACCCTCTAGGAACGCCTTGAACTGGCTAAGGGGCGGCACCGGTAGGACTTCACAGTTCACCTCGCGCCGGGGCACGGCCCCGCCCAGCGCTTCCCGCTGTGCCTTCAGATAGGCCAGCTCTGGGGCGTCGTCTTCGGGACGGTAAAAATCCGCTGCCTCCGCCGCTTCCCGGGGCAGGGGGATGGCCAAGCGCCGGGCGAAATCCACCCGCTCCTCCGGACTTAAGTTCTTCTTCTGATGCACCGTATTGCGGCCCTGGGAACCCGGGCCCATGCCATCGCCCTTCACCGTTTTCGCCAGAATCACCACGGGCTTACCCTGGGAGGCCACGGCTTCCGCGTAGGCGGCATAGAGCTTCTTCACATCCTGGCCGCCGCGCTTGATGGTGGAGATTTCCTCATCCGAGAGGGAATCCATCAGCGCCTTGAGCGCCGGCGTGCGCTCCACCCAATGCTCGCGCTGAAGCGCGCCGGGGGAGACGGAATACATCTGGTAGTCCCCATCGAGCGCCTCTTCCATACGCTGCGCGAGGTGGCCCGCCGTATCCCGAGCCAGAAGCGGATCCCACCCAGACCCCCAAATCACCTTAATGACGTGCCAGTCGGCGCCGCGGAAGCTGCGTTCTAGCTCTTGAATAATCTTGCCGTTGCCACGCACGGGCCCATCGAGGCGCTGGAGGTTGCAGTTGATGACCAGAATGAGGTTATCGAGCCCCTCCCGGCTGGCCATGTTGATGGTGCCCAGCACTTCGGGCTCATCGCTTTCCCCATCGCCGAGGAAGCACCACACCTTGCCGCCATTGGCGGGCTTAAGGCCCCGATGCTCGAGGTACTTGGCGAAGCGCGCCTGGTAAATAGCCGACGGCGTCGACAAGCCCATGGAGGCCGAGGGCAGCGTCCAGAAGTCGGGCATGCGCCGCGGGTGGGGATAGGAGGACAGCCCCCCGCCGGGGGTCAGTTCACGGCGAAAGGCCAGCAAACGGCTGGCCTCAAAGCGGCCTTCGAGGTAGGCCCGGGCATAGACCCCGGGCGCCGCGTGCGCCTGGAAGAGGATTTGATCTCCAGCGTAATCGGCGCTTCTGCCTCGGAAGAAATGGTTGAAGCCCACTTCCATGAGGGTGGCCGCCGACAAGTAGGTCGCGATATGCCCCCCCACGCCCTGGCCCGCGTCATAGGCCTTCAGGACCATGGCCGTCGCGTTCCAGCGCAGCAGATTTTCCAGCCGCCCCTCGAGGGCCGCCTGCCCGGGATAGCGGGGCTCGCCGTGAGCGGGGATGGTATTGAGGTAGGGGGTATTTAAGGCCGCCTCGGGCATGACCAACCCCGCCTGCGAGGCGAACTGCTGGAGCCGCCGCAGGAGCTCTCCCGCGCGTTCGTCCCCCTGGAAACGCAGCACCGCAGCGAGGGCATCAAGCCATTCCTGCACTTCTTCCGCCCACACGGGGTCCGCCGCGGGCACCGCTGAACTCGACTGCTTCATAACCGTTCCCCCTTTCCTGCTTTCAGTATACGGGAAGGATCGACCATGGCAGGTTACGCTCATCATCTAAGCGGCGAGACCTTGAGAGGGGAAGGCTATGGACAACGGGCTTGTGGGCAAGGCGGTGCTGGTGACCCATGGCGACCGCTACATGGGGCCAGCGATTGCCGCACGCTTTGAAGCCGCTGGCGCGACGGTCCATCGAGACGTTACGCGACCCACGAGCGCCGAAGCCGCTGAAGCCCTGGTAGAGGGGCAGGAGGCAGTGGATATTCTCATCGCCAATTTGGCCTATCCCCCCACCCCGGCGCTCGTGGACGCCATCGACTCAGACGGCTGGCACGCCCTCTTCGATCATTTGGTACACCCTCTGATGGGCCTGGTCCGGGGGGCGGCAAGGCGCATGAAAGCCCAGGGCCACGGGCGCATTATCGCGATTACTAGCGCCGCGCCCCTTCGCGGTATTCCGAAGAACGGCGCCTACTGCGCGGCCCGGGGGGCGCAAAACGCCTTCCTAAGGGCGGCAGGCTTGGAGCTGGCCCGAGACGGCATCGCCGTGGCGGCCATTGCCCAGAACTACATCGAAAACGACACCTACTACCCGCCGGAACTCTTGAAGGACGAGCGCTTTCTCGCGCGCATGCGGGACGTCGTGCCCGCGCAGCAGATCGGCGCGCCCAGCGCGACGGCGAACCTGGCCTATTTCCTCGCGACGGAGGCCGAGTTCATGCCCGGGCAAATCTTTCCCCTTTCCGGCGGCTGGACCACCACCCTTTAAGGGAGCGGGAAGCACGTGCAGCCGGGGCGCGCTCTGGGTACCATCAAGGCATCCCGTTATATGGGATCGAGGATCACGGGCCCGCATACCATCTAAGTTCATCGAAGACAGGGCTGACCAGGGGAGAAAGGGGATGTCCAGAGGAATTCTTACACCGCAGCGCTGGGCCTTGGCCCTCTTAAGCGCTGCCCTGCTCGCGGCCTGCGGCCAAGAGCCCGCACCCACCGCCGCGCCGGAAGCGGCCAGTTCGGCCAAGCTCAGCGCCGACGCCATTCGCGCCAAGGTGGCCAACGTGGATGAGGCCGCCATCGTCGCCGCCGATCCCAGCAACTGGCTTACCCATGGCCGTACCTATGACGAACAACGGCACAGCCCGCTGGCGCAAATCAACGCCGACAACGTGGGCGAGCTCGGCCTGGCCTGGTACTGGGACACGGGCACCACCCGGGGTCTAGAGGCCACCCCCATTGTGGTCGATGGGGTGATGTTCACCACGGGCACCTGGTCCACGGTGTTCGCTCACGATGCCCGCACCGGCGAGCTCCTCTGGAAATATGACCCGGAGGTGCCGCGCGAATGGGGCGTTTACGCCTGCTGCGATGTCGTAAACCGCGGCGTAGCGGCCTGGAAGGGGCGGATTTACGTCGGCACCCTCGACGGCCGGCTCGTGGCCCTCGATGCGGGCACGGGGCAGCCGGACTGGTCCGTGCAAACCACGCCGAAGGATCGGCCCTACACCATCACCGGGGCCCCCCGGGTGGTCGACGGCAAGGTCATCATCGGCAACGGCGGCAGCGAATACGGGGTCCGCGGCTTCATTACGGCCTACGACGCGGACACGGGCGACCAGGCCTGGCGCTTCTACACCGTCCCGGGCAATCCCGACGATCCCATCGAAGGCGAGCACCTGAAGGCCGCCATGAGCTCCTGGCGCGGCGGTGAATGGTGGAAGGTCGGCGGTGGCGGTACGGTCTGGGATTCCATGGCCTACGATCCGGACCTCAACCTGCTGTACATCGGCGTGGGCAACGGCGCCCCCTGGAACCGGCATATTCGTAGCCCCGGTGGCGGCGACAACCTCTATTTGTCCTCCATCGTGGCCATTAACCCCGACGACGGCAGCCTGGTCTGGCATTACCAAACCACCCCCGGCGATTCCTGGGATTACACCGCGACCCAGCACATGATCCTCACGGAGCTTGAGGTGAAGGGCGAGCGTCGCAAGGTGATCATGCAGGCGCCAAAGAATGGTTTCTTCTACGTGCTCGATCGGGAGACGGGGGAGTTCCTCTCCGCGGAAGCCTACGTGCCCATCACCTGGGCGAGCCATGTCGACCCGGAAACGGGGCGGCCCGTGGAGAACCCCGGCGCGGCCTACGCCGAGAAGCCGGCGCTCACCATGCCAGCCCCCTACGGCGGGCATAACTGGCACCCCATGACCTACTCGCCGAGCACGAACCTGGTGTACATCCCGGCGCTCGATCTGCCGTTCATGTACGGGCAGGACAACGCCTTCCGCTACAACCCGGCCACCTGGAACACGGGGGTGGAGTTCGCCCTCACCATTCCGCCGGACTCGATCACGGAAGAAGTGGCCCTGCGGGCCATGGTGAAGGGCCACCTGGCGGCGTGGGATCCGGTTGCCCAGCGTGAGGTGTGGCGCGTCCAGCACTCCGGCTCCTGGAATGGCGGGCTTCTCTCCACCTCCGGAGACCTCCTGTTCCAGGGCCGCGCCGACGGCATGTTCGCGGCCTATCAGGCCAGCACCGGTGCCCTGTTGTGGGAAACGCCTGTGCACACGGGCATCATCGCCGCGCCCGTTACCTGGGCCGTGGACGGCGAGCAGTACGTCACCGTGGTGGCCGGCTGGGGCGGCGCCTTCGGCGTGGCCTCGGGCATCCCCGCGCAGGATGGCAACGTGATTCGCGGCGGCCGCATCCTCACCTACAAGCTGGGCGCCAACGGCACCCTACCCACGCCGCCCATGCCTGAGGCGCTGCCCACGCCCCCGCCCATGACCGCCTCGGCGGACACGGTGGACCAAGGCGAGCTGCTTTATCACCAGAACTGCAGCGTGTGCCATGGCGGGGGCGCCGTGTCCTCCGGCGTGCTGCCCGATCTGCGCTACATGAGCGAACAAACGCACCAGATTTTCCAGGGCATCGTCCTCGGCGGCGCCTACAAGGAAAAGGGCATGGTGAGCTTCTCCCACGTGCTCGACAGCGACGGCGCGGAAGCCATTCACGCCTACCTGATCAAGCGGGGCCATGACGCCATGGAGGAGCGGCGCCTGCTGGCGGAGCAAGCCAGGAGCGACAGCACCCCCGCCGGCGGCTAAGCCCGCCCTCCGCGGTCCCGAGCCCGGCCCTGTGCCGGGCTCTTTTTTGGGCTCAGAAAAAGGACGTGACCATGCTCGAATACGTCGTTGTGGATGCCTTCAGCCAACAGCCCCTCCACGGCAATCCTGCGGCCGTGGTCTTCGGCGGAGCGCGCTTAAGCGCCGAGGTCATGCAACGCATCGCTCAGGAAATGAACCTTTCGGAAACGGTTTTCGTGCTGCCCGCCGACCGCCGAGAAGCCGACTACGCGGTGCGCATCTTCACCCCCGCCAGCGAGCTGCCCTTTGCGGGCCATCCCACCCTTGCTGCGGCGCATGCCGTGCTCAGCCGGCGAAGCGATTCCCCCGCGACGCTCCTGCAGTCCTGCGCCCTGGGGCTCATTCCCCTGCGCATCACGGCGGAGGGAGCCGAACGGGGCTTCATCGAGATGACCCAGGGACGGCCCACTTTCAACGATTTAGACCTCGCCCCGGCCCAGCTTGCCAAGGCGCTGGGCTGCGAAGCGGCGGCCCTTACCCAGGCGTCGCCGGCGGTGGTGTCGACGGGGGCACCCTGGCTCCTGGCCGAACTCACAGGGCCCAAGGCCCTCGCAGGGCTCGCGCCCAACGCCGCTCAGCTTGCGCCGCTGTGCAAGGGCCGGGGGGCCTTGGGGGTTACGCTCTTTTGCGCCTTACCGGACGAGAACGGCGCCGCGATGCGCCTGCGCACCTTCGCCCCGGGCGAAGGCATCGGGGAAGATCCGGTGTGCGGCTCGGGCCACGGAGCCGTCTGCGCCTACCTGGCGCGCCGCAGTGGCACCGCCTCCGGCCATTACCTTGCTGAACAGGGCGTGGAGCTCGGACGCCGGGGCGTGGTCAGCGCCCGCTGGACGCACGACGCGGATGGCTTGGCCATTCACATTGGGGGGTTTGCCACCATCGTGGCCGAGGGGCGCCTACACCTTTAGAGGCTTACTCGCCTTTTTGGCCCCGGCGCTGTTCGATGAGCGCGTCGGCCACTTGGAGCATGCCTTCATTGCTTCCGGCGCTTTGCCCATCGGTGCGGAAAGCCCCATCGATAATGAGGGCGGGAACGCCCCGAGCCTGGTAGGCCTTGGCGCGGCTCTTGGACTGGTTGATGGCCCCGCGGACGCCGAAGGATTTAAAGGTTTTGAGGAAGTCCTCTTCCGCGGTGCAGGCGGCGCCGGCCACGGGGGTTTCGGCCACCTTATCGGCATAGAAACGCGCAATGGCTTCCTGGCTGCGCAGCGGCTGACGCTCGAGGTGAAGCGCGCGGAACAAAGGGGTGTGGGTGGCCGGCAAAACCTTGCAGGCTCGCGCCACGTAATAGGCCTCCGCAAGGAGTTCGTAGAGGGGCGAGAAGGCTGCGGGCACGCGCTCAAGAACGACATCTTCCGCCGCGCCTTCCGCCCAGTGGTCCAGCTCCGGATCGAACTGAAAGCAATGGCCACAGGCGTAGGAGAAGAATTCCGTCACCGTGATGGTGTCTTCCGCCGTGGCCACGGGGACCGGCAGGCGGTGATAGTGCGTCCCCTCCTCAAAAGGCCCCTCGGCCTGCGCCAGGCTCGCCGCGGCCCCAAGGACCGCGCCGAGAAGAAGCTGGCGCCAGGACTTGAGCGGGGCCACGACGCGCATGGCTTAGCGAAGCCCCTGCACGTAGGCGCTAACCGCGGCGATTTCTTCATCGTTCAGGTTACGCGCGACGCCGCGCATCATCTGCCCGTAGCTTTCGTCCGTGGCGCGCTCGCCAGCGCGGTAGGCCTTCAGCTGCGCATCCACGTAGCCTGCGTTCTGGCCCGACACAATGGGGAAGCCCGCCGGGCCGTTACCGAGGCCCCGGGGCGAGTGGCAAGCGCTGCAGGCCGGCACGCCTTTGTCGAGGAGGCCATCGCGGTAAATTTTTTCACCGAGGGCCAGATCGGCGGTGCCGGGGTCGCCATGCTGAAGGGCCTTATCGGCATAGAACGCCGCGATGTTCTTCAGCGTTTCGTCGGGCAGGTTATCCACCTGACCCATCATCAGCTGGGCGTAGCGATCGCCCCCCTTGAAGGCGCGCATCTGCCGCAGCAGGTAGCTGTAGTGCTGGCCACCGAGGTTCGGGTAGGTGGGGAGGATGGCCTTGCCTTCCTGACCGTGGCAGGCCGTGCACACGAGGGCAGCAGCTTGTCCTGCAGCGGCGTCGCCCCGGGCCTCGCCCGCCGGCGGCATGCCTGGCGCGGCGGAGGCAGCAAAGGCAGCGCTGCTCACCAGAAGAGAAAGCGGGAGAAGCGTTCGGGACAGAATGGACAGCATGTTCGGTTCCTTCGCTGAACGGAGCGCCGGTGTGCACCCAACAAAACGCGCTCATCAGTGGGTCGAGAATTGCCGCAAGGCCCGGGCAATCCGCTCTGGGACGCGGAGTATAGCTAATGTACTTGCCCTACTGAACCTCCTCGTGCCAGTGTCTCGCGGTCTTTCCTGCTGAGAAGCTTGCCATGGCTCGTCGGCCCCCGACGCCCAACGCCCGGCGCCGCGTGAAGCGCGATCCCGCTGCCCCCTATCCCTATGCGCGTAAGGAAGAGGGTGCCGAAGGCTTCGACCCGCGGCTGCGGGTGCACGCGGAATTCCTTTTGAGCGCCCCCTCCCTGGCTGAAACGCCCCCGGACACGGGACGCGAGGTGGCCTTCGCGGGCCGCTCGAACGCCGGAAAATCCAGCGTGCTCAACCGGCTCACGGGGCAAAAGAGCCTGGCGCGCACGGGGCGTACGCCGGGCCGCACGCAGGCGCTCAATTTCTTTCGCGCCGGCGACGAACGCTTTCTCGTAGATCTCCCGGGCTATGGCTATGCCAAAACCGATCGCCAGCTCCAAGCCGACTGGCAGGCCCACGTGGAAGCCTACCTGGCTCAGCGCCAAGCCTTAGTGGGGGTGGTGCTGGTGATGGATATTCGCCACCCCTTCCAGGCCTTTGACCGCCAGCTGCTGCGCTGGGCAGGGCAAGCAGCCCTGCCCGTACTGGTACTGCTGAACAAGGCCGACAAGCTGGGACACGAAGCGCAGCTGGAGGTCGCCCGCGCAGCGGAAGCGGAAACGGCGGCCTATCCTACGGTGATCCCCGTGCTCTTCAGCGCGCTGCGCGGCCAGGGGGCGGTTCCCGTGCTGCGGGCCCTTAGGGAGTGGCTGAATCTGCCCCTGCCCGACGACGGGCCAGCCCCCGAGGCATAAAAAAACCCCAGAGCCGGGTCGGCCCTGGGGCAAGTGCCGGCCGCGCCGAGGGGATCGGCGCCGTGGTCATTGGGGTCTTGGGGAGGGAGGGGTATGACCTGACCAGCCCCCCTTAGAGCCTCTCAACGCAGAAAAGTTCCCGAGCCCAACGCCTAGTGCGCTTCATCCCAATGGGCGCCCACGCCTACGTCGACTTTCAGGGGCACGCGCAGCGTCGCGGCCCCTTCCATGCGCGCGCGCACCTCCGCCGCGACGGCCTCCACCGTGTTCTTGGGCACTTCAAACACCAACTCGTCGTGGACCTGCATGATCATCCGCGCCGGCTCCCCCGCCCCCTGGAGCCAATCATCGACGGCCAGCATGGCGCGCTTGATGATGTCCGCCGCCGTTCCCTGCATGGGCGCATTGATGGCGGTGCGCTCCGCGGCCTGGCGACGCTGTTGGTTCTGCACCCGAATCTCCGGCAAGTAAAGACGGCGACCAAACAGCGTTTCCACATAGCCTTGCTCCGCGGCCATGGCGCGGGTGCGGTCCATGTAGGCCCGAACGCCGGGGTAGCGCTCAAAGTAACGGTCGATGTAGCCCTGGGCTTCGCCCCGCTCGAGGCCAAGCTGGCGCGCCAGCCCAAAGGCGGACATGCCGTAAATCAGGCCGAAGTTGATGGCCTTGGCCCGACGCCGTTGCTCACCGGTAACCGCGTCCAGATCGACGGCAAAAACTTCCGCCGCCGTGGCCCGGTGGACGTCCTGATCCTCCGCAAAGGCTCGACAGAGCCCCGGGTCTTCGGACAGGTGCGCCATGATGCGCAGCTCGATCTGGGAATAATCCGCCGCCAGCAAAAGATGGCCGGGGGGGGCGATAAAGGCCTGACGCACGCGCCGCCCTTCCTCCGTGCGAATGGGGATGTTCTGCAGATTGGGCTCGGAGGAAGACAGGCGTCCCGTGGCCGTTACCGCCTGATGGTAGGAGGTATGGATGCGCCCCGTTTGCGCATTCACCTGCTCCGGCAAGGTATCGGTGTAGGTGCTCTTGAGCTTGGCCAGGGTGCGATAGCGCATGATCACCGCAGGCAGCGGATAGTCGTGGGCCAGCTCCGCCAGCACGGGCTCCGCCGTGGAGGGCGCCCCCTTCGGCGTTTTCTTCAGCACGGGCAACGCAAGCTTTTCGTACAGCACTTCCTGCAGCTGTTTGGTGGACGCCAAATTGAACGGGCCCCCGGCCAACTCATGGGCCTCCGCCTCCAGCGTCTTTAAGCGCTCGGCGATTTCCGCGCTCTGGGCGCGAAGCAAGGCTTGGTCAATAAGGGCGCCGTTACGCTCAATGCGAGACAACACGGGGATCAAAGGCGCCTCGAGGGTTTCATAGACGCTGAGAAGGCTTGGGGTTTGGGAGAGCCGTGGCCACAGGGCCTCATGGAGACGAAGGGTGATATCCGCATCTTCCGCGGCGTAGGGCCCGGCCTGCTCCAGAGCGACCTGATCAAAGGTCAGTTGATCCTTGCCCTTACCGGCAACGCTTGCAAAGGCCGTGGTGTGGTAGCCCAGGAGCCGAAGCGCCAGGTCGTCCATGTTATGGCGCCCGCCGACCGCATCCAGCACGTAGGACTCAAGCATGGTGTCGAAAGCGATACCCCGCAGGGTGATTCCAGCGCGCGCTAAAACGCTGGCGTCATACTTCAGGTTTTGGCCCACCTTCGGCCGCCTTGGATCCTCCAGCAAGGGCCGCAGGCCCTCGAGCACCCGCTCCCGGCTGAGCTGGGGGGGCACCCCAAGATAGCGATGACCAAAGGGGACGTAGGCGGCCTCCCCCGACGCCACGGCAAAGGACACCCCGACGAGCTCCGCCTCCATATAGGCCAAGCTGGTGGTTTCCGTATCGAAAGCGAAACGGGGCGCCGCACCCAGGCGCTCGAGCCAGCGGGCGAAGGCGGCCTCCTCAAGCACGACCTCGTAGTGTCCCGGGGCGGAAGCGGGCGCCTGCGGCGCCCCCGCCTCAGTCGCGCCTGCGGGGTCGTCCGCCGCAGCGGCCGACGCCCCCTCGCCGCGTAACGCCCGTTGCTCGGCCTTGAACTCCAGGCGCTGGAACCAGTCCTGGAGCACGTCTTCCTTCGGCGCCTGAGGCCAAAGATCCGCCAACCCCTCAGCCAGCGCCACGTCGCACTTGATCGTGGCGAGGGTTCGAGACAGGGGCAGCTGCTGAAGATGGGCTCGCAGGTTCTCCCCGACCTTGCCGCCCACCGCGTCGGCCTGGGCCATGAGCGAGTCGAGATCCCCAAATTCCATCAGCCATTTGGCGGCCGTTTTGGGGCCGACCTTGGGAATACCGGGGATGTTATCGACGCTATCGCCGGTGAGCGCGAGCAAATCAACGATGCGCCCCGGCGGCACGCCAAACTTGTCCTGCACGCCAGCGGGATCGAGAGTGGTATCGGTCATGGTGTTCACGAGCGTGACCCGCTCCGTGACCAGCTGGGCCAGATCCTTGTCCGAGGTGGAAATCACCACGGGGCGCTCCGCCGCGGCCTGCTGGGCGAGGGTGCCGATTACGTCGTCCGCTTCCACCTCGGGCACCATAATGAGCGGAAAACCCATGGCGCGGATCACCTCGTGAAGCGGCGCAATCTGCGCCTTCAAATCCGGGTCCATGGGTGGGCGGTTGGCCTTGTAGGCGGGGTAGAGATCATTTCGAAAAGTCTTTCCCGGCGCATCGAAGACCACTGCGAAGGGGCTCTCTGGGTAGGTGGCCCGAAGTCGCTTCAACATGTTGACCACCCCCCGGATCGCCCCCGTGGGCTGACCATCGGTGGTGGCCAAGGGGGGAAGCGCATGAAAGGCCCGAAACAGGTAGGCCGAGCCGTCCACCAGCACTAATGGATGTTCTGCATCGCGCATCGGTGTCACCATTACCTCGCTAAGCCTGTGAGGCAGTTCAAGGAGGCCGCATGTCGCGGGCCCAGTGGGGGATTGCGCAGAAAGGGCGTTTCGCTATGGCCATCGCCCTCGCCGTGCTCAGCCTGGCAAGCCTGAGCGCGCGGGGCGAGGAAATCACCTCCCCCCAATATCGTGGTCAGGATATTACCGTGATTGAGGGGGAGGACCGAACGCTTTACGAATTTCGCCAGAATGGCGAGCTTCGGGCGGTGCGTGTCGTGCCCAAGCTAGGGAAGCCCTATATGCTCGTTCCGGCCGACCCGACGCAGGGCTATGGGAATCTCGAGCGGGCCGATCGGTGGCTTCCTCAGTGGATCTTGTTGGAGTTCTAAGGCCCGGCGAGGAGCGTCGTCGGACAGCTCAAGAGGGCCTCGGGGCCCGATTCATGCCACTGCCACTGGCACGCCACCCATAAGTACTGGAAGCGTGATACATCGGCATGGGCCGAGCGAGGCGTGCCCGGCCGGCCTTGGGCGTCGAGGGGCACTTCGTAGTATTTACCGCCCCGATACCCAAACTCGACCTTGCCCGGGCCGCGGTCGTCTTCGCGCACGCAGCTCCAAGCGTCAAGATCCATAATCTGGCAGGCGCGCTCAGGGAAATGCACCAACCTGCCATCAATTTCCGCAACGATGTGACCATCGATAAGGCGGTAGGTCACCGGAGGCTGAAGCCTGAGGCGTGGCGCACTGCCTACTTGCGCCTCGATGGCGTAGCGATCTTCCAGCGCATAACGTACCCGCTTATCGGCCATACCCGGCATAAAAATGGAGGCAATTACGGCACTCGTGCCCCCGAGCGCAAAGATCAGGAGTAAGGTCTTGGTAAAACTCATGTGGAGTCGTCCCCCTACTAGACTGTTCGAGTGTAATGACGGCACGATTCGAATGCAAAATAAACCTAATGATTTCAATCAGTTGTAGTCAATAAATTGACGCTTGGACAAATAAGATCACTAATGTCAAACCTTGATGAGGTCCTCGCCCCCTGGGCACTTGGGCCCGCCCTAGCCGCTGAGCCGATTGCCCTTGGCATCGAGAATCGAAATTTCTTTGTTCGCTTTGAGAAGAATCCCGGGACCCGGTGGGTGTTGACGCTGCGGGAGACGCCACCGCCAACGGAAGCCCTTCGCTTAATGACCGCGCTGGCCGGGGCCGGGCTGCCCGTGCCCCTGCCCCACCCAAGCGGATCCCAAGGGGAACCCTTTACCCGCACACGCGAGGGCTTCGCCTGGCTCATTCCCGCGGCGCCAGGTCGTCATCTGGAAGTACCCAGCTCTGAGGCCCTACACAACCTGGGCGAAGCCCTAGGACGCGCCCACCTCCTAGGCGCCCCCCTGCCGGGTCGTCGCCACCCCCGCGATCTCCCGTGGATGAGGACGATCGCGGAGACCCCCACTGCACAACCCTATCGCGCGCAGCTGTCCGCGGCCCTCGCGGCGCAGGCCACCTGGGACTGTGGCGCAGCCCTGCCCCAGGGGCTCGTCCATGGCGACTTGTTTCGCGACAACGTGCTGTTTGATGGGGTACGGCCGAGTGGCCTGATCGACTTTGATCACACCGCCCGAGGCCCCCTGCTGTTCGATTTAGCCGTGGTGGCCCTCGACGGGATCTATCTTGCTGGCGGTCCAGGGGATGGGGTTCGGGCGCTGGCCGAAGGGTATGAGTCAAGCCGCCGGCTCAGCCCCGCGGAGGCGGCCGCCTGGCCGAAGGCGCTGGCCCTCGCGGCCCTGCGCTTTGCCCTGGCCCGCCTGGCCGTTCCGAAGAAGGACCCCGCGCCGCTCCTGGCGCTGCTGGAAGCCTGGGACGAGCAGGCCCCGACCTGGCCCCTTCGGGCCTAGCCCTCGGCCGCGCGGCGAGCGAGGGTTTTGATGGCCAGCTCGATCTGCCCAGGACTTTGAGGCATACGCAGCAGGCCGAGGTAATCGCCCCGGGGATTGAAGATCACCAGATTACCGGTGTGATCGATGGTGTAGTCGCCGTCTTCCGTCGGCACCTTGGCAAAGGCCACACTCACCTGAGCGCCTAAGGTCTCCAGGGTGGCCAGGTCGCCGGTGACGCCAATGAAGGTATCGTCAAAATGCTGCACGTACTCGCGCAGCCGCGCCGGCGTGTCCCGCTCCGGATCCACACTCACTAAGGCACCCCGGAAATCGGGCCCGCCCTCAGCCAGTAAGCGGCGCCGCCCCTCCGCCAAAACGGACAAGGCCACGGGGCAGATATCGGGGCAGGAAGTAAAGCCGAAATAGACCAAGGTCCAGGGGCCGGCCAGGTCCGCATCGGTAAATGCCGAGCCATCATCACGGGTTAGCGAAAAGGGTGCGACCTGCCGAGGCTGGGGCAGCAGAACGATCCCCTTCTCCCGAAGTTCCGCATCGGTGAGGATCGGCTCGCGAAACATATTGTTCACGAACAGGCCGACCATAAGCGCCATGAAGGCGAAGCAAGCCAGCAGCGTCTTACCAATGCCTGAACTCATGGACTAAACCCCCAATGGGTGGGTACCACGCCAGCCACAAATTGGGGCAAAAGGTAGTGGTCGACTAGAAGGGCAACGAAAAGCAGCATGAGATAGAGAATGGAATAGCGAAACGTTTCCATGGCAGCCCGGGGGTGACGATCAAGCAGCAGGACCACGGACCAGTACAGGAACCCCAAACCCAGAGCGAGCGCCGCGGCCAAGTAAAGCCAGCCGCTCATCCCAATTACGAAGGGCAGCAGGGTCGTGACGATCATGATGAGGGTGTAAAAAAAGATATGCCACTTTGTGTACTGTTCCCCGTGGGTGACGGGCAGCATGGGCATGGCGATATCTTCGTACTCGTCCTTTCGGGCAATGGCTAAGGGCCAGAAGTGGGGCGGCGTCCACGCAAAAATAATGAGCACCAGAAGCAAAGCCCCAGGCTCCACGGTCCCGGTGATGGCCGCCCAGCCAAAGAGCGGAGGGGCTGCCCCGAAAAGGCCGCCAATCACGATGTTCTGGGGCGTGGCGCGCTTTAGCCAGAGGGTATAAATGAACCCGTAGCCCACCCAGGAAGCCAGGTTTAGCCAAGCAGTGAGGGGGTTCACAAAAGCAAACAGCACGGCCATACCTAGGCTGCCCGTGGCGGCAGCAAAAACCGCGCCGCGGGCAAAGGGTACGCGCCCCGTGGCCACCGGGCGATGCTGGGTACGGGCCATGCGGGCGTCAATTTGCGCATCGGCCAGGTGATTTACCGCGGCGGCGGAGCCGGCGACGAGCGCTACGCCCACGAGGGACCAGAACAAAAGGCCCAAGGGCGGTAACCCCGGAGTGGCCAGAAAACTGCCAACAGCCGAGCTCAGCAGCATGAGCATGACCACCCGCGGCTTGCACATTTCGTAGTAGTCGCGCCAGGACAATGCCAAGGGCGCGCTGGCCAGGGAACCTTGGCTCATGAAGCGCTCGCGCGGGTTGCGGTATGGAGGCGGTAGTTTACAGCTACGGTCACCAGCAGCAAGGCAGCGCCCACCGCGTTATGGGCCGTGGCCACCGCCAGCGGCAAGCCGAGTACCACATTGCCAATACCCAGGGAGATTTGCAGGGCAAGCACCGCCCCGAGCGCCCGGCCCCAGCCCTGCACGCCGAGGTCCTTCGGGGCCTTCAGCAGGCGAAGAATCATGAAAAGGCCCAGCGCCGCCACGAAGAGCGCGCCAAGGCGATGCACAAAGTGGATGGCCACCCGGCCTTCCCCATACAGTGCACCGCCGAGGTAATTCGGGCCCACCTCCTGGGTGAAATCAAAGCCATGGGCAAAATCGGCCTCCGGCACCCAAGCCCCCTGGCACGTGGGGAAATCGGGGCAGGCGAGGGCAGCATAGTTCGAGCTCACCCACCCACCCAGGGCAATCTGTCCAATCACCGCCACGAGGAGGGCAAGCGCCCAGGGGCGAAGGGCCGCGGCGGCGCCCCGAAAAGCCGGCGGCGCGGGCAGCCACCGCCAACCGAGGCGGAGGGCAAGGACCCAAAGGAGCGTCAAGGTGGTGAAGCCCCCTAGTAGGTGGGCCGTGACCACCTGAGGCCAGAGCTTGAGGGTGACGGTCCAGGCGCCGAAGGCGCCCTGAAGCATCACCATGCCCAATAGGGCGAGTGGCAGCTTGAGGGGCTGCCCAGGCAATTGGCGATGACGCAGCGCCAGCGCGAGGATGGCGATGATCAACACCCCTAGGCTCCCGGCAAAATAGCGGTGAATCATCTCGGGCCAGGCCTTGTCCGCCTCAAAGGGGGCGTCGGGGAAAAGGCGCTCTGCCTGCGCGATGTCTTCCTCCGCCTGGGGTACGCCGAGAAAGCCATAGCAACCGGGCCAATCGGGGCAACCGAGGCCGGCATCTTCCAGGCGCGTCCACGCGCCGAGGATCACCACCACCGCCGCAAAGGCGACGGCGAAGGCCGCTAAGGTAAAACCCGGACGTCGTTGCGTTTCCATATCCTGCCTCTTAGCCGATATTCGACAAGCGGAGTAGGCGCCGGAGATCTCCCAGCAGGGGCGGACCGATTTGCGCCCAGCTATGAAGCATCACGACGTTACCCAGCGGATCGATAACCAACAGCCCGTGTTCCGGTAAACCCGTTTTAAAGGCGGGATCGGCGCCGCCCGCAAGCGTTCGCCCCGTCACCGCCAAGGCCAGCAGCTCCGCCGGCGCATCAAGAAGCTCCATGCGCGGGAACTGTTCGCTCAGCGCGGCGCGGTGGGCGCGGTCAAACCCCGGCGGCAAGGCCGCAACCCTCAGCACCCGATCGTTGTCGCGACCGAGGAGCAAATGAAGCTGGCGCAGCTGATAAATCTGCTCGAAACAGGCCTCATCGCAATTGGGGCCGAGAACCAGCATAAGCCGCCAGAGGCGAGGCCCCTCCACGGTGGCTGGCACGCCGCTATCGGCGAGCTCAAGCTCGGCAAAATCCCCAGGGGGGGACAGCAGCGCCCCGGAATTCGTTTGCGCCCCCGCGATGCGATCTCCCGCACCATAGTAGGTCACGATGGCCGCCAACAAGGGGAGCATCCCCAAAACGATCAGGGCGACCAAAAAGGCACGGTTGCGATTGCGGCGCTTAGGATCAAGAAGCTGTTCTTGGTTCATGGGACATCCTGTGACCTAGGGGTGCGGTCGAGGGAGGCAAAAATCCAACCCACCACCAGCACCAGGGCAAGACCCAGCCACTGCAGGCGATAGCCCCGGTGCTGAGCCGCACTCATGGGAGGAGCGAGACCCTGATAGGCCTCCACTCCCAGCACTTCCGGAGAGGCCACCAAGATGGCCTCCCGCAGGGTATTTTGCGTACCAAATGCCGCTTGTAGCTCGCGCCAGCGCAACGCCTGAACCCGCCGGGGCCAGCCTTCCGCCACGGCCTCGTCCCCCAGCACGGGACGCACGGGCGGCGCGGGACGCAGGCGTCCACTCACCGCAACAGGCCCCGCCGGCAAGGTGAGAGGGGGCAGCGCATCGCGCCGCTCCGGCGCGCGGCGAAAACCCAAGTCGACCAGGAGCCACGTGCCGTCTTCCAGCGCCAGCGGTACATAAAGGCCGTAGCCCACCCGCCCTTGGTCTGTCTGATTGTCGAGCCAAAGAGCGCGGTCTGCCCGCCACCGGCCCCGGGCGAAGGCTGGGGCAAAGGGCCATAGCGCTTCCGAGTCCGCAAGCCAGGTCTCAACGGCCCGCGGCGCCTGGGTGGCCTGCGCGGCCATGCGCGCTTCCAGCGCCGCTTTCTCTTCCGCGCGGCGATCCTGCCAGGCCGCCAACCCCAATAGGAGCGGCAAGAACACGGCTACGAAAAGGCTCAGGCCGCGCTTTGGACGGATTTTCATCCCCTAGGTTCCCCAGCGATGCCCGCGTGCTGCGCTATACTCGAGCGGCTTTTCCTCCTGACTCCGCAAGGATCGCCCCTCATGCCCACACCTCTTCTTAAGTTTTTGATCCTTGTGCTCTTTGTGGCGGTACTCGCCAGCTTATCGAGCGCACTCATGTTCCTCTTTAAGGATCACGAAACGGGTCGTAAACGGACCCTCTACGCCCTCGGCCTGCGCATTACGCTGGCGATCGCGCTCATGGGTTTAGTTGGCTACGGACTTCAGACGGGGCAGTTGACGCTCGGGGCGCCATGGCACGGCGCCGCCGGTTAGGCCAGGTGCGGATCGGGAAGCCCCCTCACCGCACCCATCGACGCGCTTAGAAAATGTAGACGAAGATAAAGAGCCCCATCCACACCACGTCCACGAAGTGCCAGTACCACGAGCATGCCTCAAAGCCGAAGTGATCTTCGGGAGAGAAGTGCCCCCGAAGCACGCGCACCAGGCACATGGCCAGCATGAACGTGCCCAAGGTCACGTGGAAACCGTGGAAGCCGGTCAGAATAAAGAAGGTCGAGCCGTAGATGCCGGACTCGAGGGTTAGACCAAGGGCTTCATAGGCATGGATATACTCCTCAACCTGCAGGAAGAGGAAGATGATGCCGAGCAACACCGTGAAGGCTAGCCAACCGGTGAGCATGGCCCGCTTGCCTGCCTTCAGACCCGTATGCGCCCAGTGAATGGTGAAGGACGAGAACAGGAGAATCGCCGTGTTCCAGAACGGCAGATAGCTAAGCCAGCTGGAACCGAGAGCGGGAGCCGCCATGGTTTCTGCGGGCCCGGGACGGTACTCGCTTGGGTTGGTCCCCGTGGCCCATTCCGGACTGAAGGACGGCCAGAGGTACTGTCCCGCCATGCCCTTTTCGCCCTCGCCACCAAGCCACGGCACCGCGAAGTTGCGGACGTAGTAAAGCGCGCCGAAGAAGGCCGCGAAAAACATCACCTCGGAGAAAATAAACCACCCCATGCCCCACACGTAGGAACGCTTGAGCTGAGCACTGGCGAGGCCCGCATGGTTTTCCTTAATCACCGTGGAAAACCACACGTAGAGCGTTACCCCAATCACCCCGAAGCCTGCCCAGGTGAGGAAGGTGCTCGCATCGCTGCCATCGGCATTGGCATTCAGGCTAGACCCGAAGCCGTACATAAACATGATGAGGCCCAGGGCAAGCCAAACGGGCAGCTTGCTGTCGTGGGGCACATAGTAGGCTTCGTTGCCCGCGTGGTGGTCGGTCATGCCGTGCTCTCTCCGTTCAGTCTGGCGCAGGGGCCTTAGCCGCCCGCCGCCCCCGTGTCGCCGCTTGCTTTTGCAGCCGGCGCGCTCTTCGTGGCCAAGGCCTTTTCCAGAGCGTAGCGCCCTGAGGCTTGGTCCGTGATATCAAACATGGTGTAGGACAGGGAAATGGTTACGACGCCCTCCGGGAGGTCCCGGTCCACAATAAAACGCATGGGCATCTCGACCTTTTCTCCGGGCATCAACACCTGTTGGTCGAAACAAAAACACTCGGTCTTGTGAAAGTACGAGGCAGCCCGACCCGGTGCAATGGACGGGATGGTCTGCGCCACCATGGGTCGGTTCGTGGGATTTTCCGCGTAAAACATGGCGACGTTTAAGCCGCCGGGATTCACCGTCATACCGCCCTGCTCTGCCCCAAAGCGCCAAGGCATGCCGGCGTTGGTGTTGGTAACAAAGCGCACCTGCACGTCTCGTGACCGATCGGGTTCGAGGGCAGCCGGCGCCGCTTCATAACGGCCAGCGGTCTTACCATTTAAGCCCGTGACTTCACAAATAACGTCGTAGAGCGGGACCAGCGCGAAGGCAAACCCGAACATGGCCGCGCCGCCTAAGACGAGGCGGAGTACGGTGCCCTTCGCTTGTCCTGTTCTGTCTTCCATGGACCTCTCCGAGCGCCAGCGGACCCGCCGCTGGCGCCGTCAGTTTTTCCCTAGGCGACCTTCGGCGGCTCGGCGAAGGTGTGGTAAGGCGCCGGGGAGGGCACAGTCCACTCCAGGCCTTCAGATCCTTCCCAAACTTCCGTCGTCGCCTTCTGGCCCGCGCGGATCGTCTGCACAAGAATCCAGAGGAACAGGAGCTGAGAGATACCGAAGACGAAAGCGCCCACGGTGGACCAGGCGTTGAAGTCCGCAAACTGGAGTGCGTAGTCCGGAATCCGCCGCGGCATACCCGCAAGCCCCGAGAAGTGCATGGGGAAGAAGGCCACGTTTACACCGATGAAGGAGAGCCAGAAGTGCAGCTTGCCCAGGCCTTCGTTGTACATGTGGCCGGTCCACTTGGGCAGCCAGAAGTACACGGCGCCAAAGATAGAGAACAGCGCTCCGGACACGAGCACGTAGTGGAAGTGCGCCACCACGAAGTAGGTGTCGTGATACTGGAAGTCCGCCGGGGCGATGGCCAGCATGAGGCCAGAGAAACCCCCGATGGTGAAAAGGAAGATAAACGCCAGCGCGAAGAGCATGGGGGTCTCGAAAGTCATGGACCCGCGCCACATGGTTGAAACCCAGTTGAACACCTTCACCCCCGTGGGGACGGCAATGAGCATGGTGGCGTACATGAAGAACAGCTCACCCGCCAGCGGCATGCCCACGGTAAACATGTGGTGGGCCCAGACGATGAAGGACAGGAACGCGATGGAGGACGTCGCGTACACCATCGAGTCGTAGCCAAACAGCGGCTTTCGCGAGAAGGTCGAAATGATGTGCGACACGATCCCGAAGGCCGGCAGGATCATAATGTACACCTCGGGGTGCCCGAAGAACCAAAACACATGCTGGAACAGGACCGGATCACCGCCGCCAGACGCGTCGAAGAAGCTCGTGCCGAAGTGGATGTCGAACAGCATCATGGTGACCGCACCGGCCAGCACAGGCATAACCGCAATCAGCAGGTAGGCGGTGATCAGCCAGGTCCAGACGAACATGGGCATCTTCATGAGCGTCATGCCCGGGGCCCGCATGTTCAAAATGGTGGCGATGATGTTGATGGCGCCCATGATGGACGAGGCACCGGCCAGGTGCACCGCGAAGATGAAGTAGGTCACGGAATCCGGTGCGTAGGTCGTGGACAGCGGCGCATAGAACGTCCAGCCGAAGTTCGGTCCGCCAGACTCCATGAACAGGGTAGAGAGCAGCATCCCGAAGGCAAAGGGCAGGATCCAGAACGACAGATTGTTCATCCGCGGGAGCGCCATGTCCGGCGCCCCAATCATGAGGGGGACCATCCAGTTCGCCAGTCCCACGAAGGCCGGCATGATGGCCCCGAAGACCATGATCAAACCGTGGTTGGTGGTCATCTGGTTGAAGAGCGCAGGCTCCACAAACTGCAGACCGGGCTGGAAGAGTTCGGCGCGAATGACCAGCGCCATCACCCCGCCAACGAGGAACATGATGAAGCTGAACCAAAGGTACATCGAGCCGATGTCCTTGTGGTTCGTGGTGTAAAGCCAGCGGGTGATCCCCTTCGCCGGCCCGTGATCATGATCGTCGTGATGGGCTTCGATAACCGCGCTCATATCGGGTTCTCCTGGTCGAAGGGCTAAATTAGTTGGCCATGGCCAGCGCTTCCGTCGCGCTGGCTTCTAACTGGGCGGCATACCACTGCTGGAACTCTGCCTTGGGCACTACGCGAACCACCACGGGCATGAACCCGTGATCCTTGCCACAGAGCTCCGTGCACTGGCCTCGGTATACGCCGGGTTCCTTCACGTTCGCCCAGGCTTCGTTAATAAAGCCGGGGATGGCATCACGCTTTAGGCCGAAGTCCGGCACCCACCAGGAGTGGATGACATCGTTGGAGGTCAGCAGGAAGCGCACCTTGGTGTCCGTCGGGATAACCAGCTCATTGTCCACTTCAAGCAGGTAGTTCTCACCCTTCTCCGACTGCCCGAGGATCTGGCCCCGAGGCGTGGCGAGGTTCGAGAAGAAAGACACCTGCTCGTTCAATTCCTCATCAAGGTATTTGTACTGCCATTTCCACTGGTAGCCCCGAACCTCAACCACCATATCTTCACCGCCGGTGTCGTAGATCTTCACCAGCACGTCCGTGGCCGGCAGCGCCATCACCACCAGAATCACAATAGGAATGACGGTCCAAAGGAGCTCGAGCTTGGTGCTCTCGTGGAACGTCGCCGGAGTTGCCCCGAGGGACTTCCGATGCAGCACCATGGAAACCAGCATGGCCCCAAATACCAGGACCCCAATCACTACACAGATCCAGAAGATGGTCATGTGGAGTTCTTGGATTTCGCGGCTAACGTCCGTCACGCCAACCGGCATGTTGTACTCCGCGGCCACCGCAGCGGCACCGGCAAAGACACAAAGCGTGGCCAGTACGGTGCGCGCAATTGAGCTGAGTTTCGACATCATTGCGGTACAACTCCGTCTGTTCGACTTCGGGGGGCAGCAGCCCGAACGCAATCGGTGCCACTACACGGTTTATTTAGGGTCAGGCATGGCGGCGCATCGGCGAAAAATCGACGGCGAATCCAGGCGTTCCCCCCTGCTGCACTCCGGTGCAAAGCACCGTCCACCGCCCGTGGATGGTTGGCGAGCCTTTCGGCTTTGCGAGGCCGGAAGCGACTGCACGCTGGCTCTCGCGGAGCGCGATTATAGCAGCGAGGCGGCTCAACACAACGAACGGGAGCGCTTTTTACCCTGCCATTTCCGACCAAAAGCATCCGATAATCAATTTCTTGGTCGCGCGATTGAGAATCTTTCGAATTCATGACAAGCCCCGCCGACGTCCCCTCTGCCCACCGTCTATGGACCCTTGCCTGGCCCATGATGCTGTCTAACTTGAGCCTCCCAGCCCTCACCCTGGTGGATGCCGCCGTTTTAGGGCACCTCCCGGAACCCCAACATCTAGCGGCTGTGGTCCTGGGGAGCACCTTATTTAGTTTTCTCTATTGGGGGTTCGGATTCCTACGCATGGGTACCACGGGGCAGGTGGCGCAAGGCCTGGGCGCCGCGGCCGCCGGGGACCAAGCCACCACCGGGCATCAGCTACGGGTGCTTCTGGGGCAAGGCTTGACCGTTGCCCTGGGGGCGAGCGCGCTGTGCTGGCTTGGGGGACCCTTTTTGATTCCCGAGGCGCTCGGTTGGCTGAATGCCAGCGCAGACGTGGCGCCGACGGCACAGAACTACGCCCTGATTCGCCTTTTGAGCGCCCCCGCGGTGCTCGCCACCTACGTACTGGTGGGCACCCTTGTGGGGCTTGGGGAGATGCGTCGCGTCCTCGCCATCACGGTGGCGACGCAAGGCCTCAACCTCTTTTTTGATCTCGTTTTCGTCCTCGGCCTTGGCATGGGTGCGACCGGGGTCGCGGTAGGCACGGTGTTAGCAGAAGGCCTGGGGGCCCTCTTCGCCTTCCTTCAGCTGCGCCCAGCGCTCCGGCGCTTTCCGGGGCCCGTGCCCTGGGGAGATCTCCGCACCGGCTATGGCGCCTTCCTATCCTTAAACAGTCACCTATTTATACGCACCCTCGCGCTCTTACTTGCCCTGGCGGTGTTTACGGCGCAAGGCGCAGCGCAAGGTACGGTCGTGGTGGCCGCCAACGCGTTGTTAATGAACCTCTTTATGGCCGTGTCCTATGCGCTGGATGGCTTCGCCCACGCCTGCGAAACCCTGGTGGGGCAGGCTCAGGGACGGGGCGACGAGGCGGCGCTGCGAGGGTGGGTTCGGACCAGCCTGAAGCTCGCCTTTAAGGTCGCAATCGGGGCCAGTGCGCTGTTCGCCGTCGCCGGAGAGGGCTTCATCGCCCTGCTGACCGACCTGCCGGAGGTGCGCACGGCCGCGGCTGACGCCCTGCCCTGGCTCATCGCCCTACCGATGCTCGCTGCCGGCGCGTTTATCTTCGATGGCGTGTTCATTGGCGCCACCGCAACCCGAGCCATGCGCAACACCATGCTCGGCGCCGCCTGCGGAGTGTACGCCCCGGCGCTGATGGCCCTCGCGCCCTTTGGCAATGGCGGGCTTTGGACGGCCCTGGCGCTCTTTTTTGGAGCGCGCAGTGCTTCGCTCGGGTGGGTCTACCTTCGGCGAGGGCTCACGCCCTAGGCCTTTCCCTTCCCCTTTCCAGGGGAGGGAAAGAATTTGAGGGGCTGGGCCGTCGTTTTCTCTGGGGTTCGGGGACGGTCGTGCTTGCCTAGCACCGGGGCCGCGGGGCCCGTGGGCGCCATGGCCTCCTCGAAATCACAGGCAACGCAGGCCCGTCTTGGCGGACTGTCCCCGGCGGGGTCTTCAAGCACCACGATGCGATCGAGGGCACTGCACCGCGGACAGACGGCCCCGGCGATAAAACGCTTCCGGAGGGTCATGAGGACGCGCCCTCCACCGCGATGCCGCAGTGCCGAAGGAGCGCATCAATGCGCGGTGGCCGGCCCCGGAAACGTTCGAACAGCACCTCCGGGGACTCACTTCCCCCTCGCTCGAGGATATGGCGCCGGAAATCCGCCCCGACTTCGGCACTGAGGATCCCCTCCTCTTCAAAGCGGGAGAACGCATCGGCGGCCAACACCTCCGCCCACTTATAGCTGTAATAGCCTGCGGCATAACCCCCGGCAAAGATGTGCGCAAAACTGTTTTCAAAGCGGTTATAGGCTGCCACGGGCACCACGGAGGTGTCCTCGCGCACCGCGGCAAGCACAGCACGGATTTCCTCAGGATTCTGGGGCGCCGCCACTTGATGCAGGCGAAAATCGAACAGGGAGAATTCAAGCTGGCGCAGCAGGGCAAGGGCAGACTGGAAATTCCGGGCCGCCAGCAAACCCTGCCGGAGCATCTCCGGGAGGGGTTCGCCGGTCTCAAAATGGCCGCTTAAGCGTGCTAAGCCCTCGGGCGTCCAGCACCAGTTCTCAAGGAACTGGCTGGGCAGCTCGACGGCGTCCCAGGGTACGCCGTTGATGCCGGCGAGATCCATGATGTCCACCTCCGTAAGCAGGTGATGCAGCGCATGGCCAAACTCATGGCACAGGGTGAGCACTTCATCATGGGTGAGCAGGGGCGGGCGACCCTCTGCCCCCGGGGCAAAGTTGGCCACGACGTAGGCCACGGGGTTGGCGATCCCTGCCTCCGTTCGGCGCCGACTCATCACCCCGTCCATCCAGGCGCCGCCCCGCTTGCCCTTTCGAGCGAACAGATCACAGCTGAGCTGCCCCAGCGCTTCGCCGTCGCGGCGCACCTGAAAGCTTCGGAGATCCGGGTGATAGGGGGTAACCGAGGGATCCGTAACGAGCTCCACGCCAAACAAATCGCGAAGAAGCGAGAACAGCCCACTGAGCACGCGATCGAGGGGAAAGTAGGGGCGTAGCGCTTCGGCCTCGAAGGCGTACTTCGCCTCCCGAAGGCGTTCACTTGCGTAGGCCATATCCCAAGGCTCGAGGGTCTCAAGCCCGAGTTCTGCTCGGGCAAAGGCCCTTAGGGCCTCGAATTCCTGTTCTGCCTGAGGCCGGGCGCGGGCGGCGAGATCGGTGAGAAAGGTCAGCACGGCCTCGGGGGTTTGCGCCATGCGATCAACGAGCTGGCGCGCCGCATAGTTGGGGAAGCCGAGGAGCTGGGCGAGCTCTTGCCGGAGCGTTAGCATTTCCACCATCACCGGGGCGTTATCCCATTGCGCGCCGCCCTCGCCAAGCTCCGAGGCCCGAGTCACCCAGGCGCGATGAAACGCTGCCCGGAGGGCGCGGTCCTCGGCGTAGCTCATGACCGCCAGATAGGTGGGGGCGCTCAAGTTCAGGCGGGCTTGGCCCGGGGCCGGTTCATCGGCCAGGGCGCGCGCCCGGACGTCTTCCGGCAGCCCCTTGAGCGCCGCCTCATCGACCTCGAGGGAGAAGGCGTCGGTGGCATCAAGAAGGTTTTTCGTAAAGGTATTACCGAGCTCCGTTAGGCGCTGGGTCAGCTCGCGATAGCGGGCCTGCTCCAGTGGAGGAAGATCGATACCACTGAGCCGAAACCCTCTAAGGCTTTGGCTCAGGGCCCGGCCAGCCCCGGGCTCGGGCCCTTCCTGGGCGTCGGCAAGGCGACCATAGGCCTCATAAAGGCCCCGGTGCTGGCCCAGCGCGTTGTAGTACGCCGTCAGGCGCGGCAGGCTGGCGTCATGCGCCGCGCGCAGGGCCTCGCTGTGGCTAACGGAATTCAGATGGCGGATGGGCCCCCAGAAACCGGCAAGGCGGGCCTCCATTTCCTCTAAAGGGCGTATGACCTGAGTCCACTGAGCCGGCGCCTTAGCCACCGCGTCCACCACAGCCAAATTGGCTTTTAGCAGCGCCTCAAGCTCCCCTTCTACGGTTTCAACTTTGAGCTGCGCAAGATCCATCATGGCGGCGCTGGTGTCGGCTCTCATGAGCAGGCGTCCTTTAACGGAGATTAGAGGAAGGCGTAGGGGGCCGGAGCTGGGCGCGAATCCCCGCAGTACTCGGGCGAACGCCGCGCCACAGGGCGAAGGCTTCCGCCGCCTGTTCAACCAGCATACCGAAACCATCGGCTCGAGCCTGGACGCCTTCGGCGCCCGCCCAAGCCAGAAAGGCCGTGGGGGCCGCCGCATACATCATGTCGTAGGCGAAGGCGCCAGGGGCCCATACGGTCTGGGGCAGCGCGGGGCGCTCACCGGCCAGGCTCGCGGCCGTAGCATTAATAATGCCATCAAACTGGGCCGCCACGGTGAGCCCGTCCCATCCAAGGCAGTACGCCCTTGGGTGGTTTTTGAAGCGACTGCATAATTCTTTCGCGCGCGCCGGTGTGCGATTCAGCACGAGGAGCTGGGCCGGCCCCGCATCCAAAAGGGGGCCAAGCACCCCCGCGGAAGCGCCGCCCGCGCCCACAAGGGCAATGCGGCGCCCGGCCAGGGTCCACTTTAAGGCGCCTAAATCGGCCAGCAAGCCAAGACCATCCGTGTTGTGCGCTTCCCAAGCGCCCTGACGCCGGCAAAGGGTATTCGCTGCGCCGGCGAGCGCCACGGCGTCGCTTTGGCGCGCCGCAAGGCGCGCCGCATCGGCCTTGTGGGGTACCGTAATATTGCAGCCAAGCCCGCCGGAATTCGCAAAACTTTGCAACGCGTCTTCCAGCATCCCAGGAGCGGCTTCAATCGCTTCGTAAGTAAGGGCTTGCTCTTCCTGAAGCGCAAACTGACGGTGAATCTTTGGCGATAGGCTGTGGCTGACGGGATAGCCAAAAACCGCATAACGATCCACAGCGCGTCCTCCTACGGCAAACGCCTATGATACCGGCGCCGAAGGGCCAGAGCAGCCCTTCCCAGGAAATCCCCGCGTCAGCGAAGCCAATGGACTTCCGTTCCGGCTAAGCGGATTCGGCCGGCCAATTCGAGACGGGTAAGGGCCGCAGCCACCTCCCCCGGGCGAGGCGGGTCTTGGGCCCCGGTCAGCTCATCCAAAGATCGAGGGGAACCTTTTTGTAGCAAGTGAATAATTTTCGAATCGAGCGCCGGGAGGCCGCGGGGATTTGCTTGGGCATTTTCTGTAGCGATTGCTCCATTACCAGCCATCTCTTCAGCAAAGCGCCCCCCGGTGGCGAGCGGTGAAAGAAAATCACCCTGACGCGGCGGGAGGTCAGCACCCAGCTCCTCGAGAACGTCCTCTATCCCCCGCACAAGGACAGCCCCCTCCCGGAGGAGCCGATGACCGCCGGCGCCGGCGGGGTCCAGAGCATGACGGGGAATCACAAAGACCTCCCTGCCTTGCTCGGCGGCCAGGCGCGCGGTTATGAGGGCCCCGGAACGGTCTCCCGCCTCAATCACCAATACCCCCCGAGCTAAGGCACTCACAATACGATTGCGAGCGGGAAAGTGGAAAGGGCGAGCCGTCATAAAGGGGGGGAACTCGCTGACAAGCGCCCCATGAGCGGCAATGGCAGCAGCGAGGGGCCGATGTGCCGCGGGGTAAATCGCCTCGAGCCCGCTTCCCAGCACCGCGATGGTCGTTCCTCCAGCCGCCAACGCTGCGCGATGCGCCACGCCATCAATTCCCATCGCGAGGCCACTGGTGACGACCCACCCCGCTCGGGTGAGGTCGCCGGCGAAGCGCTGCGCGTCCGCTGCCCCCAGACGGGTCATGCGGCGGGGACCCACCACAGCAATCTGCGGCGCCGACAGGACCGCTAGATCCCCCCGAACATAGAGCGCGGGCGGCGCATCGGGGCTAGCGCAAAGGGCGGGGGGATAGGCAGGGTGAGCCGGTGTCAGGATCGCAATGCCTAGGGCGTCGGCTTCGGCCCGGGTCGCCCGTCGTGTCGACTCGGGCACGGCCTCAAGGAGGGATAGGGCGAGGGCCTCGCGCCGGGGCCCGGATAAGGTCGCCACAAACTGGGGGGAGAGGCTTCTCCGCCCCTTGAGGGCAGCGGCAAGCCAACAGTCTTCCGTAAAGGGGTCGAGTTCGGTCGCTTTCATGGCGCTTAGTGTGGGGGCCACTCAAGCATTCCGTCGGCTGCCCCCTCGCCCCGGCGAGTAAGCTAAGGCTGCGCCCAGGCGCGGTTTTATCGAGACACGCCGCCGGCATTCGCGGGGAAGCCAAGGGCGGGGTAAACTTCGCCCTTTCCCGGCAGTTGGGCGACACCAGCAGATGGCACGTCTTGAGATTCTTGAGTTCCCCGATCCGCGCCTGCGCACGAAGGCCAAGCCCGTGGCGGAAGTGGACGATCGGATTCGTACGCTCTGCGACGACATGCTGGAAACCATGTACGACGCCAAAGGTATTGGGCTCGCCGCCACCCAGGTGAATGTTCACGAACGGGTCGTGGTCATGGACCTGAGCGAAGAACGGGACAGCCCGCAGTTCTTTATCAATCCGGAGATTGCGCCTTACGGCGAACTCGTCGACGGAGAAGAGGGGTGCCTGTCCGTGCCCGGTTACTACGATGCCGTGCAGCGGCCGGAGCGCGTGCGAATTAAGGCCCTCGGACGAGACGGCCTCCCTTTTGAGATCGATGCGGAAGGCCTTCTGGCCATCTGCATTCAGCACGAGTGCGATCATTTGGCCGGCAAGCTGTTCGTAGACTACCTCTCGCCCCTCAAGCGCACCCGAGTCCGTAAGCGCCTCGAGAAAAGTAAGAAGCTGTCCGCCTAAGTGAGCCTTCGCGCCGAGCGAATTGTCTTTGCGGGAACGCCCGCCTTTGCCGCAACGCTGCTCACTGCGTTGCTCGCTGCGGAGCTGCCCTTGGTCGGCGTGCTAAGCCAGCCGGATCGTCCCGCCGGTCGAGGGCGAAAACTGACGGAAAGCCCCGTTAAGACCCTAGCCCGGGAGGCCGGACTTCCCGTCGCGACCCCACTTCACCTTCGAAGCCCAGAGAACCGGGAAGCTCTTGAGGGCTGGGCCCCCGATCTCCTCATCGTCGCCGCCTACGGCCTCATTCTTCCCAAAGCCGTCCTTGCCCTCCCCCGGCACGGTTGTCTGAACGTACACGCGTCGCTCCTGCCGCGCTGGCGCGGGGCCGCGCCCCTCGAACGCGCCATCATGGCCGGGGATGAGGAAACGGGCGTTTGCATCATGGAAATGGAGGCGGGCTTGGACACGGGCCCCGTTCGCCACCGGCTCCGCACCCCCATCACAACGGAAACCACCGGCGGCCACCTCGAAGCCACCCTTGCACAGCTGGGGGCCGAGGCCCTTCTCACGGTGCTTGAGGACCTGGCCAACCCGGCCTACGCCGCTCTCCCCCAGGCCGACGATGGCATCTGCTACGCGGAGAAGCTCACGGCGGAAGACCGCTATCTGGATTTCACCCAGCCCGCTGCCCAATTGGCGAGACAAATTAACGCCCTTAGCCCACGGCTTCCGCCCACTATTGAAAGCGAAGACTCACTTCGAATTCGTTGCCTGCTCGCTTCCGCCCAAGAGACGGGAGCCGGAGGAGCCCCACCGGGGGCCGTCGTCGGCATCGATAAGGCCGGGCTGCGGGTGGCAACGGGGCAAGGCACGCTCACGCTCACGCGCCTTCAAGTCCTAAAGGGAAAGGCGAGCGTCCTCGACGGCGCCGCCTTCCTAAATGGCTATGGTCGGCAACTAAAGTTAGGCGCGCGCTTTGTCAGCGCCTAAGCCCAGAGGCCCTGCTCAAGGCGCGGAGGCGCGAGCCGCTGCGGCAGAGGCCCTCGGCGCCGTGCTGGCGGGCCAAGGCAACCTTAAGTCACAGCTCGAGCGTGCCTTCGCGGCGCGCACCACCCTGTCTGAGGTCGATCGTCGGTTCGCCACGCAGCTGGCCTTCGGCACGGCCCGCATGGCGCTCCGCCTCCTTCCCCTCCTGGATAGCGCGCTCAAGCACCCTCTGAAGCCGCGAGATCAAGATCTGCGGGCCCTCATGCTCGGGACGCTTTACCAAATTCATTGGCTCGGGGCCGCCGCGCCCCTCTGCGTGAACGGAGCGGTGGACGCCACCCGGACGCTGAACAAGCCCTGGGCCAGCAAGCTGGTGAACGCGGTACTACGAAAGTTCCCCGCCAACCTGCTTGCGGAAAGCCTCGCCAAGCAATCCCCGGCAGAGCAAAGCGGGCTTCCCCCGTGGTGGTATGCGGCTTGGGCTAAGGCATGGGGGCCAGACCTTGAAACCCTCATCGAAGCAAGTAATAGCGAACCCCCCCTGACGCTGCGGGTAGATGGGGATCGGGACACGCTGCTTAAGACCTTTCAGGACGCAGGCATTTCCGCCACGGCGGGGGCGCTAAGCGCCCAAGCAATCTATCTTCCTGAGGGGGGCTCGCCGGCCAGCCTTCCGGGCTTTTCAACGGGCGCCTTCACCGTGCAGGACGAAGGGGCCCAGCTCATCACGGAACTTCTTGAACCCGCCCCGGGGCAGCACGTCCTGGACGCGTGCGCCGCCCCTGGCGGGAAGGCAAGCGCCCTCCTTGCCGCCTGCCCCGACCTGTCCCTCACGGCCATCGACCCCGTGCCCCATCGCGTGGCACGCCTAAAGGACACCCTAGCCCGTACAGCTGGCAGCGCTGCCCTCGGCCAGTCGAAGGTTGCGGTGTACTGCGCGGATGCTCGGCTTGCTGGACCCTGGCAGGAGAACGCCCCCTTCGACCGTATCCTTGTCGATGCACCCTGCAGCGGTTCTGGGATCCTCCGCCGCCAGCCCGATATACGCCTACTGCGAACCCCGGAGGAGCTTGCTAAGCTTTGCGCGCTGCAGCTGGCCCTCCTGAAGGCGCTTTTTCCCCTTCTTCGCCCCGGAGGACGGCTGGTGTACTGCACCTGTTCCGTGATGCCTGAGGAAGGGGAAGGCGTTGTGACTGCGTTCTTGCGCAGCGAGCCTACGGCCCGCGCGCGGCCCCTCCCGGAGCGCTTCGGGCTGCTTCGGGGGCCGGGACGACAGCGACTGCCGACGGCCGCGGGCCCGGACGGCTTTTTCTACGCCGCGCTTGAGAAGGAGGGCGCTGCTTGAAAATCCTGATTCTCGGTGCGGGGCAAGTAGGCGGCACGCTGGCTGAAAACCTGGCCAGCGAGAACTTCGATATTACCCTTGTCGACAAGGACGGGGATCGACTTCGGGAATTACGGGACCGGCTAGATATTCAAACCATCGAAGGCATGGCCAGCCGCCCCGACGTCCTCCGTGCCGCGGGCGCCGAGGACGCCGACATGCTCGTGGCCGTGACCAATTCGGACGAAGTGAATATGGTCGCTTGCCAGGTGAGCTATTCCCTCTTTCGAACCCCGACGAAGATCGCTCGGATCCGAGCTAGCGCCTACACCACCCGGGCCGGGCTCTTCTCGAAGGAACATATGCCGATTGATGTGCTGATCAACCCCGAGCAGGTGGTAACGGAGCACATCGAACGGCTGATCCAGTATCCCGGGGCCCTCCAAGTCCTCGATTTTGCGCAGGGGCGGGCACAGCTTGTCGCCGTTAAGGCGTACGGAGATGGCCCCCTTGTGGGTCAAGCCTTGGCGACGCTCCGGGAGCACGTCCCCGGGGTGGACATGCGCGTTGCCGCTATATTCCGCCGAGACCGGGCCATCATGCCGGAAGGCGATACGGTGATCGAAGCCGATGATGAGGTCTTCTTTATCGCGGCTCGCCGCGATATTACTGCGGTTATGAGCGAGCTTCGGGGCCTAGAGGCGCCCTATAAACGCATCATCATCGCCGGCGGCGGCCATATCGGGGAACGGCTCGCTCAAGTCACCGCGAAGGGTCACCACGTCAAAATTATTGAGTACGACGCCCGCCGAGCCATGGACTTAGCCGATAGCCTGGACGGCGCTGTGGTCATTCAAGGGGATGCCACCGACGGCGATCTCCTCACCAACGAAAATATCGAGGACACGGACGTCTTCTGCGCTCTGACGAACGACGATGAGGCGAATATCATGAGCTCCATGCTGGCGAAGCGCCTCGGGGCTCGCAAGGTGATGACCCTCATCGGCAAGCCCGCCTATGTGGATCTGGTGCAAGGGGGCGTCATCGACGTGGCCATCTCACCTCAGCAGGCCACCATCTCCGAGCTCCTTGCTTACGTTCGGCGCGGCGACGTGGCCCGCGTTCACTCGCTACGCCGAGGCGCCGCCGAGGCCATGGAAGCCATTGCTCATGGTGACTCAAGATCATCAAAGGTAGTGGGGCGGCGGCTCGATGAAATTCGCCTACCCCCAGGGGCCAGCATTGGGGCGCTCGTGCGCGGAGAAGACGTGCTTATCGCTCACGACTCGCTTTGCGTAGAAAGCGATGACCACGTGATTTTGTTCCTCACCGATAAGCGGCAAGTGCGCGCCGTGGAGAACCTTTTCCAAGTCGGACTCAACTTCTTCTAAGGCGCCTCATGTTGCGTAGCGGTCTCTTTCTGTTCACCTACGTGATCCTGACGATTTTCTGGGGCTCTTTAGGTGTGCTGTTCGGTTGGCTTCTTCCCTTTCGCGCGCGCTTTGCCTTCATCATTGGCGCCTGGACCGCCATGGTTCTCTGGGCCTTTCGCCACCTCTGCGGCGTGCGGGTTGAGGTCGAAGGACGGGAGCATATTCCAAAGACACCCTGCCTGGTGCTGGCGCGCCACGAAAGCACTTGGGAGACCCTGTTTCTTCAACAGCTCTTCGCACCGCAGGCGACGGTGATCAAACGAGAGCTGCTCGCTATTCCGTTCTTTGGGTGGGCCTTCAGCTTGCTTAAGCCCATTGCCATCGACCGGCGGGACGGCCGAGGTGCGCTAAAAACCTTGATACGGGAAGGGAAGGCCCGGCTTGAAGCCGGAGTTTGGGTAGTCCTGTTTCCCGAGGGAACGCGCCTTGCGCCAACCACCCTCGGCGCCTTTGGTCGGGGCGGACCGGCCTTGGCGATTGCCGCTAAGGCGCCCGTTATCCTTGTGGCGCACAACGCCGGCGACCGGTGGCCTGCGCGGCGCTGGCGTAAGTACTCCGGCACCCTAAGGGTGCGTATTTCCCCGCCCTTTTTGGCTGAAGGGGAGAGCTCCAGCGCCTTCACGCAGCGGCTGGAGCATTGGCTGCACGACGCGCAGCAATCCCTTCGACCTCCCCCGTCGAATTAAACGTCGAGGTTAGCCACGGACAGCGCGTTGGTTTCGATGAACTGCCTCCGCGGTTCCACGGCATCGCCCATCAAGGTGGTAAACACCCGATCCGCCGCGATCGCATCGGACACCGTGACCCGCAGCATACGCCGCGTTTCCGGGTTCATGGTGGTTTCCCAGAGCTGATCGGGATTCATCTCTCCCAAGCCTTTATAGCGCTGAATATCTTGGCCCCGCCGCGAATCTTTCATCAGCCAAGCCAGTGCTTCCTCAAAGCTGGAGATCGAAGCGCTTCGCTCGCCTCGCCCAATCCGGGCCCCAGGACCCAATAGCCCCTGTAAGGATCGACCCAATTCGGCGACGGCACGGAAGTCCGCAGACTGGAAGAAATCGGCGGAGAAATGCACGGGCTTGGTCAAGCCATGCTCTCGAATCTCCACCGTTGGCAAATAGCGGCTCCGCTCGCTATCAAAGCGAAGGCTAACCAGATATTCCGCGCCGTCATCACCATCGGTTTCTAACCGAGCCTGCAGGCCATCGCAGAAGGCTTGCACCCGGGCCTGATCCGCCCACTCCCCTTCCGCCGGGGCCGGCACCCAAACCATGGCGCGGGTGAGCACCTCGGGGTAGGTCCGCGCGAGTCGCGCCAGACGTTTTTCCACGCCCTGATAGGCGAGGACCAGCTGCTCGAGGCGCTCTCCGGTGATGGGCGGCGTGTCGTCGTCGGGATGCAGGGCGGCGCCATCGAGGGCCTGGGCAGTGAGATAGGCCGTGAGCGCATCGTCATCCTTAACGTATTGCTCTTGCTTCCCCTTCTTCACCTTGTAGAGCGGCGGCTGGGCGATATAAATATGTCCAGAGGTAATTAGCTCGGGCATCTGGCGGAAAAAGAAGGTAAGCAGCAGAGTGCGAATGTGAGAGCCGTCGACATCCGCGTCAGTCATGATGATGACTTGGTGGTACCGCAGCTTTGCTAGGTTAAACTCGTCGCGCCCGATACCGCAGCCCAGCGCAGTGATCAGCGTCCCCACTTCCTGGCTGGACAGCATCTTGTCGAAGCGGGCTTTTTCCACATTCAGGATTTTTCCCTTAAGCGGCAAAATCGCCTGGGCCCGACGATCGCGCCCCTGCTTTGCTGATCCCCCGGCAGAGTCACCTTCCACTAGGAACAGTTCCGATTTCGCGGGATCCTTCTCCTGACAATCCGCGAGCTTGCCCGGCAGCCCGGCGATATCCAGGGCACCCTTTCGCCGGGTCATTTCCCGGGCCTTTCGTGCCGCCTCGCGCGCGCGCGCCGCATCGATAATTTTTTGGGCGATGCCTTTTGCATCAGCGGGGTTTTCAAGGAGAAAGTCCGCAAAGGCACGGCCCATTTCCTGTTCTACGACGGCCTTCACCTCACTGGAAACCAGCTTATCCTTGGTTTGAGAGGAGAACTTCGGGTCGGGCACTTTCACGGAAATAATGGCCGTCAGCCCTTCGCGCGCGTCATCGCCGGTCGTGCCCACCTGCGCTTTTTTGCTCAGCCCTTCCTGCTCAATGTACTGATTCAACGTACGCGTAAGCGCCGCACGGAAGCCCGCGATGTGCGTGCCGCCGTCCCGCTGGGGAATGTTATTGGTATAGGCAAAGACGTTCTCTTGGAATCCATCATTCCACTGCATAGCCACTTCGACAGAGATGCCGTCTTCTTCGCGCTCCGCAGCAAAGTGGAACGGCTTAGCCACTGCTTCCTTATTGGCGTTTAGGTAGTCGACGAAGGCTTTCAGGCCCCCGTCATAGAAAAAGACTTCTTCTCGCCCGCTCCGCTCATCGGTGAGCCGGATACGCACCCCGGAGTTCAAAAAAGCGAGCTCTCTCAGCCGCTTAGCTAAAATTTCGTAGCTGAACTGGATATTACGGAAGGTTTCCGCGGAGGGCTTAAACCAACATTCCGTCCCCGTATCTTCCGTTTCCCCCACCACGGCAAGGGGCGCGTCGGGCACGCCGTGACGGTAGTGCTGCTCATGAACCTTGCCCTCTCTTCGCACCGTTAAGCGTAGCGATTCGGAGAGCGCATTCACCACGGATACCCCCACACCATGGAGGCCGCCAGAAACCTTATAGCTGTTGTCGTCGAACTTTCCCCCAGCATGGAGGATGGTCATGATGACCTCAGCGGCAGAAACGCCCTCTTCTGGATGAAGGTCGACGGGTATGCCTCGCCCGTTGTCACGAACGGTAATGGCTTCGCCCACGTGAATTACCACGGAAACTTCCGTGCAGTAACCGGCAAGCGCTTCGTCGATAGCGTTATCGACAAGCTCTTGAACCATATGGTGCAGGCCGGTGCCGTCATCCGTATCGCCAATGTACATCCCAGGGCGCTTTCTGACCGCATCAAGGCCCTTTAGCACCTTGATATTCCCGGAATCGTAACGCTTTTCCTCAGCCATGCACCCTCTCCTTGCCCTACGCTGGCGTAATCTGACCCTGTTCCACGTGGAACACGGTAACTTCTTCGGCCCGGGCCAGCCCCTCCAACACCAGGCTGGGCTCCACTGCCGTCATCAAAACCTGCCCCCCTTGATCAAGAAGGGCTGTCGCTAGCCGCTGACGATGCGTGAGATCAAGTTCCGCGGCCAAATCGTCTACGAGCACCAAGGCCCCTAAGCCCTGGGCGACCCTCAAACGCTCGTTTTGAGCGAGAAGAAGCGCGCAGGCCAACACCTTTTGCTGTCCCCGCGACAAACATTCCGCGGCCTTTCGCCCCTCGACCTCAAGGCGCAACTCCGCACGCTGGGGCCCGGACCGGGTAAATCCGCTTTGGCGATCAAGCTCGGCCTGAGCATCGAGTGCCTCGGCCAAGGACTTTCGGCGGTCCCACCCCGGCTGATAGCGCAGCGTGACCTTGTCCACGCCCCCTAGGCGGTTGAGCGCCGATTCCAGCAACGGGGCCAGGGAGGCTAAATACGCCATGCGGCTCTCGTGAACGCGCCCCGCTGCCTGGAGGAATTGTGCGTTCCAACTGGCCAGATCCCGAGTGCCCTGCCGCAGTGCGGCGTTTCGATGCTCCAGAACCCGTCGAAAAACAGCTGACGCCTCACCATACCCCTGTTCCACGTGGAACACGCCCCAATCGATAAAACGGCGACGCTGCTCTGGACTCCCCATAATCAAATTCATCGACTCGGGGTGAATGAGCAACAGAGGCAGCGCCTCGGCAAGCTTCCGGTTAGATCCGACGCGCTCCCCATCCAGCTTGAGCACCGCGCTCCCCTGCGACCCCCGCGTGACGCCCAAACGACTCACTCGTCCAGAGGCGTACCCCACCTCACCAAACAAGGTCAGGGTGTCTTGGTCGTAGTTTACCACTGAGGCGAGGCGATTACTGCGGAAGGAACGCCCCGTTGCCAAGGCGTAAATTGCTTCGAGAAGGCTGGTCTTACCGCTACCGTTAGCCCCGTGAACGAGTGACACACCCGGCGGCAGGGCCAGCTGCGTCGGCGCAAGGTTCCGAAACCCTTGCGCCTGAAAACGACGCAGCTGCATCGCGAACGCCTTAAGCCCTAGAGCCGCATGGGCATCACAACGTAGGTCGCCTCCGAGGCGTCCTTATCCTCGAGCACGGCAGAGCTATTGGCGTCAGACACGCGAATGGCCACTTCTTCAGCTTCAAGCGTGCCCAAAACCTCGAGCAGATAGGACACATTAAAGCCGATCTCTAGGGCAGCGCCCTGGTAGGCAACAGCCATGCTTTCTTCCGCCTCTTCCTGCTCCGGGTTGTTCGCCTGGATGGTGAGGGAGTCCTCCGCGAGCACAAGCCGCACGCCACGGTACTTCTCGTTAGAGAGGATTGCGGCCCGCTGGAAGCCCTCTCGCAGCATCTTCCGATCGGCCAGGATCACGGAGGTGCTTCCTTGCGGGATGACCTTCTCGTAGTCCGGGAACCGACCGTCAATGAGCTTGGTCGTGAAGGAGAAACCGCCCACCTTTGCGCTCAGGTGGTGCGTGCCCAGCGCTAGAGCGACGGGGTCGTCGCCATCGGCGATGAGCCGCGCCAGCTCCAGCACTCCTTTGCGGGGCACAATCACCTGCTGCTGAGCACCGGTACCGAGACCCGGGGTGAGCGTACACATGGCAAGGCGGTGCCCATCGGTTGCTACGGAGCGGATGTGCTCAGAGGTCAGCTCAAGCAGCATGCCATTAAGGAAGTAGCGAACATCCTGCTGAGCCATGGAAAAGCTGGTCTTGGCGATCAGCTGGCGCAACTGGGCCTGGGACAGCGTGAAGGCGGCTTCTGCCGACCCCTCTTCAAGGGTCGGAAACTCCGCTGCCGGTAAGGTTGCCAACTGAAAACGAGATCGGCCGGACTTTAAGGTTGCCCGCTGCTCATCCACGCTGAAGGTCACCTGCGCGCTGTCGGGTAGCGCCCGCCAAATGTCCATGAGCTTCCGGGCGGGCACGGTGATCTCTCCGTCCTGCGCCGCCGGCTCCGTCAACGTAATCTCGGCGACGAGCTGAACCTCAAGATCGGTCCCGGTCATGAGGAGCTTCTGGCCGGCCACGGCTAGGCAGAGATTCGACAGCACCGGCATGGTCTGGCGCCGCTCAACTACCCCCGCGACCAATTGAAGGGGCTTTAGCAGGTCTTCCCGAGAAACGGCAAATTTCATAGACGGTTAGGCTCCCAGCTGGGGAATTGGCAAAGTGCCGCAACGACTCTGTCTAGTGTAACGAAATCAACGCCCTAGGCGGTAAGCAAGCGCACCAGATTTTTGTAATCTTCCGCGAGATCTCCGCTACTCTCCCGGAGTTCACTGACCTTGCGGCAGGCATGCAAAACCGTCGTGTGGTCCCGCCCACCGAACGCATCGCCAATTTCGGGCAGAGAGTGACTCGTAAGTTCCTTCGCCAGCGCCATGGCCACCTGCCGCGGACGCGCGACCGCCCGGTTACGACGCTTAGAGTGGAGATCGGCAAGCTTGATTTTGAAGTAATCCGCTACCGTCCGCTGGATATTATCCATGCCGACCTGGCGCTCCTGAATGGCGATCAAATCGCGAAGGGCTAAGCGCACCTGGTCCATGGTCACCGGTTTTCCGGTGAAGTGAGCGTTCGCTATCACCCGCTTCAAGGCGCCTTCAAGCTCACGAACATTTGAGCGTATGCGCTCGGCGATGAAGAAAGCCACCTCCGAGGTCAATGCCACACCCTCAAGCTCCGCTTTCTTGAGCAAAATCGCGACGCGGTGCTCAAGCTCCGGCGGCTCCACCGCCATAGTGAGCCCCCAAACAAACCGGGACTTTAACCGCTCTTCCAAGCCCTCGATCTCCCGAGGGTAACGGTCACAGGTGAGCACCATCTGATGCCCTCGCTCAAGGAGCGCATTGAAGACGTGGAAGAACTCCTCCTGAGACCGCAGTTTCTTGGCAAAGAACTGAATATCGTCGATGAGTAGCGCATCCACGGACCGATAGTAGTTCATGAAATCCTGCATCGTGCCCTGCTGCAGCGCCGTCACCATATCCTGCACAAAGCGCTGAGAATGAAGATAGACCACCGTTTTCCCAGGGTTCTTCTTCAAAATCTGGTTGCCCACGGCCTGCATAAGGTGGGTCTTACCCAGACCAACCCCTCCGTAAAGAAGCAGAGGGTTGTAGGACTGCCCCGCGTTCTCCGCCACTTGCTGAGCCGCCGCCTTGGCCATCTCGTTGGAGCGCCCCACCACGAAGGAGTCAAAGGTAAAGGCTGGATTGAGATCGTAGGCGCTTGGCGCAGCACTGCGAGAGGGCACCCCAGGGCCTACGACCGCTTCCTCCAGGGATAAAGGCTGCCCTTCAGCGGCCACGGAACCCACGTCCAGCTCCACGGGGAGGGGGCCGGCGACAACGCGTTCCACCAGTTCCCGAATGCGGCCTAAAAATTCCTCTGACACCCGATCCCGGACGTAAACATTCGGGGCGAGTAAACGAAGACCCTGCTCACTGGCAACGGGGTGAAGCGGGCGAATCCAGGTGTTGAACTGCTGGGCGCTCAGTTCGTCTTGGAGGTGACCTAGGCACTTTCGCCACACTGATGATTCCATGCCTTCCCTCCAACTTGGCGCTGGTCATTTTTTGACCAGTCTTCTTCTGGGTGCGCTGTCAAGGCGCCAATCTAACTCGGCAAGGTCTGCCGTTCCTAGCACTTTTAAATAAATTCGGCGGTTGCAGTTCAGGCAAGAAAGTGCTCTGCATCAGGCACATGAGATCAAACGCGGTTCTCTCCCAGCGTGCAAGGGACAAGTCTGTGCGAATCCCTGGGGATAGCCCCTGCATAACCTGTGGATAAGTTTTCCCGACCTTGAAATGTGGATAAGTCGGGCCCCTATCCCCTCCCCGTCCCGTGCCTTTACCCAGCCTGCCCCCGGGTTTTCAACATCCTTTGCCGGCCAGGAACTTAAGCCAGATCAGCAGGCTAGTCCGCCTATCCACAGCCTGCCCCGCCCCAAGCAAGCAATAATCATTAATCAGTTTTAAAAACACTTTTTCTTTTTAGGCCCTCTCATATCGCCCACCCCTATCCCAAAGGGAAATAAACCCTTAAGAAGAATTGACACCAGTGGGGGGCACTTCTAGAATCCGCAGCCCTTCGAAATGCAGCGCCCGGTGGCCCTGCGCTCAACGACCATTTGGATGTGCGCCATGAAGCGGACCTTTCAACCCAGTGTGATCAAGCGTAAGCGGACCCACGGCTTCCGTGCCCGTATGGCGACTCGGAACGGGCGTAAGGTGCTTGCTCGCCGTCGTAGCCGCGGACGTAAGCGCTTAAGCGCCTAAGACGGATCCGTTGCAGCCGGCCGTACACACGTTCCCTCGGGCGCGCCGGCTCGTTGCTAAAGCAGATTTTGACGCCGTTTTTGCCCACCCAGACCTGAAGCAGCGGGGTCAGGGTGTTCTGTTGTTAATCAAGCGCCGTCCCCTCGAAGCAGCCTCTCGGATCGGGTTTGTTCTGGCTAAGCGCCACCTCAAACGCGCGGTTGATCGCAATCGACTTCGCCGCGCCTGCCGGGAAGCGTTCCGGCAGCGAAACTTTTCTGTGCCCGTTGATATCGTGGTGTTGGCCATGGGGCACGCGAAAAGTACGCTCGACGCACCGCTTACGCCTCTTTTTGACGCCCTTTTCGACCGCGTAGACCGTAAACTGGCCGAGGGACAACGCGCAGGGGAGCCCCGGCGGCATGCTTAAACGCCTGATTTTGTTGGGTATCCGGGCCTATCAGGTTGCCCTCTCCCCGCTGTTCCCGGCCCGATGCCGCTTCTATCCCACGTGCAGCCACTACGCCAAGGAGGCCGTGGAAACGCATGGCGTCCGCCGCGGCGCTCTCCTAGCGCTTCGGCGCCTGTTAAAGTGTCACCCTTTCCATGAGGGAGGCGTGGATCTCGTGCCTCCCCATTCTCCTGTTGAGCAAAAGGACGGTCCATGAACGTGAATGAAATCGCTCGCTATGGCCTGATGGCGGCGATGGCGGTTCTTGCCTACCTTATGTTGCTCGCCTGGAACGAAGATGCGGCCGAGATCGCAAAACAGGCACCCACCGTCGAGCCCGCCGTCGCTCTCCCTGTCGAGCCAGCCCCCGCTTCCGAGGGGCTGCCGCAAGCCTGGGAGCTGGGGCAAGAGAGCAGCGGAGACTTACCCGCCCCGAGCGCTGGCGTCGAAGGGGCCACCTCAGGCTCGGTCTTGATCGAAACAGACGTGCTCCGGCTTCAACTTGATGCCTTTGGTGACGTCATCTACGCCGCCCTTCGCGATCACCCCGTGGCCCTAGACCGCCCCGATGATCCCTTCGTTATCCTGGAAACGCGTGGAGGCTTTACCTACCTTGCGCGCAGCGGCTTGGTCGGCAAGGACGGCCTCGACCGTGCTGGGGAACGGGCACGCTTCCGCGCGTCTAGCGATCGCTACGAACTTCAAGCAGGCCAGGCGGTGCTTGAGGTCCCCCTAGTCTTTGAGGATGCGGATCGGGGGATCCGGGTGGAAAAGCGCTACACGCTTCGCCGTGGCGATCACGCCCTGTCCCTTACCTACCGCGTGCAAAACCTTGGGGAAACGCCTCGAACCGTCGCGCTCTATGGTCAGCTGAAGCGGTCAGCGGGGCTCGCCCCGGGGCAGAGCGAAAACGGCATGGGGCCCCGTTCCTACGTCGGCGCCGCCTTTACCACCGAGGAATCGCGCTATGAAAAGGTGGATTTCGACGACCTCGAGGACGCGCCCTTTGCCCTGAGTCAGCGCGGGGGTTGGCTTGCCATGCTCCAGCATTACTTCCTCAGCGCGTGGGTACCAAGTGATAGCGAGGAAACGGTGCGCTACGCGGCCCGGGCCCTAAGCGATGGCACCTATGTGGCGGAATTTGTCCAGCCCCAAAAGACCCTCGCGCCGGGGAGTACGGAAACGCTCGGAGCGACGCTTTATGTGGGTCCCAAGGCCCAGGCGCGACTCGAAGCGCTGGCGCCTAACCTCAGCCTGACCGTAGATTATGGGTTTCTTTGGTGGATTGCTGTCCCCCTTTTCCAATTGCTTGAGCTGCTCAATCACTTGGTAAACAACTGGGGCTTGGCCATCGTCCTGCTGACCCTATCGGTCAAGCTTTTGCTCTATCCCCTTTCCGCTACTGCTTACCGATCCATGGCTAACATGAAGAAGTTTGCCCCGGAAATGCGCCGGCTCCAGGAGCTCCATAGTGATAATCGCCAGAAGCTCTCGGAAGAGATGATGGCGCTTTATAAGAAGGAAAAAATCAATCCCATGGGCGGATGCCTGCCCATGCTGCTCCAAATGCCCGTCTTTTTGGCCCTCTATTGGGTGCTCTATGAATCCGTGGAGCTGCGCCAGGCGCCCTTCCTGCTCTGGATCGATGATCTTGCGGCGATTGATTCCTTCTTCGTGCTCCCCCTTCTGATGGGGGCCACCATGTACTTTCAACAAATGCTGAATCCGCCGCCACCCGATCCCATGCAGGCACGGGTTATGAAGCTCATGCCGGTGATGTTTACGGCGCTCTTCCTATTCTTCCCCTCCGGCCTGGTGCTCTACTGGCTGACGAACAACCTCCTTTCCATTGCCCAGCAATGGTGGATTACGCGCCAGCTTGAGGCTGGGGGTAAGGCCTAAGGGGCTATGGCCGATACCATCGCGGCCATAGCGACGGCCCCCGGAGTGGGCGGCATTGGGGTCCTTCGAATTTCCGGGCCCCAAGCCATCGCCATTGGCTGCGCGCTCAGCGGGCGCCGCCACCTTATCCCTCGGCAAGCGCATTTTGCGCGCCTGTGCGATGAAGCCGGTGCGCCGCTCGACGAAGGCCTCGTGTTGGCGTTCCCGGGGCCCCACTCTTTCACGGGAGAGGACGTTGTGGAGGTGCAAGGCCATGGGGGCCCTGTGGTGTTGCAAAGCCTCCTTGGGGCTGTGCTTCGGGCCGGGGCCCGCCAGGCAGGTCCGGGGGAATTCAGTCAGCGGGCCTTTCTCAATGATCGAATAGATTTGATCCAGGCCGAAGCGATCGCAGATCTCATTCATGCCCGGTCTGAAGCGGCCCATCGCGCCGCCCTCCGGTCGCTTGCCGGAGGCTTTTCCAAGGCGATACATCATCTTGAGCAGCAACTCACAGAGCTGCGCGTGTGGGTGGAGGCCAGCCTTGATTTCCCCGATGAAGATCTGGACCTGCTCGCCGACCCCCAGGTGCTTCGACGCCTAGGCGCCCTCGAAGACGGCTTGGCCACGGTGCTTCGTCAGAGTCAGAGCGGTCAAGTGTTGACCGAGGGGGTTCGCGCCGTGTTGTTGGGCGAGCCCAATGTTGGTAAGTCTTCACTTATGAACAGACTCACGGATAATGAAACCTCGATTGTTACCGATGTGCCGGGCACCACGCGCGACATCGTGAAGGAACAGGTGTTAATCGACGGTATTCCTCTATTGCTTCTGGATACAGCGGGGCTTCGTGAGCAGGCTGATCAGGTTGAAACGGAGGGTATCCGTCGTGCTCAGGCCGCGGCGGCCGCGGCGGACTTGCTGCTCTACGTTAGCGATGCGCGCGACGAGACCGCCGCGGGGCTCGATCGAGGCGCCTTGGAGACCCGCCTTGGCTTTTCCTTGCCACCGGCTGTCTGCCATATCCGAAATAAATCCGACCTCCTACCGTCCCCGCCCCCCGGGCTGGCCGAGCAGGTGCCGCTAGCAACGGTTTGGGTAAGCGCAAAATCCGGGGACGGGCTTGATGCCCTGCGCGGTGCGGTTAGGGCGGCGCTCGGGCTTCAGATGGAGAACAGTACCTTCTCGGCCCGGGCCCGGCATCTGGTGCTTCTGAAGGCGGCGGAGCACGCCCTAAGGGAGGCGCGGACGCTGCTCGAAAGCTTCCCGAGTGCGGATCTCGTTGCCGACCAGCTGAAGATCGCTCACGACGCCTTTAGCGAGATGACGGGACAGGTGACCCCCGACGACTTGCTTGGAAAGATCTTTTCCACCTTCTGCATCGGTAAATAGGCGGGGTGGGTGGACGTCTTTAAGCATAATCAAGCGGCCTGGAATGCCGAGGCGCGGGCGGGCGAGCGGTGGTCTACCCCAAGCTCGAAGGCGGCCCTTGCCCAGGCCCGGGCGGGGAGCCCGGCGATCTATCTCACGCCGAACCGTCCTGTCCCTGCTCCGTGGCTGGGAACTCTTAAGGGCGCGAAGGTGCTTGCCCTCGGTTCCGGGGGTGGGCAACAGGTTCCCTTGCTCTCCGCCGCGGGGGCACGAGTTTTAAGTTTGGATGCCTCCCTCGAACAGCTGAAGCTCGATTTAGCCACGGCGCAGCGGGCGGGCCATCCCGTGCACGGCGTACTCGGCGATATGGCCGATCTCAGTGCCCTGCCAAACGATTTCTTTGATCTGGTGGTGAACCCCGTCAGCACGGTTTTTGTTCCGAACGTGCGTCCCGTCTGGCGCGAGGTCGCCCGGGTGCTTAGACCCGGTGGCCGGCTTTTAACCGGGGTGATGAATCCGGCGTTTTTTCTCTTCGATCATGACCCCTTACCAAGGGGCGTGCGCCCCGAGGTGCGCTATGCGCTGCCGACGAGCGATGTGCTCCAGGGCGCGGACGTCTCCCAGCGCGCTGTCGAATTTAGCCATAGTCTGACGGACTTCATCGCTGGGCAGCTGGAGGTAGGCCTTCAGCTTTCTGGGTTTTTTGAAGATGACTGGGATGCCGATGCCTCGCCGCTAAATGCCTACTTCCCGATCTACCTAGCGATGATGAGCCACAAAGCGCTAGCCTAACCGCCTCACGGGGAGGGGTAGAGTATGGAAAAGCATCAACCGGGAACGGACGCTCACGCAGCCTGGCTGGCCCAGGTTCGGGAACCCATCATCGATCCGGAGCGTCGCATCTGCGATCCCCACCACCATTTGTGGGACCGCAATGGCTATCGCTATCTGCTCCACGAGCTGCTGGCGGACGTGCAAAGCGGTCACCGCGTGGTGAGTACGGTGCACATTGAATGCGCCAGCATGTACCGGGCAACGGGCCCGGTTGCGCTGCGCCCCGTTGGGGAAACGGAGTTTGTGAACGGCATTGCCGCCATGAGCGCCAGTGGCGGCTATGGTGATGTGCAGGTCGCTGCGGGCATTGTGGGCTTTGCCGATTTATGTCTTGGGTCGGCCGTAGGAGGGGTTCTTGATGCGCACTGCGCGGCGTCCCCGCGCTTTCGGGGCATACGTCACGCGGCAAGCTTTGATGAGAGCGATGCCGTCCGCAATGCCCACACAAACCCCCCTAAGGGCCTATATTATTTGGAGGCGTTTCGCGCCGGCTTTAAGGAGCTGGCGCCGCGGAACCTTTCCTTTGAAGCCTGGCAATACCATCACCAGCTCAGGGACGTTATTGACCTCGCTCGGGCCTTTCCCGACACGCGGATTATCCTGAATCACTTTAGCGGTCCCCTGGGAATTGGCCCCTACGCGGGGCGCCGGGAGGAGATCTTCCAACGTTGGCGCCGTGATTTAGCGGAACTGGCGAGATGTGAAAACGTGGTCGCAAAGCTTGGGGGGCTCGTGATGCCCGTGAATGGTTTCGGGTTTCACTACCAGGCGACGCCCCCAAGCTCCGATGCCCTGCTCGAGGCCACGGGCCCCTACTATCAAGAGGCCCTCGCATGCTTCGGCGCGGCGCGTTGTATGTTCGAATCGAACTTCCCGGTGGACAAGGCAAGCGTGTCCTACCCCGTACTTTGGAACGCTTTTAAAAAACTCGTGGTTGATGGCTCCGAGGCCGAGAAGGATGCGCTGTTTCACGACACCGCCGCCGCGTGTTACCGCTTGAGCTAGGGGCTATGGCCCGCGCAGGGCCTTCCTTATACTCTCGCGCCCCAAACCCCAGGAGTCGGTGCTCATGGATTTCGAAAAACGCTACGACGTCATCGTGATAGGCGGAGGCCATGCTGGCACGGAGGCGGCGCTGGCAGCGGCCCGGCTTGGGGCGGATACCTTGCTGCTTACCCAGAGCATCGAAACCTTGGGCCAAATGTCCTGTAACCCCGCCCTTGGGGGTATCGGTAAAACCCATCTGGTTCGAGAGATTGATGCCCTTGGGGGGGCCATGGCCCTGGCGGGAGACCAGGCGGGCATCCAGTTTCGTACCTTAAACGCGCGCAAAGGACCGGCGGTGCAAGCCACCCGCGCCCAAGCCGATCGCGCGCTCTATCGCGCGGCGATCCGCGAGATCGTTGAAAACCAGCCACGCCTTTCCCTATTTCAGCAAAGCGTGACGGATCTGTTGGTAGAAGGCGATCGGGTGTGCGGCGCGGTCACTCAGCTTGGCTTGACCTTCCGGGCCGCGACGGTGGTGCTGACCACGGGGACCTTTTTGGGCGGACGCATTCACGTTGGGGAAGCTCAGCACGAAGGCGGGCGGGCGGGTGATGCCCCGGCCAATGCGCTGGCGCAACGACTCCGCGCGTTGCCGTTCCGAGTTGGGCGCTTAAAAACCGGCACGCCGCCCCGTATCGATGGGCGTACCGTGGACTTTTCCGTGATGACGCCCCAACCTGGGGATGAACCGCGACCGACCCTTTCCTTGCGCAGCGACCGAAGCGTGCATCCCCGCCAAGTACCGTGCTGGATTACGCGAACCAACGCCAAAACCCATGACCTGATTCGAAGCGGGCTCGACCGATCCCCCATGTATGCAGGGCGCATTGAGGGCGTGGGCCCGCGCTATTGCCCCTCCGTGGAAGATAAGGTGGTGCGCTTTGAGGACAAGGATTCGCACCAGATTTTCGTGGAGCCGGAAGGCTTAAGTACCCATGAGCTCTACCCCAATGGCATTTCCACGAGCCTTCCCTTCGAGCTTCAGTTGGCTTTTGTGCGGACCATCCCGGGTTTCGAGCAGGCACACATTACCCGGCCCGGCTATGCCATCGAATATGACTTCTTTGATCCGCGGGATTTGCAGCCCACGCTCGAGACCCACTGTGTGGAAGGGCTCTTCTTCGCCGGGCAGATCAACGGCACGACGGGTTATGAGGAAGCGGCAGCGCAGGGCCTGCTCGCCGGCGCCAATGCAGCCCTAAAGGCGCAGGGGCGAGAAAGCTTGGCCCTCGAGCGAGACGAGGCCTACCTTGGGGTGCTCGTTGACGACCTCATCCGTCTGGGCACCAAAGAACCCTATCGCATGTTTACCAGCCGAGCGGAGTATCGTCTTCTTCTCCGTCAGGACAACGCGGACCTTCGCCTAACGGCTAAGGGCCGAGCGCTCGGTTTAGTGGGGAACGCCCAATGGGCAGCCTTTGAGACGAAGCGCCAGGCCATCGAGGCGACGATCGCCGAGTTACACCGTACCCCTCTGATTCCTGGGAGCCCGCTTGCCCTCGCCCTAGAGGGCCGTTGCGGGGTGTCCATCGAAAAAGAAGGGTCGCTCGCTCAGGCCCTTCGGCGGCCTGAAGTTCAGTGGGCCGACGTGGCTGCAGCGCTCGGTCGGGCGCCCCTGGCAGAGGCCGTGGCGGAACAGGTCGCGGTGCAAATCAAGTACGACGGCTACATCGCTCGGCAGCGCGCGGAGGTGGATCGGCTTAAAGGTCAGGGCGATACCCCGCTCCCCTTTGATTTGGATTACACTCGCGTGGCCGGACTGTCCCATGAGGTTTGTCAGAAGCTCAAGGAAACGCGGCCCGACAGCCTGGCCCGGGCGGCCCGCATTCCTGGGGTTACCCCAGCGGCCATTGCCCAACTGGCGATTCATCTAAAGAAGCAGAACGCCCGGTCTGCTGCGTGCTAGGGGCCGACGCCTATAGGGCCCGCCTCGAAGCCGGGCTCGAGGGTTTGGCTTTGCCCCTGGAGGGGCAAGCCGTTGATCGGCTTCTAGGGTGGCTTGCGCTTCATGAGCGCTGGTCCCGGGCCTTCAACTTAACGGGGTCCCAGGCGCCGGAGGTGCTTATCGATGGGCACTTGCTTGATTGCGCCGCTATCCTTCCAGCCCTTCCCCCTTCCGGGGTTTTGTACGACGTAGGCAGTGGCGCGGGCTTGCCTGGGTTGGTGCTTGCGGCGCTGGCGCCAGAGCGCCCTTTCATTTTGGTGGAATCCCTCGGTAAGCGCGTACGCTTTCTCGAGCAGGTCATTGCAGAGCTCGATCTGAAGCACGTGTCCGTGCAGCAAAGCCGCGCTGAGGCCACCGCCTTCGATCCCGAGGCCGCGGGCATCTTGGTCCGGGCCGTGGCCTCCCTTGAGAAGCTATGCGGTCTGCTCGCCGCGCCCCTTCACGCTGGGGGTAGGCTCCTCGCCATGAAAGGCGATCAGTGGCCGCAGGAATGGGCGCCGCTGGAGCGCCGCTTTCGGCTGGAAGCGCGTTATGCTTACCGCGTGCCCGGCTATGATCAGGAACGGGTGCTCCTGACCATTCGCGCAGGGGAGCAAAGATGACTCAAGACGTCATCGCGATCACCAATCAAAAGGGCGGGGTCGGAAAAACCACCACCAGCATCAACTTGGCCGCGGCCCTGGCGAAGTTTGGAGACCCGGTTTTACTGGTTGATCTCGACCCCCAGGGCAACGCGACGACCGGATCCGGTGTGGATAAGCGTGCGCTTTCGCTCACCTTGTGCGACGCCTTGCTTGACGCCCGGGTGACCTTCCCCGAGGTGGTGCAAACCACGGCTGGGGGCTTCGATCTGCTCCCCGCTAATGGCGACCTTGTGGCCGCGGAAGTGGGTCTGCTCGACAAGCCGGCACGGGAGCGCCAGCTCAAGCGCTTCCTCGAAGGCAGCCCTACCGCCTATCGCTGGATCCTGATTGACTGCCCGCCCGCCCTGTCCTTGCTGACGGTGAACGCCCTGGTGGCCGCGACGGGCGTGTTGATCCCCATGCAGTGCGAGTTTTATGCCCTTGAGGGGCTGTCGGCGCTGCTAGAGACCCTGGAGGGGGTGCGCGATCACAGTAATCCCGGACTGAACATTTTGGGGCTTCTACGCACCATGTACGATCCCCGGAACGGGTTAACCCGCGATGTGTCACGCCAGCTCCTAGCTCACTTTGGCGATCGCGTGTTTCGTACGGTCATCCCAAGAAATATCCGCCTGGCGGAAGCGCCAAGCCACGGCCTCCCCGCCGTGGCCTATGACCGCCTCTCGCGGGGGGCCGTTGCCTATGAAGCCCTGGCCCAGGAGCTTCGGCGTCGTCAGGACGCCGGGAGCAAGGAGACGAAGGCCTCATGAGTACAAAAAAACGGGGCCTCGGGCGAGGCCTAGAATCCCTTTTGGGCGCTGCGCCGGCCCCCGTTGCGTCGGCCAAGTCGGAGGCAGCACCTTCCCCTTTTGCGCCGGAGGTACCCCCGGCATCCCAGCCCCCAGGAGCGGACGTGGGAGGCGCAACGCTACGCGCTTTGCCCATCGAGCAGCTTCAACGGGGCGCCTTCCAGCCGCGCCAGCATTTTGACGAGGAAGCCCTTGAGGAGCTTGCGGCCTCCATTCGAAGCCAGGGGCTGATGCAGCCCCTCGTGGTGCGACCCCTCGGGGAGAGCCGCTACGAAATTATTGCCGGGGAGCGCCGCTGGCGCGCGGCGCAACGGGCCGGTTTAGATCGCGTACCCGCGCTGGTGCGATCCCTTGATGATCAAAGCGCTTTGGCGCTCGCGCTGATTGAGAATATCCAGCGAGAAGATCTTAGCCCCTTAGAGGAGGCGGCGGCGCTCGAGCGCCTCATGCGCACCTTTTCCCTTACCCAGAGCCAGGCGGCAGAAGCGGTGGGAAAGCAGCGCGCTACCGTCGCCAACCTCTTACGGCTGCTGCGTTTGGGGGCAGAAGCACGGCGGTTCCTGGAGCGGGGGGATTTGACCATGGGCCATGCGCGCGCCTTATTGGCCCTCGAGGAGCCCAAGCAAGGTGCGCTTGCCCGGGAGGCCGTCCAGCGCGGCTGGACCGTGCGGGAGGTCGAGCGACAGGTGCAGAAAACGATGTTGCCGCCGCAAGGCAAGCCCCCTCGCCCTGCCCCCGATCGAGATACCGTCGCCCTCGAGCGCACCCTCGCGGAGCGCCTCGGCGCGCCCGTGA
>JADHNU010000053.1 GCA_016779325.1 Pseudomonadales bacterium
GCGGCGATGGCCTGGGCCAGCACCTGACCGCCGAACACATGGGGCGTGCCCGCATCGTTCTGGCCTCGAAAAAGGTGGGCCTCCAGGGGTTCGACGTCCAGGAGGGGCAAAATGTCGTTAAGGGTTGCCATAGCCAGTTCCGTGAAACAGAGGTCGGCCGTTTAAGCCGCTGAAACGTAAATTTTGACACCGAGGGAGCGCAGCACTTTTTGAACCGTCTCGTAGCGGGGCTTTGCCCCTGGGGCAAACACCTTGTAAAGGCTTTCTCGTCCTAAACCCGCAGCTTCAGCTACAGACGAGATCCCCCGAGCCTTCGCCACATGCCCGACCGCAGAAAGAAAGATTCCTGGATCATCTTCCTCTAGCGCGGCAGAAAGGTATTCAGCGATCGCTTCTTCGCTTGTGAGATAGGTACTGGCATCGAATTCGGTTAGGTTCATGGCCTAAGCTCCCAGCAGTAGGCAAAGCGTATCCAAATGGATACGGCTCTGCCAGAGGATTGCCTTAGTCGTTTTCTCCCCGGATGGGCTAGATCACGCCTAAGCCTTGCAATTTGCCGTCGGGGCGCGATGATGCGGCCTCGCGGGCGCGAATCCTCATGGCTCCTCCCCGGGGCCAAGACAGCTGGAGGGCACCATGCGTCCCTTTTCGCTTTTTTTGCTTTGCCTGACGGTTTTGGGCGTGGCGCCCGTGCGCGCGGACGACTGCGGCGTGCTTGCTCATGAAGTGGAAACGCTCGGCAAGCGCGAGCGCTTAAATCTTTGCGAGCGCTACCGGGGCAAGGTCCTTTTGATCGTCAATACGGCCAGCCAATGTGGCTACACCCCCCAGTTTGCCGGCCTTGAGCGGCTCTTTGCGCGCTATGAAAGCGAGGGGTTTGTGGTGATCGGCGCGCCTTCTGGCGATTTTGGCGGCCAGGAGTTCAAGAGCGCTGACCGTACAGAACAGGTGTGCCGGGTGAACTACGGCGTGAGCTTTCCCATGCTTTCCAAGCTGCACGCGGGGCCGTCCACGCCCCACCCCCTGTTTAAGGCCCTGGCGCAGGCGGCGGGGCGCTACCCGAGCTGGAACTTCCACAAGTATCTGGTGGGGCGCGATGGCCAGGTGCTGGCGGATTTTCCCAGCGCCATGGAGCCGGAAGCGCCGGCGCTGGAAGCGGCGGTGCAGCAGGCCTTGGCTGCCCCCGTGGCGGCCCTGGGCACGCCCTAATGCCCGAAGGTCCGGAGATTCGCCGCGCCGCCGATGGCCTGGCTGAGGCGCTTTGCCACCGACCGCTCACGACCCTGTGGTTCCATACGGCGGCGCTGAATCGTCGGGCGAAGGCCCTGCGCGATCAGACCATCGTCGCGGTGCGCCCCTGGGGCAAGGCCCTGCTGACGGAGTTCGAGTCCGGCTGGCAGATCTACTCCCATAACCAGCTTTACGGCCGCTGGATGGTGGTGCCCTCGGGGACGCGCCCAGAGACCAAGCGCTCCCTGCGCGTGGTGCTCGAGAATGATGAGGCTGCGGCCCTGCTTTATAGCGCCTCGGATATCAGCGTGCTGGCGCCCGGGGAATGGCAAACCCATCCCTTTTTAAGCCGCCTAGGGCCCGATATTTTCCACCCCAAGACCACCCCGGCGCTGCTGCGCCGCCGCCTGGGGAGCAGCCGCTTTGCCCGCCGTCCCCTGGGGGCGCTGCTCATGCATCAGCCCTTTCTGGCGGGGCTTGGAAATTATCTGCGCAGCGAAATTCTCTACGCAGCTCGCCTGCATCCGGCCGTGCGCGCTGGGGATCTGGATCGGGACGGCGCCGGGCGCCTGTCCCGCGCCATGACCCAACTGGCGGAGCGAGCCTATCGGACCCACGGGGAAACGGCCCCGAAAAGCTGGGTGCGGGCCCGGCTTCGCTTAGGGGAAGGGTGGCAGCAGGCCCGACACTGGGTGTTTGAGCGCGAAGGGCTGCCCTGCCCAAGCTGCGAAGCGCCCGTGACCCGCATCCCCTTCGACGGGCGTCGCCTTTACCTTTGCACCCTTTGCCAGGAGGCCCCGGCATGACGGCCCAGACCATCGCCAGCATCGATCCGGAAGAGCTCGCCTTTTACACCCGCCTTGCGGACCAGTGGTGGAACGAGGACGGCCCCTTCTGGCCCCTGCACCTGCTCAATCGTCTGCGCAGCGCTTGGATTATCGAACGGCTGGGGCTGGGTTGGGCGGGCGAGCAGTGCCTGACGGGGCTCCGCGTGCTCGACATCGGCTGTGGGGGCGGGCTCCTCGCCGAGGCCATGGCCCGCGCCGGCGCGACGGTGACCGCCATCGACGTCACGGAGCGGAATATCCAGATTGCGCGGGTGCACGCGGAGCAAAGCGGGCTGGCCATCGATTATCGCCATCAGCCGGCGGAACACCTCGCGGCCGCAGGGGAGCGCTTCGATGTGGTGCTGAATATGGAGGTGGTGGAGCACGTCGCCGATCTGCCCAGTTTCATGGCCGCCGTGACCGAGCTCGTGGCGCCGGGGGGGCACCTTTTTGTTGCCACCCTAAACCGCACCTTCGCAGGGTTTGTCATTGGCATCGTCGGCGCGGAATACGTGGCCCGCGTGTTGCCCCGAGGCACCCACCAGTGGCGCCGCTTCGTAAAGCCCGAAGAGCTGGATGCGTTCTTCGCTGCTGGGGGGCTTGCGCGCTTTACGGAAACGGGAGTGCGGGTGAATCCCTGGCGTCGCCGCCTGACCCTCACGCCCTGGCTTGGGGTGAACTACATGGTGGGTGCTCGGAAAGCCCTGGCTTAAAGGGCGTCGAGATCGGCGAGGAGCGCTGTCGCCCGGGCCCGGGTGGCGGCGCGCTTCTCCGGATCCATGCGGCCTAGGGTTTTGTAGATCATGCCCAGGCGCGGGTTGCCCCCGAGGGTGGCCTCGTGTCGTTCCAGAAAATCCCAGTACAGCGCATTGAAGGGGCAAGCCTTCGGGCCGAGGGTGTCCTTAGGGCTGTAGGCGCAGCCCTTGCAGTAGTCGGACATGCGATCGATGTATTTCCCCGAGGCGGCGTAGGGCTTGGAGGCCAGCTGTCCACCGTCAGCAAAGAGCGCCATCCCCACCACGTTGGGGAGCTCGACCCATTCGAAGGCATCGACGTAGACGCCCAGGTACCAGTCCGCCACGGCTTGGGGGGATAGGCCCGCGAGGAGGGCGAAGTTGCCCGTCACCATGAGCCGCTGGATGTGGTGGGCGTAGCCGTCTTCCCGGGTGCTGCGCACGGCCTCGCGCACGCAGGTCATCTGGGTGTTTCCGGTCCAGTAGAAGGCCGGCAGGGGGCGGTTTGCGCCGAGGGCGTTGACCTGATCGTAGCCGGGCATGAAGTGCCAGTAGATGCCGCGGACGAACTCCCGCCACCCGAGGATTTGGCGGATGAAGCCCTCCACGGCGTTGAGGGGGGCACTTCCGGCGTGATAGGCCGCTTCTGCCGCGCGGCAGCAGGCGAGGGGATCGAGCAGGCCGATATTCAAATACAGGGCGATATGGCTATGGAACAGCCAGCTGTCCCCCGTGGCCATGGCGTCCTGGTAGGCGCCGAACTGGGGCAGGCGGGTGGTAATGAAATGCGCAAGCACCCGCTCGGCGTCTTCCGCGGTAACCGCATAGGCAAAGGGCCGCAGCACCCCAAAGGCGTCGGGGCACTGGGCTTCCACGAGAGCCAGGACGGCTTCCGTGGTGGCGTCCGGCGTTATCCCATAGGGCGCAGGCACAACGGGCCGGTCTGCTGGTTTTTTAGGCCAGCCCTGGCGGTTGTCCGCGTCGAAGTTCCACTGCCCCCCAACCGGTGCGTCGCCCTCCATGAGCAGCTCCGTTTTCCTGCGCATCTCCCGATAGAAATACTCCATGCGCAGCTGCTTGCGGCCCTTGGCCCAGCGCGCGAAGTCATCCCGGCTCGCCAGAAAGCGGTCGTCCTCCACCCAGGTGAGGGGCACGGCGCCGCTCTCTCGAAGCGCGTCGAGGGCTGCCTGCACGCGCCACTCCCCGGGGCGGGTGAGCACCACCTCCTCAAAGGGGCCGGTTTCCTCAAAGGCGCGCTCGAGTTCGCTTGCCAGGCTCTGGCGATTGGCCGGGTCATCCAGGGTGACATAGCGCACGGCGTAGCCGGCGTCGCGCAGCTCGCCGGCGTGATGGCGCATGGCGCTGAAGATAAGTGCCAGCTTCTTGGCATGGTGGGGGGCATAGCCTGCTTCCTCCCGCACCTCCGCCATGAGCACGGTGCAGGCACTTGGGGGGCAGTCCTTGAGGGAAGCCAGGGAAAGGGAGAGCTGGTCTCCGAGAACAAGCACGAGGCGACGCATGGGCAAAGATTAGCACAGAGCCCTAGCCAGACGCCCTCGGCGCCGCGATCATAGGCGCCTCGCGCGGGCGGCAGGAAAGGAGCACCCCATGGCCTACTGGCTGATGAAGTCGGAACCGGAAGAATTCAGCATCAGCGATCTTGAGGCCCGGCCCGAGCAGCGGGAGCCCTGGGATGGGGTGCGCAACTATCAGGCCCGGAACTTCATGCGCGATCAGATGAAGATCGGCGATAAAATTTTGTTCTATCACTCGAACTGCGACGTGCCGGGCATTTACGGCATCGCGGAGGTGGCAAGCGAGGCCTACGCCGACTTCACCGCCTTCGACCCAAAGGATAAGCACTTCGATCCGAAGAGCGATCCCGACAACCCGCGCTGGTTTTTGGTGGACGTGCGCTTCGTGCGTCACACCCGCCGCCCCATTACCCTGGCGGAGATGAAGGCCGATCCGGCGCTGGAAGATTTTCCCCTGGTGCGCCGAGGCAACCGCCTTTCGATCCTCCCCGTGACTCCGGCGCAATGGAAATTGATCATGGCTCGGGAGAAGACCCCCGCCCATGGATGACGCCGCCGAGGCCGCCCGGACTGCCCTCGCGGGCAGTATTTTTGCCATCCTCGCCTATGGCTTTTGGGGCGTAGCGCCCCTGTATTTTCGGGCGCTCGATGACGTAGGGGCCTTTGAAATTGTGGCCCACCGGGTGCTTTGGACCGCGCTCCTGCTGCTGCCGATCCTCGCCTTTACCCAGAGCTTTGGCCGCCTCAAGGCGGCCCTGACCACGCCCAAGGTGGCGCTGACGCTCCTCATCTCCGGCACCTTGATTGGCGCCAATTGGCTGATTTTTATTCTGGCGATTCTCGACGCTCGGGTGCTCGAGGCCTCCCTCGGCTACTTCATCAACCCCCTGGTCAGCCTCGCCCTGGGCATCGTGGTGCTGAAGGAACGGCCCACCCCGCTGCAGTTTTTGGCCATGGGCGTGGCCGGGCTGGGGGTGCTCAACGAGGTGGTGCGCTTTGGCGCCGTGCCCTGGCTGGGCCTGGCCCTGGCGGGCTCCTTTGCCATTTACGGTTTGCTTCGTAAGCAGGTGGCCGTGGATGCCTTCGTGGGCCTCACGGTGGAGTCCTGGCTGCTCCTGCCCGTGGCGGGGCTGTTTCTCCTGAGCCTGCCCGCGGGCGGCGCCTTTCTGCGCAGCGGGGAAAGCGCGGCCTGGCTCATGCTGGCCGGGCCCGTCACCATGTTTCCCCTGCTGTGCTTCGCCGCCGCGGCGACGCGCTTGGCCTTAGGGACCCTTGGGTTCTTCCAGTATCTCGCGCCGTCGTTGCAGTTCCTGCTGGCAATTTGGGTGTTTCAAGAACCCTTCGATCCAGCCCAATGGTGGACCTTCGGGCTGATTTGGCTGGGGCTCGCGCTCTTTTCCCTGAACATGATCCTGCGGCGGCGGCGCCTGCCCTAGGGGTGTCATCCCGCCGTCATGGCCTTGGGTAATAGTTTGAATCCAAGTGCTTGCGCTTCCCTGGGCGCCTCGCCATGATCAAGGCGTCCTGTTGCACGAGCGGCCTTCGCCGCCTGCGCTGAGGCCGTTGGTGCCACAGGACCACAGGACCACAGGGGAACGCACTATGACGGCGCCCGGTTTTCGGGAACCTGCTTTACCGGCCACCGCCGGGGGCCGCGTGCCCCCCATCCTTCGCGTTAACGTCGCCGGGCAGCCGGTGGAATGGCTCACCTGGCAAGAGGCGGTGTGCCTTCACGCCCGCGATCTCATCGTCTGGACCCTCGGGGAAACGGTTTGTGAAGTGCGCGGCGGGCGATCCCGCCTCACGGGCAATCGCACCGTGCTGCGCCTGCACAGCATTTTGGCCTCCGATGGGGCCATCGGCCGGGCCCCCCGGGGCATACCGCCCCTCACCAATAAGGCGCTGTTCCGGCGCGATCAAAACCACTGCCTCTACTGCGGGCACCACTTCCCCGACCGGGAGCTGTCCCGGGACCACGTTGTGCCCCGCTCCCGCGGGGGACAAGACTGCTGGGAAAACGTGGTGGCCGCCTGCCGTCGCTGCAACCACTTCAAGGGCGACCGCCACCTACGAGAACTGGGCCTTGAGCTGCGAGCGTTGCCCTACGTGCCGAACTTCGCCGAGTACCTCGCCCTGATCAACTCCGGGCGGATCCTTGGCGATCAAATGGCCTTCCTCAAGGCCCAATTCGGCCGCGACAGTCGGCTCCTCTTGCACTAGCCGCGGGGCGCTCAGGCCTCGGGGCAGCCAAGCACGGCACGCCCCGTGGCGAGGGCTTCGCTCTGGTCGTAGCGGAAGGCGTTGGTGAGCACGGCGCAGCGCGCTTCCGGGGACGTCAGCCGCGGATCGGCGGCGAGGTCGGCCAGCAGCGCCTCCAGGGACTCGGCCACGGGGGTCATCTCCGGCCCTGGCGCCGTATCGAGGCGCAGGTGGCCGATGCCTTCGGCCTCATTGAAGGGGGCCCAGCGGGGCCCTCGACCGCCCCCCGTGCCGGGGTCGAGATCGCGCGCGAAGCTGCCCCAGTAGCCCATTATTTGCGCCGCCAGCGCGCGCCGGCCGGCGGCGTTGTCCTCGTGATAGAGCAGTCCCGATTGCCCACCCACGTCGTAATGATCGAAGACGAAGGGGATTTCCAGGCCGTGGGCCGCGCCCAGAAGCTGGGACACATTCAGGCCGAAGCGCCGTCCCTGCTCATCCCAGTCCCAGCGATAGGTCCAAACCGGGAGCCCGCCGGCTACCCGTTGCCGCGCCGGCTCGTCCACGCCCCGGAGTTTCCAGGCCCGCGCGCTGTACTCGGCCATGAGGTCGTAGCGCTCCGGATCCTTCGGCCAGAGGGGCAGGCCGAAGGCCCGGGTGACTTGGCTGGGATCGAAGGCCATGAAGATTTTGCTCTCATCCCGGTTGGTGCCAAAGATCATGGGCACGGGGGCGCTGCGCGCGGGATCGGAGAACAGTTCAAGGAAGGGCGTTTCCGGCAGGACCGCGCCGTCCCGGAGCACCGCGGGATTGTTCGGGCCCAGAAGATCCTGGCCGTAAAGGGCGAAGAGGTCCGCCACGGACAGCGCGCGCAGGGCCGCGCCGAGGGCCGCCGGGTCTGTTTCTGCCAGGCGCGCCTTGGCGCAGGCGCGATCGCAGGCGTCTTGGCCCTGGGCAAGAAGGGTGAGGGCGACTTCACCGCTGCTCCCGGCCATGCCCGGTTCGGGGTCGTCGACGAGATGGCTCGCCTCGGCGAGGGAGACGCTGCCGTGGCCGCCGCTTTGCTCAATGGCTGCCCGGAACAGGCCCCGGGCGCTCGGCGCAACCAGGAGGGAGGAGATATTCGTACCGCCGGCGGACTCCCCAAACAGCGTGACCTTCGCCGGGTCGCCACCGAACACCGCGATGCGACCCTGCACCCAGCGGAGCGCGGCGATGAGATCGAGGGTGCCGTAATTCCCGGAGCGATCCTCCGCACTCTCGCCGCCCAGGGCCCGATGGTGAAACCAGCCGAGGGGGCCGAGGCGGTAGTTCATGGTGACCACCACCACGTCTTCCTGTTCCGCCAGGTTGACGCCGTTGTAGAACCCAGCGTGCCCTGAGCTGTTACCGCCGCCGTGGATCCAGAACAGGACGGGCAGATTACTGCCGGCGGAGGCATGGCTGGGGGCGTAGACGTTCAAAAACAGGCAGGCTTCCTCGCCCCATAGCTGCCCCGTGAGCGCCGCCGGGGCCCCGCCCAGGGGGGAGGCAATTTGCGGACAGGCGGCGCCGAAGGCCAGGGCGTCGCGCCGTCCGGTCCAGGGCTCGGGGGCTTGCGGGGCGCGCCAGCGCAGGGGCCCCGTGGGGGCCTTGGCATAGGGGAGGCCGCGCCAAACCTGTGCCCCGTTGGCATCGAGGAAGCCGATGACCTCCCCTTCTGGGAGCGTTCGCAGGGTCTGCTCTGCCGGCGCGGGCGGGGGCCCCTCCGGGGCCGGCGCGCAGGCGCTCAGCAGCAGGCCTAGGCCTAGAAGCCATGCTAGGCCGAAGGGGAAGGAGGATAAAAAGGGGCGGTGCATGGGCGAGTCCAAACCAGAGCAAAACCCAAGCCTAGGCCCCTTTGAGTTCGAGGGGTAGGGGCTAGAGGGACGCTCGGGTGGTGGCAATGCCGATGAGCGCGTCCGCAAGATGGGATGCCGCTGTGGCAAGGGGCTCGCTGCCGAGGGTGAGGGTGAGCACGGGATCGGCGCCGAGGGCCTCGGCCACTTCATACTGGCGAGGGAGCGCCCGGAAGGTGTCGTCCTCAAGAGCCAGATAGGCCAGGGGTACGGTACTCAACGCCGGGCTGGGCCCATCGCCGGCAATAACCGTGATACCGCTGAGGTAAGGGCCTTGCCCTCCGGCGGTGGTAAGGGCAAGGCCTAGGGCATCCCCCCAAGCCACCAGCTCGCAGCGCTGATCAAGCTCGCGCAGGGCGAAGGCGATGCGCGCCTCCGCGTCCCCTTCGTCCAGCGGCGTGCCGTCCGGTGCAAGGGTATCGATGGCAAAAGCGCGGGCGCCGAGGGCCTCCAGGGCCGCAATGAGCGGCGCCAGGCTGGCCGCCCCGTGGCCTCGCGGCGGTAGGCACAGCAGCGGCGGTAGCATCTTCAGGCTCCTTCCCCAAAGCGACGCCGCACATCATAGCCATAAAGCTCGGCTCCGTGCCCGGCCTGCCACTCCGGCGCGAGGCGCCCCAGGTAGCGGGTGACGGTGCGCTGGGTCCGGTCCCGAAGGCTAGGCCTGCCCAGGGGGAGGGGGCCGAGGGTCCCCAGCACCCGTTCGGCAAGGGCGTAGCGCGGCAGCCGATGATGGCGCGTGCCTGCTACGGCGACGTCGGCGGGTCGGGCATCGAGGAAGCGCGCGCAGGTCCAGGCGTCTTCCAGGGCCTGGGCCAGACGCTGGCCGGCCCAAAGGGGCAGGGGCCTCAGCGCTGGCCCGAGGGCCAGGGTAGGCCATTCCTGCGTTGGATCGCCCCCCGCTTCCGCGCCCGCGCCGTCATCGACCGTGCCTTGCCGCCAGGGCCCGAGGCTCTGGGCTTCTTGGCCGTAGCCGAGGGTGTCCAGTGTTGCTAGGAGGCCATCCGTCTGGGGCAGCGCCGGCCCCGTGGCCTCCCAGCGCACTCGGTGGTTAAGCAGCGGCAGGCGCGTGAGGATCCAGCCTTCCTGGGGAAAGAGGCACACCGTCGGTTCCCCCGAGGCCTTCGTGCTCGGCCCCTCGCCGGCGCTCAGGGGTTGGGGCGTTGCCAAGGGGGGAGCGGTTAGCGCGATGTGCAGGGTGGGGGCGTTGGCCTCGGCGTCGGGCCCGTCCTGCGCTTCCGCCTGAAGGGCGGCCCCGAGGGCCTGAAACAGCGCCTCGGGCTTCACCGCATACCAGGGCGCGCCGTGGCGCCAGCGGCCGCCTTCGTAAAAGCGTTGGGGCTTCCCAGGCGGCGCTCCGGGAAGGCGCTGCGCTAGGGCATGAAGGGGTTGGCCGTGCCCCTTTAGCCAGGGCCCGAGGCCGAGGGCGAAGAGGGCATGGACCGCATTGCTGGGCAACAGGCCGCTCGCCGGCGGTGGGGGGCCGGGGTCCGGGAGCGGCGCCTGGGGAAGGGCCAGGCGGGCGAGGGCCAGGCGGAGGCTTAGGGCCTCAAAGCCCGTCCCCGCCGGCTGGCTTAGCGCGCGCGGCGCCACCGGGGCCCCGCGGGCGTGTCCTCAAGCTCGATGCCCGCCGCCAGCAGTTCGTCCCGGAGCCGGTCCGCCGTGGCGAAATCCTTCCCGGCCCGGGCCGCTTGCCGCTCGGCCAGGCGCGCGTCGATCTCTTCATCGCTGAGGCCGTCCCCGGCGCCCTGCTGGAACCAGGCGGAAACGGGCCTGCGCAGCAGGCCCAGGGCGAGGGCGCTCTGGCGAAGCACTTGGGCGGCGTCGCGCCGTTCGGCCTGATCCTTCGCCTTGTGCACGGCCCCGGCGAGGCGATGCAGTTCCGCAAGGGCAGCGGGCGTGGCCAAATCGTCATCGAGGGCGGCGGTCAGGGCCGGCGAAATGAGGCTCGGCGCCGTGGGCTCGTCCAGCTCGCTTTCCAGCGCCGGATCTTCCGCGGCGCGGAGGGCCGTGTAGAGGCGATCCACCGCAGCCGTTGCGCTTTCTAGCAGGCTTTCGGACCAGGCCAGGGTGCTCCGGTAATGCGCGCTCAGGAGTGCGTAGCGGAGCGTTTCCCCGGGGTAGCGATCGCGCAGCTCGGCCACGGTGACGATGTTGCCCAGGGACTTGGACATCTTCTCGCCGTCGAAATTCACCATGCCGTTATGCAGCCAAAAATTGGCCAGCTCCGCGCCGCCGTGGGCGCAACGGCTTTGGGCCGCTTCGTTCTCGTGGTGAGGGAATTTCAGGTCGGCGCCGCCGCCGTGAATATCGATGCGCGGGCCCAGGTGGCGCGCAATCATGGCCGAGCATTCAATGTGCCAGCCCGGCCGTCCCCGGCCCCAGGGGCTGTCCCAGCCCGGGAGATCGTTGGAGGAGGGCTTCCAGAGGACGAAATCCCCGGGATTTCGCTTATAGGGGGCCACCTCTACCCGGGCGCCAGCCAGCATGTCCTCCAGGCTCCGGTGGGACAGGCTCCCGTAGGCGCGATCGGCCGTGACGTCGAAGAGCACGTGGCCTTCCGCGGCGTAGGCCTGGCCCTGGGCGATGAGCCCCTCAATCATGGCGATCATCTCGGGAATGTGGTCCGTCGCGCAGGGCTTCAGCGTGGGTTCCAGGGTGCCAAGGGCCGCCACGTCCTCGTTGTAGGCGGCGCAGTAGCGCGCGGTGAGCGCCCCGATGGAGATGCCCTCCGCCGCGGCGGCGGCGTTAATTTTGTCGTCCACGTCCGTGAAATTTCGGGCGTAGCGCACGGCGGGGAAGCGCTGCCGAAGGGTGCGAAAGAGCAGGTCGAAAACCACGGCGGCGCGGCCGTTGCCAATGTGGATGCGGTTATAGACCGTGGGACCGCAGACGTAGAGTGTCACCTGCGCCGGATCAAGGGGCGCAAAGGGTTTCAGCGTGCGAGATTTCGAGTCAAAAAGGGCGAGAGCCATGCCTGTCCTGTCCATTCAAAAGGGTCTGGATGCCGGTGCGGGGGCGCGCCGGGACGACGCAACGTCAGGGGCGTCGACATCGCTCGCGGGGGAAAGGAGGCGTCCGTTTCATGGGGCGATTGTAGCAGCCCTAGGGGCTTTTCGGCCCGTAAAGGGTGGTGGGATCGACGTCGATGGGCTCCGTCACCTCCGCTTGCTCTGCTCCCAGCCTGAAGTAAAAGCAGTGCGTTCGCCCCGTGTGGCAGGCCGGGCCGTCTTGCTGCACGGAAAGAAGGACCGCATCGCCGTCGCAATCCACCCGCGCCGTCACCAGGCGCTGCTGGTTGCCGGAGGTTTCTCCCTTGCGCCAAAGGGCTTGCCGGCTCCGAGAGTAGTAGCACACCCGCCCCGTGCGCAGCGTTTCCTCGAGGGCCTCGCGATTCATCCAGGCCAGCATGAGCACCTGCTTTGAGAGGTGGTCCTGGGCGATGGCGGCGATCAGCCCGTCGCCATTCCAGCGCAGGTGATCCAGCAACTCTTCCGTGCGGAGGACGGTCCCTCGCGGGGCGCTTTCAAGGGCTTTCAGCATGACGAACTCCGTGGCCAGCCCAAAGCATAGCGCAGGCGTCCCCCCGGGCCGCAGCGCTTGCACCGGTAATTGCGGTTATATTATAACATTACGAAAGCCGCCCCCCAGGAGGATTACTGATGTCCCTTCGCCTGTCCCTACTCACCGCCTCGATTCTTGCCGCTCAGGCCGCCCAGGCCGCCCCGGCCCCCGTGCACAGCCCAGACGGGGAGGAGAGGCTCGAGGAGCTCGTGGTCTATGCCTCCCCTCTGCGAGCCCGCTCCGATGAGGTGGCGCAGCCCGTGGAGATCCTCAGTGGGGAAGCGCTGGCGCGCCAACTGGGGGCGAATTTGGGGGAGACGGTGGCGCGCCTGCCCGGCATCCAAACCTCCTACTTCGGCCCCGCCGTGGGCCGGCCCGTGATCCGGGGCTTGGCCGATTCCCGGGTGAAGATTCTTCAGGACGGCGTTGGGGTGCTCGATGCCTCG
>JADHNU010000054.1 GCA_016779325.1 Pseudomonadales bacterium
CGTGGGCAAGGGCAACCCCCGGGGCCGGGTCGGTACGCCGGAAGATATTGCGGGCCTCGCCATCTTCCTCAGCTCGCGCGCCTGTGGCTTCACCGTGGGCGACATCATCACCTGCGACGGCGGCTCCGTCGTCTCCTAAGGAGCATCACTAATGAGCACACGCGAATTCGACGTCGTGGTTTACGGCGCCACGGGCTACACCGGCCGTTTGGTCGCCGAATATTTGGCCGAACGCTGCGCCGCGGGGCTGGCGTGCCGCTGGGCCATGGCCGGCCGTTCCCAACAGAAACTGGAGGCTGTGCGTAGCGAGCTGGGCCTACCCGCTGACACGCCCCTCGTGGTGGCGGATGCGGCCGACCCAAGCAGTGTTAAAGCCCTGGCCGAGCGCACGAAGGTCGTGCTAACTACCGTTGGGCCCTACCAGCTCTACGGCGCCGAAGTGGTCGCGGCCTGCGTCCAGGCTGGCACCGATTACGTTGATTTGTGCGGCGAAGTGCCCTTCATGCGCACCACCATCGATGCCCACGAGCGTCGAGCCAAGGAAACGGGCGCCCGCATCGTCTTCTCCACGGGCTTCGATTCCGTACCCTTCGACCTGGGCGTCCTCTTTCTTCAAAACGAAGGCCTCGCCCAGCGCGGCAAGCCCTTCCCCCGGGTTAAGGGCAGGGTAAGAGGCATGAACGGCACCTTCTCCGGCGGGACCCTGGCCTCGGGGATGGCCACCATGGCGGCGGCGCAGAAAGATCCCCGGGTCCTTCAGCTCCTCCTGACGCCCTGGGCGCTTACCCCAGGCTTCGAAGGCCCGGAACAGCCCTCGGGGACGGAAGTGCATGAGGATCCCGCTCTGGGCGCATGGGTCGCCCCCTTCGTGATGGCCGCGATCAATACCCGGAACATTCACCGTTCGAACCTGCTCCTCGGCCATCCCTACGGAACGAATTTCGCCTACGACGAAATGATGGTTGCGGGGCCTGGTGCGGACGGCAAGCAAATGGCGGACGCTCTAGCGTCGATGAACATGATGGCGGTGGACGAGAACTCCCCGAAGCCCGGAGAAGGCCCCTCGAAGGAAGAGCGGGACAACGGCAATTACGATGTGCTCTTCGTGGGCGAGGACGAAGACGGCAGCAGCCTCCGCGCAGCCGTGACCGGAGACAAGGATCCAGGCTACGGCTCCACCTCGAAGATGATCGCCGAGAGCGCCCTGTGTCTCATTGAGGATGTGCCCGACCTACCTGGCGGGATCTACACCCCCGCGTCCGCCGGCGGCACGGCCCTCATCGAGCGCCTGAAGGCGCATGCCGGACTCACTTTTGAGCTGGAGGCCTAAACCATGAGCGAAGCCTATCTACCCCCCACCATCGACTGGGTGGCCAAGCAGGTCGAGCTCTATGAGGGCAGCGGTGGCACAGAGGGCACCACCCTGCTGGATACGGGGCTGCCCTGCATCCTCGTCACCCACCGGGGCGTGAAAACTGGCGCCCTCAGGAAAACGCCCCTCATGACCGTGAAGGTCGATGAGGGCTACGTCCTCATCGGCTCCTACGGGGGTGCGCCGAAGGATCCTACCTGGGTGGCAAACCTGAGGGCCAATCCGGACATCACCTTGCGAGACCGCACGGAAGTCTTCGAACTCCGCGTACGTGAGATCACCGATCCCGAGGAACGCCAGCGTCTCTATGACGCCGGCGTGGCGGTATTCCCACCCTACGCGGACTACGCCAAAAAGACGGATCGGGTGATTCCGGTTTTTCTAACGGAGCCGCGCTAGGAACGTCCCTGGCGCCGTTTGTGCAGCCAAAATAGCGACGGCGCCAGCACCCAGTCATACACCACGCAGGCCGCGTGGTAGATGCCCGGCACGGCCACGAGCCGGGCGAGGAGCCGGTAGCGTGGCATGGCACGCCAGAGCACGAGGAAGGCATCCACGCCCACATAGATCTGCTCCCCTTGGCGCACGCGAAGGGCCTTTGCCGCCGTGTCCGCATCCACCAACCAGGTTGCCACCGCCTCGGTCATCAGATCGTCGTAGGCCACGGCAAGGCCCGCTGCCTCCGTGTAGCGCTGGTAGTGGTGAATTTCCGTGGCGCAGATGGGGCAACTGCCGTTGTAGAGCACCTGCACCGCAGCCTCACTGCCAACCGTCTTTTGAACATCTGTCATAAATCAGACCCTTCGCCGGCCCGCTCCCGCGCGGCCGCGGCTTCTCGCTCTTCGGGGTATAGAAGGCGTACCTCGTCATCCACAAAGGTATAGCGAGGATACTTATACCAGCCAAAGATCGGCGCTTTTCGCGGCTCCTTATGGACCCGCTCTTCGACCACCTTCAGCCGATCTCCCTCGGGCACCAACCAGAAGTCCAGGTCATAAAGCTGCTCCGGCGCGCCCTCCACGGCGAAATCCGTACAGGCAAAGTAGCGCCGATCTTCGAACTCCCGCACGGGGTCATGGATTTTCATAAAGCGGAGGATCAAGCGCTCCCCCGTTTCGTCGTCCACAAGGTGGAACCGCCCGTCTTCATCAACCCGGGAGGCAATGTGCTCGGCCATGGCCGCCTTGATGTCTTCCGCGTAGAAGATCCGATCGTCCTCCCCGGCCCCTAAGGCGCCTGGGAAGACGACCGTGCACAACAACAGGCACGCGAAGCTCGAGAAAGCCTTAACGCGCACCGTCCGCCGCCGACGGGGCCGCGCGACCGCCATGTTCCTTCGCCTTGGCTTCCTCGCCGCCATGTTCCTGAGATTCCGCGGCCTTACCACCGTGCTCCTTGGACTTGGCTTCCTTGCCGCCGTGTTCCTTAGATTCCGCGGCCTTGCCACCGTGTTCCTTCGATTCAGCGGCCTTACCGCCGTGCTCCTTGGCTTGCGCCGGGGCCCCGCCATGTTCTGCAGCGCTTACGCCTAGCGCGCCCATAAGAAGACCGAGCCCGAGGGCCACGGCAAGAACGGTTCGCTTCAGGTAATTCATCATTGCTCACTCCTCAACTGCGGACGAAAAATGCCGCATGCCCCGCTGATTGAGCCCCCTAAAGGGACCAAGAAGCAAGGTTGCGGGATGATCAGCTTGGGCGCGCCCTTCGGGGAGCCCTAAAGGCGCCGGGACCTCCGCGTAATAAGCGGGTGCCGGAGGCGCCTCAAAAGTGCCAAAGAGCCCGTCCCACCAGGGAACCAGCGTCGAGAAATTCCGGTCGCCCCAGCGCCGATCCACCAGGTGGTGGGCCCCGTGAAAGGTTGGGGTCACCCAAAGCCAGCGCAAGGCGCGTTCAAGCCGGGGCGCAAGGCGAAGATCGGCATGGTGAAACTGGGCCGACGCACTCACCAGCGCCTCGAAAAGAAACCACGCCACGGGGGTCGGTCCGAGCACCGCCAGCCAGCCGGCCTTCGCCAGACCGGACAGTAGCAGTTCACCTGGATGAAAGCGCAGGGCCGTGGTGACATCGAGCGCGTTGTCGCTGTGGTGAACTTTATGGAAGCGCCATAGAAACGGCACGCGATGATTTGCCCGATGCCATAGGTAGTCGAAGGCATCGAGCAGTAGGACGGAGAAAATTAATTCGGGAATGCCAACCAGGCCCACCCAACGCACGAGCCCCCAGCCCTGCTCCTCCAGCCAAACCATCCAGAGTAAGAGCGGGACAAAGACGAGGGTGCGCACGATGAGCGTATTAAACGCAGCGAGCAGGCCATGGCGCAGCCAGCGAGGCCCTCTTGGGCTCAAGCGCCGCCCCGCAGGCCACCAAACTTCCAAAAAAGCGAACAGACCCAGACCAATCAGAAAGACCCAAAGCCGCCCCTGATCGAGATCGAGAAGCATGGCGTGTGCTCCGGTAGCGCCCGTACCGTCCAGCATGAAGCATGGCAGCTGCCAGCCTCAGGGGAAAGTCCGGTTTGAGAGCAAGGGCTGGACGCGCTAGCCTCAGAGGCCACGGGAGGAAGGCATCATGACCTACGCGCATCGCCAGGATATTTTCGACGCCGATTCACACATGATGGAGCCCGCCGACTGGCTGGCGCGCTTCGCGGCCCCCTCCGTGCGGGAGGCCCTCGCGCCCTATCTGGAGGGCGATGATCACGCCCACGAGCGCCTGGCGACCGCCGAGCATGCCCGGCAGGCCCGGATAGCCGATCCCGCCCTGGCCCAGAGCGCCGATGAGGCCTTCATGTCCATGCGCTACAAGGGCTTTGAGGCCCTGGGGGCCTGGGATCGAGAGGAGCGCCGCCACGTCAATGATCTCCTGGGCTTCCAAGAATCACTGATGTTTCCCACCACGGCTTTCAACCAGGTGCTGGCCAGCCCTTCGGAAGCCGTCTTTCACGGCGCCGTCACGGCCCTAAACCGGGGCCTTGCCCACTTCTGCGAAGGCGACCTCCGCCTTCGCGCATCGGCCTATATCCCTCTGGGCGCAGGCCCTGACCGGGCCCTTGAGCACCTCCAGGAAGCGCTGCAACAAGGCGCCGGGGGCGTGCTAATCGACACGATCGCGCCGCAGGAGGGTCAGAGCTTTACCCATCGGGCTTACGATCGCTTTTGGGCTGCGGTGGAGGCCAGCGGTTTGCCTCTTCTGCTGCACGTAGGGGTGAACGGGGGCTACTACGATCCGGTCCCCGCCAGCTTCTACGCCAACGGCCGCGCCGTACCGGAGCCAAAGGCCGGCGATGCGCCCCGGGACGCCCTCGCCTATATGAGCATTGGCTACAATGCCCAGCTGTTCCTCAGCGCCATGATCTTTGATGGGGTGCTGGACCGCTTTAGGGGCCTCCGCATTGGCGTGGTAGAGCTCGGCGCCGCCTGGTTTGCCAGCTGGGTCCGCCAGCTCGATCAAGCACACCGGGCCTTCAAGCGCCTCCAAGATCTGCCCGCGCTTGCGCAAGTGCCCAGCGCCTACGCCTATGAGCGCATCAAAATCACCCCCTTTGCTGGGGAGCCGATCGGCTGGATGCTTGAGCAGGATATGGATGAGGTGCTGATGTTTGCCTCGGACTATCCCCATCATGAAGGCACGGACGATCCCATCGGACGCTTCGAGCGCGCCATGCCGGAGGCAAGCGCTCGCCAAAGGGATCGTTTCTATCGCGATAACTATAAGGCGTTATTCGCCCTTTCCTGAGCCCCGGGGGGCAGCGCAAAGCGCCGCCCCCTAAGGTCCTCTAGAGCGTGGAGCTCGTCAGCTCTACGTCCGCCAGCTGCCAGGTCCGCTCGAAGCGCACGCGCATGGCGCTTGCGCCCGCCTCGTCCCCCTGGGCGTCAAGCGCCTGAGCCAGCCCGAACATGGACCAGCCGTTCATGGGGTACTCATGCAAGTCCTCTTCGAAGACTTTCTGAGCCTCCGCCGCTTTCCCAGCGGCCAGCAAAGCGGCTCCGAGGGATTGGCGCGTGGGGTAATACCAGAACGGCGGCTCCGTGTAGGGCAAGGCGTCCTGAAGGGCTACCGCCAGTTCGAAATGGGGAATGGCCGCCACTGCATCCCCGGCGCGATAGGCTACCTCGCCGAGGAGCAGCGCCTTCGCAATACCCAACAGCGACTTAGCGGGATAGGAGGCCCCGAGGAAGATCTCGTTTACCCGGTCCTCTAAGGCTTCCATGGCCGCCAGCTCCGCAAGCGCTCCATCGCCCTCCCCCCGCGCCGCCAGGGCAACGCCCCGGCCGTAGTGCCAAATGGCCCGAGCAAAGGCGAAATCCTCCCGGGGCTCGGGCTCCACCATAATCTCCTCCCAGCGCCCGAAGCGGACAAGGGAAAGCATGGGCACGGTGCGGAAAAACTGAATGGTGGGAAACTGCTCCACCTGCTCAACGCGAACGTTTTCCACTACGCGACGGGCACTCTTGAGCGACAGTTCGCTTTGGCCCTGCATGCTCGCCGAGGCCCAAAGGAAGTGGATGTTGTGAGGGTAGTACATGGCCGGATAGAAGCCCTGGGCATTGCACTGAGCGATATAGGACTCATCCACATCGGCGGCCTTGATGTTGGCCTCTACCGCATCGTTATACCGTCCCACCCGGAAGAAAATATGACTGGGCATGTGCACCAGGTGCCCGGATCCAGGAACTAGATCCGTCAGGCGATCCGCAGCTGCCTCGGCCTGCGCGACGTTCGATGACGCCTCCAGCGCATGGATATAAAGATGCAGGGCCAGTGGGTGTTCTGGATCCTGGCCCAGTACGCGCTCAAGGCTCGCAATCACCTTCTGCGTCTCCGGCTTTGCTTCCCCATTCGGCCCCCAATAATCCCAGGGCATGGTGTTCATAAGCGCTTCGGCATACACGGAGGCGGCCGTACTGTCCTCCGGATAGGCCGCAGCCACCTCCTCCATGGCCTGCGCCCAGGCGATATCAAGGGGCGCCCGAGGCGTCTGTGGCTCACCGTTGTAGCGCTTATCCAAGGCCTTGATGAGTGCTTGCTCCCGCGGGCTTGAGCCCTCTATCAGCGCCAGGGCTTGATCTATCGCAGCCCGCGCCCGGCGCCGCTCGTCGGGGCTCATGATGGCCTTACCATTGCTGGTGACGTTGATATTTGGTCCCGTGGCCAGCGCTTCGCCCCAGAAGCACATGGCGCAGGACGGATCGCGCACCTGCGCTGCCCTGAAGCTGCGAATGGACTCGGCGTGGTTGAAGCCGAAGGCCAGCACCATGCCTTGGTCGAAGTAGCGCTGCGCGTAGGCATCGCCCGTGGTGATGGGCATGGTGTAGGCCCCCATGCCCTCAAAAAACGGTGCGCCGGCGGCCTGAGCGATTTCCAGCTCCGTCTCCCCTGGCTCCGCTGCGCAGCCCGCAAAAACGAATGCAGCGGCAAGCCCTGCGCCTTTCCAAAATTGTTTCATAGCTCTTCCTCCCGCGTTGAGCCCCCAACGCTAGCAGCTTTGCCCCTCCCTTGCCTCCCCGGCCCACCCAAGCCAGACTCCATGCATCATAAATCCGGGGGGAGGTGCGCATGGAGCTTCAAGGTAAGGTTGCGGTCATCACGGGGGGCAGTGGTGGGATAGGTCAGGCCATGGCGAAAGCCTTCCTGGCGCAGGGCGCCCGCGCGGTGGTGATCGCCGATCTCAGCGAAGAAGCCGTCAAGGCTGCCGCCGCTGAAATCGGGTGCGCAGGCTACGCCTGCAACGTGACCGACGAAGCCCAGGTGCACAATCTGGTTGAAAAGGTCCTGGCCGACCACGGCCAGATCGACCTGTTCTGCTCCAACGCCGGCGCCTCCGCCCGGGCCGACGGCCCGCTGCTCGAAGCCAGCAACGAGATCTGGCAAGGCCAGTGGGAACTCCATGTGATGGCCCACCTTTATGCCGCCCGCGCCGTCTTGCCGGGCATGATCGAGCGCGGCGAGGGCTATCTCTTAAACACGGCCTCCGCCGCCGGCCTCCTCGCCGCCCTCGGCAGCGGGCCCTACACGGTAAGCAAGGCCGCCGCCGTCAAGCTCGCGGAATTCATCGCCATGACCCACGGCGATGACGGCATCAAGGTGTCCGTGCTCTGCCCCCAGGGGGTGAATACGGCCATGGCGCCCCGAAGCCTCGGCGACGGCCAAACGGACGGCATCATTGAAGCCGATGAACTGGCCGCCGTGGTCGTGGACACCCTGCGGGAGGAGCGCTTCTACGTGCTGCCTCACCCCGAGGTCGGCGAGTACGTCCGCCGCAAGGGCGAAAACGTCGACCGCTGGCTCGGCGGCATGCGCCGCCTGCGGCGGAAAACCCTGGATGCGCAAAAAGCTCAAGACGCCTAACGGTGTCGCTCTTTAGCCCGAGCGCCTACGAGCGCCCCGCCTACCGCTGGGGCGTCCTCGCCCTGCTCACCGTGGTCTATTCCTTTAATTTCATCGACCGTCAGCTACTGGTCATCCTGCAGGAGTCGATCAAAACGGAGATGGGCCTGTCCGATAAGCAGCTTGGCCTGCTATCGGGCTTCTCCTTCGCGATTTTCTACGTCAGCTTCGGCATTCCCATCGCACGCCTAGCCGACCAAGGCACGCGCCGGTCCATCGTTGCCGTGGCTCTCGCCGTGTGGAGCGGCATGACCGCCCTCAGCGGCCTGGCGCAAAACTTCATCCAGCTGCTGCTGGCGCGCATTGGCGTCGCCGTAGGCGAAGCGGGGGGCAGCCCTCCGGCCCACGCCATCATCTCCGACATTTTCGAAGGGGAACGGCGCGCCACAGCCCTGGCAATCTATTCCATGGGCATCAACATCGGCGTGCTGCTTGGCTTTCTATTGGGTGGTTGGATCAACGAGTTCTACGGCTGGCGCATGGCCTTCATTGTCGTCGGGCTTCCCGGGGTTGCTCTGGCGGTGATTCTCCGCCTCGTCGTCGCCGAACCGGTACGCGGGTTGGCCGAAGGCAAGCAATCCAGCGAAGCGCCGCCCCCCTTTAAGGACACCCTGGCGCTACTCTGGTCTCGCCCCTCTTTTCGCCATTTATCGATCGCCTGCGGGCTTCACGCCTTTATCACCTACGGGGCCGGGAACTTTTTGCCCTCCCTGTTCCTCCGCCTCCACGAAATCACCACCGGGGAACTGGGCACCTGGCTCGCCCTGGCGTCCGTCTCCGGCGGCGCAGGCACCTTCCTCGGCGGGTATTTGTCGGACAAGCTCGCCGTGCGCGATCAGCGCTGGTACCAGTGGGTGCCCGCGGTGACGACCATTGTCACCATCCCCTTTACCCTGTTCATTTACACCACGGACCAGACCTATCTGGCCCTGGCCCTGAACTTCGTTCCGGCGATTTTCTTCGCCGCCTACCTGGCGCCGAATATCGCCGTTACCCACTCCCTTGTGGGCCTGCGCATGCGCGCCCTGTCCTCCGCCATTCTCTTTTTCGTGCTGAACCTAGTTGGACTGGGGGGCGGGCCCCTCCTTATCGGTTGGGTAAGCGATCTGCTCGAGCCCCACTTCGGCCTGGAGTCCATCCGCTACGCCATGGTGTATGTGATTCCGGTGGTCTCCGTGTGGAGTACGGTGCACTACCTCATCGCGGCCAAGCACGTGCGCCAGGATCTCGCCCGCGCCCCAGCCTAGCTGGGGTGGCGGAGATGCTGAGCGCAGCACCACCCGGAGGCCCAGGCCCACTGAAAGTTGTAGCCCCCAAGCCAGCCGGTGACGTCTAGGGCCTCCCCAATGGCGTAGAGCCCTGGGAGGCGCTTGAGCTCGAAGGTCTTCGAGGAGACCTCGCTGGTCGCGAGACCCCCAAGGGTGACCTCCGCCGTGCGATACCCCTCCGTGCCATGGGGATAAACGCACCAGGCCCCAAGCCGCTCCGCCAAGCGACCGAGCGTCTCACCGGATACGTTGGCCAGCTGCGCGTCGCTAAAGTCTGCCATCACCAGAACCTCTACGAGGCGAGCCGGCAAGGCGCTCTTCAACAAGGTCGACAGCTGTTGCCGGGGGAAGCGCTGCTGCCCGTCCCTGAGCCACGCCAGCGCCTCGTAATCGGGCAGCAGGTTGATCTTCACCGCTTCCCCTTCCCGCCAGAAGGAGGACGCCTGAAGCACCGCCGGGCCGCTTAAGCCGCGATGGGTGAACAGCAGATTTTCCCGGAAGTGGGCATCGCCGGCGGAGACCATCGCGTCGACGGAAATCCCCGAAAGGGCATCAAAGCGGGCCCTATCCTCGGCCCGCCAGGTAAGGGGCACGAGGGCGGCCCGGGGTGCCACCTGCGCCATGCCCTGCTGCCGCGTGAACCGAAAGGCCAGATCGCTGGCAATCTTCGGCATCGACAGGCCGCCGGAAGCCAGCACAACCTGCGGCGCCTGAAAAGCGCCCTTTTCCGTCTCCACCTGAAAGCCCCCGGCCTCCTGGGGGAAGATGCCTGTCACCTTTTGCCGGAGGGCGATCTGCACCCCCGCCGCCTCGCAATGGCCGAGGAGCATGGCCACGATCTCCTTCGCGCTGTGGTCGCAGAAAAGCTGCCCAAGGGTTTTCTCGTGGTACGCAATGCCCGCGCCCTCGACCAGGGCGATGAAGTCCTCGGGCGTAAAGCGCTTTAAGGCGGAAATGCAAAAATGGGCATTATCCGAAAGGAAGTGGCACTTCGGATCGACGCGCAAATTGGTGAAGTTACAGCGGCCGCCTCCGGAAACGAGGATTTTCAGCCCTACCTTGGGGCCCATCTCCAGCACCTGCACCGCAAGGCCGCGATAGCCGGCGCTGAGCGCACACATCAGGCCGCTGGCACCACCACCGATAATGATTACGTCCGGATTCCGACTCATGGGGAAGGCCAAGGCGCTTAAAGCGCGAGTATAGCGGGCGATCCCCACGCTGCTAAGCTTAGGGATTCTGGGCATGGCTTGCGCCCTCCCCCTTCAACTCAGGAGTTCCCATGAAGCGTTTAGCGATCCTCCTTGCCTCGGCCACCCTGCTGCTGGCCTGCGGCGAGACGCCCCCCGCTGCGCCTGCGGTAGACGCAGCCGCGAAGGCCGAAGCCCTCTCTTCCTGGTTCGAGGAAAAGTACGAAGACCAGCTTCAGCGCAGCCCCATTTCGCTGACCTTTCTCGGTCGAAAGGATCGTCAGGGAGAAATCGATGATCTGTCGCTCAAGGCGGAGGACGCGGAGCTGGCCTGGCTGGGCGAAACCGTGGCGGAACTCAAAGCCTCTTTCGACTACGACACCCTGCCCCAGCATCTAAAGGATTCCTGGGACATCTGGGTCTATCAGTATGAGCGCGCCAAGGACGGCGCAGCCTTTCGCCTGGCCGACTTTCAATTCGATCAGATGAACGGGGCCCAGTCCTTCCTGCCCACCCTCCTGATCAGCTTCCACGGCGTGGAGAGCGCGCTCGATCTGGAAGGGCTGATCACCCGCTATGGGGAAGGGGGGCGCGCGCTGAATCAGATGATCGATCGCGCTGAAACGGCGGCGGCCCAGGGACTCGTGACGCCGGCCTTCGCCCTGGAGGGGGTGATTGAGCAAGCGGAAAAGGTCGTCAAGGGTGCCCCCTTTACGGAAGGCGAAGCCTCCGATCTGTGGGCCGATTTTGAGAGCGAAGTGAGTAAGCTCTTGGCGGAAGAGCTCATCTCCGAGGAGGCCGCCCGCGCCTATCGGCAAGACGCGCGCCTGGCCCTTACGGAGGGCCTCGCTCCCGCCTATGCCAGGCTCATCGCCTGGGCCCGGAGCGAACTGCCCGAGGAAGAAGGGCCCATCACGGGCCTCTCAAGCCGCCAGGACGACGGCGCCTACTACAACTATCTGCTCCGTCGGCACACCACCACGAATCTCACCGCCGATGAAATCCACGAGCTTGGCGTCGCCGAGGTCGCCCGGCTTCGGGGGGAGATGGAAATCATCAAGGAGCAGGTGGGTTTTGAAGGTGACCTGCGGGCCTTCTTTGACATGCTCCGCGGTGCCACGGGGGATGAGCGCTTCTACTTCCCCAATACGGACGAAGGACGCCAAGCCTATCTGGACGAGGCCACGGCGGCCATTGAACGTATTAAAGCGCGCCTTCCGGACTACTTCGGCATTCTGCCTAAGGCGGATCTGGTCGTACGCCGAGTGGAACCCTTCCGGGAACAGGACGGGGCCGCACAACACTATTACCCCGCCGCGCTCGACGGCTCCCGCCCGGGCATCTACTACGCCCACCTGTCGGACATGAACGCCATGCCCAAGCACGAGCTGGAGGTGATCGCCTACCACGAGGGGCTGCCGGGCCATCACATGCAAATTGCCATCGCCCAGGAGCTCGAGGGCATTCCCACCTTCCGCACCCAAACCAACTTCAACGCCTATGCGGAAGGCTGGGGCCTTTACGCCGAGTGGCTCGCCACGGAAATCGACGGCACCTACGTTGACCCCTATTCGGAGTTTGGTCGCCTAGGCTCCGAGATGTGGCGCGCCATTCGCCTAGTGGTGGATACGGGGCTTCACGCCAAGGGCTGGACCGAAGCCGAAGCCAACGCCTACTTCCTCGATAATGGCCCTATTACGGAAGCCCAAGCACGCTCGGAAGTGCGTCGCTATATCGTCATGCCCGGCCAGGCCACGGGTTACAAGATTGGCATGTTGAGGATCCAAGCCCTCCGGCGGAAAGCTGAGGACGCCCTTGGGGAGGCCTTCGATATTCGAGCCTTCCACGACACCATCCTCGGCGGCGGCGCCATGCCCCTCACCCTCCTTGAGGCGCGGGTAGATCGGTGGATCGCAGCAACCCAAGGCGGCAATGCCTAGGGCCGACGCAATTGCCCTAGGGCAGCGCCTCGCCGCGCTCACCCGGTCCGATTTC
>JADHNU010000055.1 GCA_016779325.1 Pseudomonadales bacterium
CGGAGGATAAGCGATTGATTTCGGCAACGGCGCGCTTCGGATCCCGGTGGAAGGTGCGGAGCGCCGTGGAGACACCTCCGTTATAGGCGGCGATGGTGGCAAAGCCTCGGCTGGCGCTGTCGGCAATGGCCTTAAGGTAAAGATCATCCACAAGGTGCAGGTACGCGCTGCCCATGTCGATATTGAAATCGGGCCTGAACAGCTGGTCTCGCGTCGGCTCGCCCGGTTGGCGCTTCACCTTCTCGAAAACATCCCGTCCCGCCGTGGCGGGCACCACTTGCATCAACCCATAGGCCTGAGCAGCGCTTACGGCGTAGGGGTTGAAGGCGCTCTCTACTTCGATGACGGCGTAGATTAGGGAAGGCGGCACGTTGTACCGGCGCGCGCTGGCGAGCACGCTTTCCGCGTAAGCTTTTTCCCTTAGATGGAGATGATCGTCTACGAGGGCAACGCGCACGCTGTGGAGGGTCCGACTGGGGTCCTCGGGGCGAACGCCGGGGACGCGCTGGGTTTTCAGCGCTGTAGCCAGGAGCCGGTCGGCGAAGCGTTCCGCGCGCCAGCGCCAGCGCAGGGGCTGGCCCTCGTGATCAAGGACCTGGCCATAGAGAAAGGGCCGGCCACCCTCCGGGGGCTGGGCGTCGGTGAAAATATCCTCAACGCGCAGATCTTCAGAAGTGAGGAAGGTCGTCACCAACGCGTCCTTCAGTTTATCCCGGGGCGCCTCGGCAGCCACCGTTTCCACCTGCAGCCAGCCCGCGTCGAAATCGACGATGGCCCGGGCCTCGTAGGCATTGCTGTACTTCACATAGACATGAGGCTGCGCGGCTACGGGTTCTGCCTCAGGCCACAGCTGGTCGATCAGGACGAGAAGGGCTTCCCTTAGCGCGGGCACTTGAGCCAGTTCTGGCGGCAGGACTTCTGCCGCGGCCTCACGCGCTACGGCTTTGACAATGCGGCGTTCATCGCCACTAAGCACCGCTTCCACCATTCCCCGGGAGGGGGGTGTGGCGCAGCTGGTCAGGAGCAGTAGGGCTGGCGGCACAAGCGCCAAACGGAAGGGGGTGGGCACGGGCGGTTCATCCTTGAAGCCAAGCCAGTTAGCTGGAGAGTGTAGCGGAACGCCTCCGGAGCGCGATAAGCACAGCGGCCAGGGCGAGGCCTGCCCACTTCCCTGCGGCAAAGGTGGAGTAGGCGAGGGCGCGGCCGCCCGTGAGCGTGTCCGGCGCTTCAATAAAGCCGAGCATGAAGGCGTTTTCGAGCCCATCGCTTAGGGCAACCGCGACCACCAAAAGCCAGAGGGCCAGCCGTCTGGCAGAAGAATCTTGGGGCGTGCGCAGCAGGAGGAAGAGGAGGGCGCTGTAGCTGGCGATGAAGAGGAAATCGAAGCGTTGGGCCAGGGCGAAGGCCGTAAGGCGCCCCTCCGCAGCCAGAACGGCAAGCTGAGTTTCCAGGGCCTCGGCGGAGAAAGCCAATTGGCCGGCCACCAGGCCGCCGGGGTAGGCATCGCTTGGGAACAGGGCTTGGAGGCCGAGGAAGACGAGAATTGTGCTGAAAAGACTCGCCCTAAGCATGGCCTAGGCGTCTTCTCCGGCCTTCAGCCGATGCGCGGCGGAGCGATAAGCCCCCCGGGCTTCAATTAAGGGGGCAACCTTTCCGAGCCCAAAGGGGGGCATGTTGGCGTAGACCGTCTCGAAGGCCCCGGCTTTGGCCAGATAGGTTTCGTGCCAGATGCCCACGGCGCCATCCGTGCCCACGGCGCGATTGAAGGCCTGCCAGGCCGGAAGGTGCTCTCTAGAACTTTCGCTGGCATAGGCCATGAGGTGATCTAGGGATTGCCAGTACTGCACGAGAATGAGCGTGCGCGAGAACCCCATTTCATGGCTCAGAAAGCCCAGCTCCGGATTTTGATACAGCTCCCTAAGCATGCGCGGCATGGCGCGGGCCACGGGCAGCCACTTATGTACGGCCCATAGGCGGTTAATTCGCATGCCGATAAGGAACACCACCACGTCCCCGGTGTGGGCTGCGGTCATACGTTTTGCTTGGATCATGAAGCCCGTCTCTGACCAATTTTGCGGAGGCTACGACACCCGCCAACCTCGGTATAGTAGCGGGTCAATAGCGTGCTTTGGGTATGAAGGGGAGGGATCGCAACATGAAGGCTGTCGATGTGGTGATCGTTGGTGCCGGGATCTCCGGTATCAGCGCAGCGGTGCACCTTAAGAAGCAGTGTCCCGATCGGACTTTCGTTATCCTCGAAGCCCGAAGCGCCCCCGGTGGCACCTGGGACCAGTTCCGCTACCCCGGCGTCCGCTCCGACTCCGACATGCACACCCTCGGCTTCGCCTTCAAGCCCTGGACGGCCGCTAAGGCCATCGCCGATGGCCCTGCGATCCGGGCTTACCTAGAGGAAACCCTCGACGAGTACGCCCTCGGCGGCACGGTGCGCTACAACCACAAGGTGCTTGGGGCCGATTGGCAAAGTGCCGCGCAGCGCTGGCACCTGCGGGTCGAGACACCCAAGGGGGAGGAAACGGTAGAGGCCCCCTTCCTGTTCATGTGTGGGGGTTACTACCGTTACGACCAGGCTTATGAGGCACCGATTCCCGGCATCAACCGCTTTGCCGGGACGCGCGTCCATCCCCAGTTTTGGCCTAAGGACTTGGCCTACGCCGGGAAAAAGGTGGTGGTTATCGGCAGCGGGGCCACGGCCATGACGCTGGTGCCCGCCATGGCAAACGGCGGGGCCGAGGTCACCATGGTGCAGCGCTCACCCACCTACGTGGTGTCCCGGCCTGCCCAGGACCGGCTGGCGAACGCGCTGCGCGTATTCCTCCCCGATACCTGGGCCTATGCGCTCACGCGCTGGAAGAACATTGGCTTTCAGCGCTTCTTCTACGCCAGAACCCGCAGCAAGCCCGAGGACACGAAGCAGCGCCTCCTGGCCATGGTGAAGAAAGCCTTGCCCGAAGCCATGGTCGATGCCCACTTCACGCCGCGCTATAACCCCTGGGATGAGCGGGTCTGCCTCATCCCCGACGGCGACCTCTTCAAGGCCCTCCGTGCGGGGACGGCCAAGGTGGTGACGGGAACGATTAAGTCCGTCACAGAAGGGGGCGTCACCATGGACGATGGCACGGAGGTGCCCGCAGACATCCTTATCACGGCGACGGGGCTGAAACTGGCTGTGCTGTCGGATATCGCCCTGGCCCGAGATGGGGCCCCCGTCAACTTGGCAGAAACCTTTAGCTATAAGGGCATGATGTTTTCCGGGGTACCGAACCTGGTGCAAACCTTCGGCTACATCAACGCCTCCTGGACGCTCCGGGCCGACCTTACCTCCAGCTATGTGGCGCGCCTGCTGAATCACATGGATGAAAAGGGTTATGCCGTCGCCTGTCCCGAGCTTAGGGAAGCGGATCAGGACATGACCCCTCGGCCCTGGATCGACGATTTCTCGCCGGGCTACATGCAGCGGGAAATGCACCGCTTCCCCCGGCAAGGAACGGGACCCTGGCGTAACACCCAGGACTTCGCCACGGACAAGCGCCTCGCAGCGGAGCCCCTAGAGGTCGATGGGGTGCTGACTTTTCAGCCCCCCCGCGCCGCGCAGGGCGCTGTGCAGGCTGCGGCCTAAGTGGATCGGCAGCCCACCCTGCTGGGCGACGGCCTTTCCCTTCGTCCCCTCCAGGTGGGGGATCATGCAGCGCTCTTTGACGCCGCCGCGGATCCTTTGCTTTGGGCCCAGCACCCGGCACAGGATCGCTGGTTACCTGGGCCCTTTAAGGCATTCTTCGACGCCGCGGTGGCGTCGGGCGGTGCCCTTCTGATTCAGAATGGAGAAGGCGACGTGCTGGGAACCTCTCGCTATTACGACGATCGGGGCGAGGATTCGGTGGCCATCGGCTATACCTTCCTTCGGCGAAGCCACTGGGGCGGGGCAACGAACAGGCGGGTTAAGGCGCTCATGCTGAACCATGCTTTTAAAAGCGTAAAAGAAGTGCGCTTCCACGTGGGCCGGGAAAACTATCGTTCCCAGCGAGCGCTTGCGAAGCTCGGCGTAGAGTTGGTCGCGGCTCCCGAGGCCGATCTCCGATTTCCCCAGGAAACCTACTTTACGTTTCGCTTATCCCGCGAACGCTGGCTAGAAAGGAGCCCATCGCCGTGAAAAGTCAATCGCGCCAAACCCCTTTTCCTCGGGCACACTAACCCATCGATGTCCATTATTTCCGCCGCCGGCGGGCCGCCAATAGGAGAGCACCATGGCAATTAAGACGCGCTTCACGGAAGCCTTCGGGATCGAGCACCCCATCGTTCAGGGGGGGATGCAATGGGTGGGCTACGCCGAAATGGTGGCCCCCGTTGCCAATGCCGGTGGCCTAGGCTTTCTCACCGCGCTGACCCAGCCCACGCCGGAAGATCTGGCTAAGGAAATCGCCCGCACCCGGGAAATGACCGACAAGCCTTTCGGCGTAAACCTGACGATCCTGCCGGCCATCAACCCGCCGCCCTACGCGGAGTATCGCGACGCCATCATCCAGGGCGGGGTGAAGATCGTCGAGACGGCAGGCTATAAGCCCCAGGAACACGTCGATCACTTCAAAGAGCACGGCATTAAGGTCATCCACAAGTGCACGGCCGTTCGCCATGCCCTGTCCGCCGAGCGCATGGGCGTCGATGCGATCTCCATTGATGGCTTCGAGTGCGCCGGGCACCCGGGGGAAGACGACATCCCTGGCTTGATCCTCATTCCCGCGGCGGCTAATAAGGTGAAGATTCCCATGCTGGCTTCCGGCGGCTTTGCCGATGCCCGGGGCCTCGTGGCCGCGCTGGCCCTCGGCGCCGACGGCGTGAACATGGGTACGCGGTTCTGCGTGACCAAGGAAGCGCCGATCAACGAAGCCTTTAAGCAACGCATGGTGGAAAACGACGAGCGCCAGACCAACCTGATCTTCCGCACCTTGCACAACACCGCGCGGGTCATGAAGAACGCCGTGAGTGATGAGGTGGTGGGCATCGAGCGCAAGGGCGGGGCGAAGTTTGAAGACGTGCTGCATCTCGTCGCCGGAGCTCGGGGGCGTCAAGCCATGGCCGAAGGCGATACGGACGGCGGGATCTGGTCTGCCGGCATGGTCCAGGGCCTCATCAATGACATCCCCACGGTGAAGGAACTCATCGATGGCATCATCGCCGACGCCGAAAAGCTTATTAATGAGCGTCTTCGGGGCGTTGTCGCTTAAGCCTTGACCCGACGGGTCGTCCTCGGTGCGGGGGTGGTGGGTTTAACCACGGCCCTCGCGCTGCAGCGTTCCGGGGCCTCCGTCACCCTTATCGACCGCCTCGCGCCCGGTTCCGGGACCAGCAGCGGCAACGCGGGCATCATTGCCACGTCCTCCGTCCATCCCGAGGCCCTGCCCGGGCTCCTGTCCAGCCTGCCGAGTATGCTGCTGAAGCCCGATGGGGCCGTGCGCCTTCGGCCAAGCTTTCTGCTAAAGCGCTTGCCCTGGCTTTTACGCTTTCTCGCCCAGGCGCGGCCGGCGCGCGCGGAAGCGGCCTCCGTGGCCACCAGTGCCTTATCTAAGCCGGCGCTCCGCTTCTGGGACGGCCTTCTCCAAGAAGTGGGCTTGCCCTCGCCATTCGTTCGCCGCGGCTTGCTGTACGCCTATGGCACGCCCCAAGGCTTTGCCGCGGCGCTGCGCGACAACGCCTATCGCGAACGCAGAACGATTCCCTTCGAGATTCTGAGCGGAGCCGAGGCCCGAGCCCTTGAGCCCGACCTCGCGCCGAGCCTCGCCGGTGCGATCTATGCGCCGGAGGCGGCCCATCACCCCTGGCCCCAAACCCTGTCGGATCAGCTTTTTGAGCGCTTCCTGGCCCGCGGTGGGCGCTTTCATCGGACGTCGGTGCGGGCCGTCGCCCGAAGCGTCAAGGGCGCGTCCGTGCAGCTTGAGGGGCAAACGCTCGCTGCGGACCAACTGTTTATTTGCGCCGGGGCCTACTCCGCCACGTTCACGGGGCAGCTTGGCTGGCCCGTACCCCTGGTCACGGAGCGGGGCTACCACATCCTTCATCCCGAGCCCGGCATCGCCCTGCAGCGGACCGTGCTATTCCCCGAGCTGGGCTTTGCGGCCACCCCTATGGCGGAAGGGCTTCGCTTAGCGGGCACCGTAGAGCTTGCGAGTCTCGAGGCCGCGCCGGACTGGCGCCGAGCCCAGGGCCTAAGCCGACAAGCTGCCCGCGTGCTGCCGCAGCTTCAGGGGCCTGGGGTAAAACCCTGGCTCGGCTTTCGTCCGAGCCTGCCCGATAGCCTTCCCGTGCTGGGCGCCGCCCCGGATGCACCTAACCAGCTGTTTTTTGCCTTCGGCCATGGCCACCTCGGGCTAACCCAGGCCGCCGTGTCCGCCACCAGCCTGGCGGCGCTGGCCGAGGGCGAGCGCCCGCCGCTGGATCTTCACCCCTATCGCGTTAACCGGCCCTTTCCCCTTTTCTAGCCGCCACCTTTGGCCCCTGGGGCCCTAGAGCGTCATGCCCAGGATGAGGTAGGCCACCAAGCTAATGCCGGCAATCGCAAAGGCATAGGGCAGCTGGGTTTTGACGTGGTCCATGTGATCGGAGGCGGCGCCGGTGGACGCTAAAATCGAAGTGTCGGAAAGGGGGGAGCAGTGATCTCCGAATACGCCCCCCCCGGCAACGGCCGCGAGCGTGGCGTATACCAGGGGCCCCAGGGCGTCGCCGGAAAAGCCCAGGGCGAGAGGTAAGGCCAGGGGAATCATGATGGCGTAGGTGCCCCAGGACGTCCCCGTGGAAAAGGCGACGGCGCCGGTCAAGAGAAAGGCCAGGGCCGGCAAGAGCCCCGGGCTCAGCCAGCCTTCGGTCATGGCCAGGATCACCTGTGCCGTTTGCATCGCCTCAGAGAGGGCATTTAAGGCGTAGGCCAGGGCCAGAATAAGCACGGCCGGCATAATGCCTTTCACCCCGGTCACGGCGGTGCGGGTGATTTCCTCCAGGGGAAAGCCTTGCAGGCGCATGATCACCGCCGAGACCACCACGGCGAGCAGAAAGGCTTCCATGGGCTTGGCACTGCCCACCAGCGCCACGGCCGTCAGCGCGAAGCCAATGACCACCAGTACGGGAAAAAAGAAGTTCCAAAAGAGGCTCGTTTTCACCCCCTCATAGGGCGTGAGGCCAGTGAGCTCCTCCGCAAGCATAGGCTGACTGCCCGGCCGAAGGACTTGCCCCGTTTCCTGCGCCCGGCGCTCTGCCGCCGCCATAGGCCCCCAGTCCGGCAGAACGCCCAGCGCAATCAAGGCAACCATCCCCACGGCGAGCCAGGCATAAAGGTTGTAAGGGACAGCCGCTACAAAAACCGCCATGGCCTCGTCGGCGCTGCCGACGGGGCCCATACCGATGGTAAGCCCGGCCACGAAAACCGCCCAACCCGTAATGGGCACGAGAATGCTCACTGGGGCGGAGGTGGAATCACAAATGTAGGCGAGCTTCTCCCGGCTTAGGCGAAACTGATCGGACAGCTTACGCATGGTGCTGCCCACGAAGAGGGGACTGAAGTAATCGCTAAAGTACACAAAGGTGCCCATGAGCCAGGTCATCAATTGCACCCGCCGCCGGGACATGGCCTGACGGCTGATGAAGGCCGAGAAGTTCTCAATGGCCCCGGTGCGCTGAAAGAACGCAATGAGCATGCCGATGAAGAACTCAAGTAACATGACCCAGGAAAAGCCTTCGTTGCCGAGGGCGCTGACCAGCAGCTTGGGAAACCCGGCCAGCCCCAGGCCCGCCACGAGCACCCCGGCAAAGCAGGCCACGGCCAGAGCAAACAAGGTATTTCGGGTGACGAACGCGAGCACAATGGCTGTGGAAGCGGGGACAAGGGCGAGGGCGCCAAGGCCTTCAATGGGCTCCATAGGGACTCCTAGTGATCGGGGGTGGCCGTAGGGGGCAGGGCAAAGGCCAGGAGATAGTCGCCACCGCCTCGGCCAAAGGCTCCTAGGCGGCTATCACCGCCGGCGGCAATGACCACGTAGCTGCGCCAGCGGCCGTCGGCCCCCTTCGCCGCGTAGGCCATGGGCGTGGCCAGGCCCGAATAGGGGAGGGGATGGCTCCAGAGCAGGGCGCCGCTTCCTGCGTCATAGGCCCGGAAACGTTCGTCGGCGGAAGCCCCCAAAAACAGCACTCCACCGGCCGTGAGAAGGGGGCCGCCTTGCCCAATCATCCCCGTTTTCAAATCGATCGGGAGGCGCTTCGAAAGCGGGTCCTGGCCATGGGGCTGGCGAAAGCGCGTCGCCTCCTCGGTGAGGTCAAAGCCCACCACTTCATTGAAGGGCCCGCCGGCGCAGGGCAGGGGATTCATGGGGAATTCCCGCGCCATGAGATGGGAGGTGCCCCGCTGCAGCGCCAGCTCGGCCTCCGCGGGCACGTCGAGCGCTGCTTTCAGGCCAAGCCAGGCGTCCGGGCCCGGTCGATAGATGCCGTCTAACACCGCTTCGAGGCCAAAGGCCCCATCCCAGGCGTCGACCTCGCGGGTGGCCGCCTCAGCGCGGCTTCGGGGGATCAGCTTTGTGCGCGAGGCCACGCTTTGGATATGGAACGCCAACCGTTGCCGCGTGCTGTCCCCGGCCAGCCCGCCCCAATTGCTCGCGCCCATATAGCTCGGAAAGCCAAGGGTCCATTTCGTCGTGATGGGCGAGAAGATCGGCCCGACCTCCACCCCGTCCATCAGGCCGCCGCAGCCGAGGGGTACCCGGTCGGGATCGAAGGTTCGGGCGAACCGATAGGCTTCCGGAGGGAAGGGCTGGGTGGGGGATAGATAGGGGCTTAGGGGGCCGCCCTTAGGCACAGGCCGTTCTTCCACGGGGATCAAAGGTTCCCCCGTTTCACGATGAAGCAAATAGACAAAGCCCATTTTGCTGTTTTGCGCCACGGCGGGCACGGCCTGGCCATCGCGCTGAAGGGTCAGGAGGATAGGGGCAGCGGGGGTGTCGTAGTCCCAAAAGTCCCGATGAACAAGCTGGAAATGCCATCGCACCGCGCCCGTGGCGCCGTCGAGGGCGACCAGGGACGAGCCGTAGTAGGACCGATCCGGGCCGTCATCGCGGAAGTAGTCGGGCGCGGGATTACCCGTGGGCAGGAAGATGAGCCCACGCTTCGCATCCACCGTAAAGCCTGCCCAAACGTTCGGGGTGCCCAAAAGGTAACCCGCATCGCTTCGCCGTTCCGGCGTCTCAGGATAGTCGGGCGGGGCCAGGTCAAAGGCCCAGCGCAGGGCTCCGGAGCGCACGTTATAGGCCCGCACCACACCGGAGGGGGCATCGGTGCGGACGTTATCGGCAATGGCGGAACCGACGATGACTAAATCCTCGAAAATCGCCGGGGGCGAGGTCACCTGATACTCCGCGTCCCAGAGCCGAGTCCCAATGCCCTCGCTGAGGTCCACGGCGCCGCCCTCGCCAAAATCCTTACAGGGCGCGCCCGTGGCTAAATCAAGCGCCAGCAGCCGCGCGTCGTTGGTGGCCATGAGTACGCGGGCCGCGCAGGCGGTGGTTTCTGCCGGCGCCCTGTCCCAGGCGGCAACGGCGCGACAATTGGCTTGATTAGGATAGGGGCCAGGGCCGACCTTGGGATCGAAGTGCCAGAGCGTGGCCCCGGTACTGGGATCGAGAGCCAGCACCTGGTTGTGGGGGGTGCATGTTAGCAGCCGCCCCTGCGCCAAGATGGGCGTGTTCTGAAAGACCGTTCCGCTGTCGCCGGTGCGCACGGCCCAGGCCAGCTCGAGCCCGGGTAGCTGTTCCGGGCTCAGGCTTTTTAAGGGGGAAAAGCGGGCCTGAGACGGGCCCAGAGCGCTGGGCCAGGGGGTGGTGTCGCGGGGTTCTCCGAGCAGGGTCGGGGCCGGCGCCTTGGCGAGGAAGGCGCCGGCGTCGGGACCCTGACATCCCCCAAGCAGCGACCCAAGCAGTGAAAGGCTTAGCAGGCTCGCCAAAAGCGGGCCCTGCGACTTGCCCTGCGGTCTGCCCATGGCGCGCGCCTCCTTAAACGACCTGGTTTTAAGGACCATAGCGGCTCCCTTGGGAAAGTGAAATAAAAGAGGACAGACTCTTCTGGACCCAGTAGCCTGAAGTGCACTAGGGGAGGGAGACCAAAGTGAGCGATCGACCGCAGCTAGGCTTTGGAACGCGCCTTGCGTATGGCTTTGGGGCCGTGGCACAGGGGGCCAAGTCCAACGGTTTCAATTACTTGTTGCTGTTTTTCTATAGCCAGGTGGTCGGCCTGCCGGCCCAGTGGGTGTCCTTTGCCATTCTGATCGCGTTGGTATTCGATGCCGTATCGGACCCCCTGGTCGGCTATTTTTCGGACAACCTCCGTTCTGCCTGGGGGCGGCGGCACCCCTTTATGTATGCGTCAGCGTTGCCCGTGTCCCTTGCCTATTACTTCCTATGGGCCCCGCCAGACTGGTCCCAGGAAGCGCTCCTGGCCTATTTCTTGGTGCTGGCGATCTTTATTCGCACCACGATTACCCTTTACGACATTCCTTCCACGGCCCTGGTGGCGGAGCTCACGGATGATTACGTGGAGCGCTCCCGCATTGTGGGCTATCGGTACTTTTTCGCCTGGTGGGGCGGTTTGACCATGGCCGTTCTGGCGTACCTGGTATTTCTTCCTGAGGACAAGGGCGGCCTTTTGTACACGGAAGGGTGGCGGAACTACGGTCTGTCCGCCTCCCTCATTATGTTCGTGTCGATCATCGTTTCTTGCCTCGGTACCCATCGTCATATCCCCTTTCTGAAAGCGCCAAGCGTTCAGGAACATGACGAGGGCTTCAGCCTCCGACGCACGGCCCGGGAGCTTCGGGAAACCCTTGGGAATCCGTCTTTTCTCGTGCTGTTCGCTGCGGCCCTGTTCTCCGCCGTGGCCGCGGGGGTTTCTACGACGCTTTCCATTTATTTCACCCGCCACATGTGGGGCTTCACCACGGAACAGATCGGCTACCTCCAGTTCCCCTACTTCTTCTCGGCCGTCATCGCCCTTTGGGTGGCCCCGAAGGTGACACAGGGGCTTGGGAAAAAGCCCGCGGCCATTACCATTACGGCCATTGCCGTGGCCCTTGCGCCGGCGCTCTTTATCCTCCGCATGCTCGATTTACTGCCCGTCAACGGCACGGAGGCGCTTTTCTGGATTGTGGTGGTCCATGGCGGCATTGAGGTCGCCCTCATCATCACCTCATCGATTCTGGTGGGCGCCATGATTGCGGACGTGGTGGAGGACAGCGAGGTCCACACGGGGCGGCGCTCGGAGGGCACGTTCTTCGCCGCCAATACCTTTGCGCAAAAAGCCGTTAATGGCCTGGGGGTCCTCGTAGCCGGACAGCTGCTTGCCTGGGTGGAATTTCCCGCCGGGGCTGCGCTCGGGAGCGTCAGCGAAGAAACCATCTTCGCCCTTGCCACCTATTATATTCCCGTGGAGTGGGGCCTCTACGGTATCGCAATTGTCATGTTAGCCCTTTATCGTATTTCCCAGAGCGGGCATGAGGCGAATCTGGAAACGCTTCGGGCCCGCCGATCTTCCATCGTCGGGGAACGCACCTAACTTCCTCGCGATCATCTCGGAGCCTGGCCATGAGTACGCTAAGTCATCAAGAAATCTATAAAGACAGCCGCCGCGCTGCGGTTGAACTTCCCCTTGGAGAGGCCCTTGGGGCCCTCGGCGCCGGAGCGACCTTCCCCCTCATGGAAGATCCACGCCAAACCAACCGCGCACTGCTGATTGGCATGTTCGTGCTCCGCCCGGCAGCGCAGGCTTGGGACGCCTCCCTAGGCGAGGCCGTACCCGAAGCCCTTCGAGCGGGGGAGGCGTGGTGCTTTAACGTTA
>JADHNU010000056.1 GCA_016779325.1 Pseudomonadales bacterium
GGCCTTGGGCCTTCCATCGTGATCTTCGGAAAGCACATCGATAAGGCAGATCTCGATGAGGCCAAGGGCATGCACACCCTGCCCGTGCGCCTGGGGGAAGCGCGAAGCCGCGCCGTGCTCCGAGGCCTGGTGCTCGCCCAGTTTCCTCTGCTGCTTCTGGGTTGTGGTCTCGGCCATTTACCTTGGCCTTGCCTCCTCGCTGGCCTCAGCGCGCCCAGCGCCTGGTGTCTGTTTCAGCACGCCATGGATCCCCGACCGGCCACGCGCCCTGATGGGGTTTCAGAGGCGCAGTGGCCCCTGTGGTTTGTCGCCTACGGGTTCGATCACACGCGACGCTTCGGGCCCTTACTGCTGCTTGGGCTTCTGCTGGGCGCGGTGCTTTAAACAGGCTGGGCGGGGTCGCCCTTAGCCCTGGAACTCGGGGACGTGCACCGTCAGCCCATCGAGGGCATCGGTGTAGATGATCTGGCAGGACAGGCGGGAGGTCGGCTGACGCTCAGGGTTGAGATCGAGCATGGACTCTTCCATATCTTCAAGGGCACCACACTGATCAGCCCAAGCCTCTTCCACAAAAACGTGGCAGGTGGCGCAAGAGCATTGCCCGCCGCAGTCGGCGTCGATGCCCGGCACACCGTTTTGCACAGCGTTCTCCATGACAGAGATGCCTTCCGTACCGTCAATCTCATGCCGCGCGCCATCGTGAGTGATGAAGATCAGCTTGGACATAGTGAAATCCTTGTTGTGGGTCGGGCCCCCATGGCCCGAACACGGCAAAACATGATTCTAGCCTCACCTTTTGCCCCCGTGTCTACCCCAGGGACGCTTTTTTCACCTTAATTACGCCTTCCCTAGGCCAGGACACCCTTAAAGCGCTCGAGCAGGCGCCAGAAGGCCCGCGCTGCCAGCTCCGGATGGTGGACGGCGGAATCGATGGCACACCAACCGTGGCTGGCTCCGGCGTACACCTCCACCTCATGGGGCCGCCCCGCCGCCGCAAGGGCCGCCCGAAGCACCGTCTTGTCCTCCGGCGCCCGGGCGTCGTCGTTCTCCGCGATGGCCATAAGAAAATCTGCTCGGCTCTGGGCAATCAGGCGGTGAGGGCTGCTGTCGCCTTCCGTCACCATGCGAGAGCCGTGGAAGGTGGCGCCAGCCCCCACACGATCGGGGCGGGCCGCAGCAGTCTGGAGGACCATAGGCCCGCCCATGCAATAACCCGTGGTGCCCACGGGCCGGGAGCGGTCCACTTCGGGCTGGGCGTCTAAGAAATCGATAAACGCCGTGGCGTCGGCGGCGGTGGTCTCCGCAGTCAAGCTCCGGGCCAGAGGCAGCACCCGCGCCCGCACGGCCTCCATGCTGAACTGGTCGCCGGCCTGCACCACAGGCGCTGGCGTTTGCCGATAGTAGGGGTTCACCGTGAGCACGGCGTAGCCCGCCTCCGCAAGGCGGCGGCCCATGGTTTCGAAGGCCGGCCGAAGGCCCAGGATGTCGGGCCAAACCAGCACCGCCGGGGCCGGCCCCGTGGTGGGCGCCGCGAAGTACGCATCGCAGGGCCCCGCAGCCCCGGGCACCACCACGCGTCGGCTTTGCACCGGCGCCGCGCGCACCCCCGAGGGCAGGGTCAGGGCCAGCGCAGCCCCCAAACTGAGGGCCGAAAACCGGCGTCGCGAAAGGGCTGCGGCCGCTTCATAGCGCCGCCCCTCATCTAAGGTGTCTTGATCACACATCGCTAGGGCTCCTGGGCTGCGCGCTCGCAGGGGCCGCAGGCGTCGAGGCGCCCCGCGTCCGCCAGCACAGCGCGAATGAAATCGATCCACTGAGGGTGGTCCTGAGGATCCCAGACCGTTCCCATGGCGGCGAAGGCCGCTTCCGCCGGCACCTCAAGGTGAATAATCCGGTACAGGGCAGAAAAGGCCGAAGCCCGGTAGTTCACCTGGCAATGCACGAACGTCGGCGCCGCTGGCTGCGCCGCCATGAGCCCGGCGAAGGCGCGGAAATCGGCCACCGTGGGGTTGGCGAAATCCACGGCCAAATGGGCAAAGCCAAGGCCCTGGGCAAAGGCGAGGCGGTCCTCATCCGGAAGCGCCCCGGGGTTATCGCTAAAAGCCAGATAGATGATGCGCTCAAAACCGGCTGCCTTAATGGTCGGGAGCTGCTCCGCCGTGGGCTGGCCGGCGCTGGCGAAGGTTTCGCTGTAGCGCTTGAAACCCACGATCTCTTCCACGGCGGCGCCGGCGGGAAGCGCCAGTGCAGCCCCGAGGACCACCAGGGCCCGGATAAGCTTTTGAACACTCGCAGGGAAAACCATGGCGCACTTCCTCGTGGGCAGCATCAATCGGTCTTGAAGGTAAGGGAGGGCCGGAAAAAAGGCCAGCGGGCCGTGGAGGCTCGTATACTCAAGGATCCTGGGGCCAGGGAACACCGCCGTGCACAGCCTTAAACCGCCCTCGCTGCTTGGCGCCTGGGCCCCCATTGTCCTGACCCTAGGCCTTTTAACCTACCAGCTGCGCGTGGCTGGGGGCGGACCGCCCCACGTTCCCATTATTTTTGGCATTGCCATCACCGCGGTCCTGGGAAGCCTCCGGGGCCACCGCTGGGCGGCCATGGAGAAGGCCATGGCGCAAGCCGTGGGCAGCGCCGTGCCTGTGATGGGCATCATGCTGACCGTGGGCCTCCTCATTGGCACCTGGATCCTCTGCGGCACCGTGCCCTGGCTCACCCTCACGGCCTTGGCCCTGCTTGACCCGGCCTTCTTCCTGCCCGTGGCTTGCCTGGCCTGCGCCCTGGTTTCCCTGCTCGTGGGCACCTCCTGGGGCACGGTGGGCACCCTAGGCCTCGCCCTTCTGGGCGCGGGAGAAAGCCTCGGGATTCCCGCCGCCATGACCGCCGGCGCCGTGGTCTCCGGCGCCTGGTTCGGGGACAAACTTTCTCCCCTCTCCGACAGCACCAACTTTTCCGCGGCCATGGTGGGCACAGACCTTTACGCCCATATCCGGAACCTGCTGCCGACCACGCTACCCGCTTTCCTTGTGGCGCTCCTGGCCTACGGCGTTCTCGGCCGGAGCACCGGAGGCGCGCTAGACGACAGCACCGTAGCGCTGCTGCGGGCGACGCTGGAATCGCATTTCGTCTTCCATCCTCTGCTGGCCTTACCCCCCGCCGTGGTTCTGGCCGCGGCGCTCCTTCGCGTCCCCGCCCTGCCGGGCATCTTTTCCGGGGTGATTGCCGGCGCCCTCGTCGCCTGGCTCATTCAAGACGCGACGGTCGCTACGCTCTTACGGACACTGATGGAAGGTTACCAACCAGCCACGGGGGAACCGCTGGTGGATACGCTGCTCGCCAAGGGCGGGCTCCTGTCCATGACCTGGGTGATCCTCTTGATCTTCGTCTCCATGATTTTCGGCGGCCTCCTGGAAGCCACCGGATGCCTCGATCGCATTCTCAGCGCCGTTATCCATCGGCTGCGCGGCCGCTTTCGGCTCTTTACGGCGGCCTTTCTTTCCACCCTGGGGCTTAACGTGGCGAGCAACATCTTTGTCACCCTGGCGGTGAACGGGCGGCTTTTCGCTCCCCTATTCCGAGGCGCGGGCTATAGCAGCGTGAACCTCTCACGCACCCTTGAGGACGGAGGCACCCTGTCCTCGCCTCTCATTCCCTGGAACGCGGGAGGGCTCTTCGTCACCAGCACCCTTGGCGTACCGACGCTGCTCTATGCGCCCTTCGCCATCGCCAACTGGTTCGCCATGGTGCTGGATCTGCTGTACGCCGCCCTAGGCCGTTTCACACCAAAGGCCGGCGCTGGGGAAATCGCCCAGTGGCGCCGCGACCAGATTCTGCTTTTCCACGAGGGCCAGCTCCTTACCGCCGATGCCCTACCCCCGAACACCTTTGCTGCGGAGCGCACGCCATGAGCCCAAGCATTTCCGATCCCACCGGCGGCCTAAGCACCCACGATGCGGCCTTAGACGCCCGGAACGAGACCCTCAAAATTTGGATCAACGGAGACCTGGTTCCCCGGCCCGAGGCCAAGGTGTCGGTCTACGACTCGGGCTTTCTGTTAGGTGATGGGATGTGGGAAGGACTGCGGCTCCACGGCGGCGTCTGGCCTTTTCTTGATGCGCACCTCGATCGGCTTTTCGATAGCTGCAAAGCCATCAAGCTGGCTATCGGCATGACCCAGGCGGAAGTTCGCGCCGCCCTCGATGCCACCGCTGCGGCCAACGGCATGACCGACCACGCCCACGCTCGGCTGATGGTCACCCGGGGCCCGAAGCGTCGGCCCTTTCAGCATCCTCAGCTGTCTCAGAGCGGCCCCACGGTGGTGATCATCGCGGAGCACTCTCGCCCCGCAGAGGGCCTGCAAAGCCAGGGCATTCGCCTGGCCACCGTGCCCCAGGTGCGCGGCCTGCCCCACGCCCAGGACCCCAAGTTCAACTCCCACTCGAAGCTGAACTGCGTCCTGGCCTGCCTGCAAGCGGAAGCCGCAGGGGCCGATGAGGGGCTCATGCTTGATCCCCACGGCTTTGTGAACACCACCAACGCCTGCAACTTTTTTATTGTTCGACGCGGCGAGGTCTGGACCTCTACCGGGGACTTCTGCATGAACGGCATCACCCGGCGCAAGGTCCTCGAATTATGCCGCAGCCACGGCATTCCGGCCTTTGAAAAGAACTATTCCCTTCAAGAAGCGCTTTCGGCGGACGAGGCCTTCCTCACGGGCACCTTTGGCGCCCAAACGCCGGTGCACAGCATCGACGGGATCGTTTTAGGAGACGGGGCACCCGGGGCAGGACCCATGACCCAGCGTATCCAGGCACTCTACCGAGCGCTGATTGAGGAAGAAGTGGCGAGGCAGAAGGCGCAGCACTAGGAGGTGGAGCGGGCAGCGGGAATCGAACCCGCATCATCAGCTTGGGAAGCTGAGGTTCTACCATTGAACTATGCCCGCTTTGGGGCCCGCTTATGGGCCCGCCTAGCGCGCGCTGGCTAGGCAGCTCCCCGGCAGCGCCGGGGAGGGGAAAATTACGCGAAGCGCCGCCAAAAGGCTAGGGGGCAGCGCTTTGGAGAGGCCCTTACTTCCGCCGCACCACCACGGGGAGCTCCCGGATGCCGCGGATGAAGCTGGATCGCAGATAAACGGGGTCGCCCACCACTTCGATGTCGCTAAAGCGGGCCATGATCTCTTCCCAGAGAATGCGCAGCTGCATTTCCCCAAGGCGGTTCCCGAGGCAACGGTGAATGCCATAGCCAAAGGCAACGTGGCTACGGGCGTTGGGGCGCTCAATCTCGAAGTCGTTCGGCGCCTCAAATTGGGCGTCATCCCGGTTACCGGAGACGTACCACATGGCCAGCTTATCCCCGGCCTTAATTTGCTTACCGCCCAGCTCCGTATCCACCAGCGCGGTGCGCGCCATGTGCGCCACGGGGGACTGATAGCGAATGATTTCCGGGATCATCCCGGCCACCAGGCCCGGGTTGGCTTTCAGTTTGGCGTACTGCTCGGGGAAGCGGTTCAGCGCCAGCACGCCGCCGGAAATGGAGTTCCGGGTGGTGTCATTGCCCCCAACGATCAGCAGGAGCACGTTGCCCAGATACTCGTTGGGCGGCATGTTCTTCGTGGACTCCCCGTGCACCAGCATGGAGATCAAATCGGAGCCCGGCACATTGCGCGCTGCCCGCTCTTTCCACACGGCGTCGAAGTACTCCCAGCATTTCCAGAGCTCGGCGAAGCCCATTTCCGGCGTTTCGAACACGTCTGGATCGCCGATGGACTGGGACACGTCGGACCAGTGGATGAGCTTGTGCCGGTCTTCCTGGGGCACGTCAAAGAGGGTGGCCAGCATTTGTCCCGTCAGCTCCACGGACACGTGGCGAACCCAGTTAAAGGTTTCCCCCTCGGGCAGGCTTTCAAGGATGTTGACTGCCCGCTCGCGGATAAGCCCTTCCAGCCGCGCCAGCTCGCGCTGGGTAAACATGGGGGCCACAACCTTGCGCTGCTCATCGTGCTTCGGCTGGTCTTCCATGATGAACATGGGCAGGTGGAAGGTGGGGTCCGGATCCGGATCCGCAACGCCCCCAAGCTGAATGCCCCCCTTGCGGGAATCGGAGGAGAAGACCTTGTGGTTAGTATCCACATCCATGATGTCTTGGTAGCGAGTGACCGACCAATAGGGGCCGAACTGGCTGTTCTCGCAGCGGTGTACCGGATCTTCCTTCCGCAGTCGCTCGAAGTAGGCGAGGGACGCATCTGCTTCGAAAAGCATGGGGTGGCCCGGATTTAGACTCTCCAGGGGGAGGTCGTAGGGGCTTTTCGCGACATCCACAGCCCACTGCTGCCACGCGTCCTTGTTGGACAGGCGCATGCGTTCGGATTGGGACAGGGTTTCCTTATTTTCCACAGGGCACTCCTTGGGGGGAAAGGTGAGCGTGCGCTCATAATAGCGCGTTCCCCGCGGCAGAAAAGCCTCGCCGACATCGGCCTCCCCTGGGTCTCCTCCCCCACCGGTGGCACACTGGCCTTTTGCCTCGAGGGGAAAGGCCCATGGAACTGAAGGATAAGGTCATCGTGATTACGGGCGGCGCCAGCGGCATTGGCGCCGCGCTGGCCCGGCGCTTTGCCCAGGAGGGCCCAAAAGCCCTGGCCATCGTTGACCGCAATGGCGACGGCGCGGCCGCCGTGGCCGACGAGCTTGGAGGCACAGCCTACGGCGTCGATCTTCGGGATGAGCAGGCTGTAGAAACACTCATCGACACCATTGAGCGGAACCAGGGGCCCATCGATCTTTTCTGCTCCAATGCGGGCATCGGCCTTGGCCGGGGTATCGACACCGCGACGGAGGACTGGCGCACCATCCTCGATATCAACCTCATGGCCCACGTATTCGCGGCCCGGGCCCTGGTGCCGCGCATGGTCGCCCGCGGTGGTGGTTATCTACTGAATACGGCCTCGGCAGCGGGCCTTCTGTCCCAAATTGGTTCCGTTACCTATGCCGTCACCAAACACGCTGCCGTTTCCCTCGCCGAGTGGCTGTCCATCACCCACGGGGATGAGGGCCTGAAGGTGTCCGTGCTCTGCCCCCAGGCCGTGGATACACCCATGATCGCGGGGACGGAACAGGGCGGCGTGGCGGGCGTCGATGGCATCATGGCCCCGGAAACGGTGGCCGACGTGGTCGTCGAGGGCTTGCGCGCGGAACGCTTTCTCATCCTTCCGCACCCGGAAGTGGAAACCTATCTGCAGCGAAAGACGGCCGATTACGACCGGTGGTTGGGGGGCATGCGTCGTCTTCAGGCCCGCTACGGGGAAAACGCCGTGAAGGGCCTTTCCTAAGGTTCGGAAAGCCAGCGCTCGAGGGCGGAAAACAGCTGACCCTTCTCCACCAGGGGGAAGGGCAGCTCTGGCGCCCCCAGGCTACTGGCCGACATCAGCCAAATCGTCACTTGGGGTAAGCGAGCCTGCAGCGCGCGCGCAACCTGATCGCCCCGGACCCCGCCCAGATTCAGATCAATCAAAACCAGTTCTGGCGCAGCCTCAACCAGGGCGTCTAGCTCCGAAGGGGACCCCAGAGCGGCGACCAATTCAACGCTCGCCATACTCCGAAGCGCCAGTGCCAAGGCGTCCCGCACCCCGGGGTGATCATCCATGAAGGCGAGGCGACGCCGGACCATGGTTGCCTACAGGCTAAAAATGGCCGCGCTTTGCGCTTTGAGGAATGAGCAAATCGAGCCCCTCCTCCCGCGCCTTCACCAACAACCCAGGCGCGGAGCCCACTCCGAGAGCGCGAAAAATCTTTGACCGGTAGCTTTCCACAGTTTTTACGGCAATGCCGAGCGCCGCCGCGATGCTCGCGACGCTTTCCCCGGAAAGCAGACCTCGAAGCACGTCGAGCTGACGCTTGGGCCACGCATCAATGTTGGACAGCCGAGCGTGGCCTAGGAGCTCAGACACGGCCTGCGAGGACAGCTGAGGGTCGAGGACGCGCTCCCCTTGCAAGGCACGGCCCAGGGCCATCAACACCTCATCGAAGGGCATGCTCTTGCTCAGGTACCCCACCGCACCCAGATTAAACGCCTTCGCGGCGTAGGCCTCGAAACGATGCATGGAGAGAAACACCACCAAACTGGCGGGCGCCGTCCGGCGGATAGCGGGGAGCACCTCAAAGCCCGAAGCATCTGGCAGCGCAACGTCTAGGAGGATGAGGGTCGGCTGAATGAGCGCCGCAACTCGCGTGGCCTCAGCCCCCTCCTGCGCCTCAAACACCTCAGAAAATACCCCAGAACTACGAAGGGTGCCCGCTAAGCTCTCCCGCAGGAGGGCATGATCGTCGACGAGCAAAATTGATTCGACGGGTTGCACCGGGTCCATCCTGTGCGCTTTGATGCCCAAACCTTAAAGGCAACGAGCCCTGGACGCTAGGGGGGGGTAGCTGGCCATGCCCGTCTTTACCTCGACATCACAGAACGTCCTATCGTCCAAAGCCCTGTCCTTTGAAAAACTGACTTCTATCGCGCAGGCGCTTGAGCAGTTTCATATTGGAGAGCGACAAGCATTGGCGCGCGCCCTCCATGATGGACCGATGCAAACCCTGGCGGCAGCCCTTACGCAGCTCGATTTTCCGGATAGGGAAGCGAGTGGGGCCGCAGCAAAATCCCTTGTGCAGCAGGCACTCGAAGCCTTACAAGCAATCGAAAATGGCCTTTTCATCCACGCCATGGACCTGCTGCCGCTGCCCGAGGCCCTGAGTCACCGCTTAACTCAGCTCAAGGCAACCGCGATCCATCTGGCCCTGCGCAACGAAGCCGCACTTAACCGTTTCCCCACGAATAGTGCGCTTCCTATTTTTCTTCTCGGCGAGGCCCTGGGGCACTTCACGCGGACTTCCAAGGGCCAGGAAACGCAAGGACGGCTCGTTTTAGGCAGGCGCTTCGGCGTGATCACGCTTCAAGGCACGCTGTCAGGCAAGCCGGAAGCCTTCGCTAAGCTTCGGGAATATCCCCCGGTACGCAATGCGCTCTTCCACCTTGCCATCGTGGGGGGGCGCTTCGATTTGCGGGGCGGCCGGATTATCGCCCTACTCCCATCCGAAACCTCAAGCTCCCGGAGCCCTCAACCGTGATGAAACCGGCTAAAAATGCGGTCCTTATCGTTTTAGACAGTCTGAACCGTCATCTCCTTGGGGCCTACGGCGGCGCGGAATTCACCACGCCGAATCTTGATGCCTTTGCCCGGGGGGCGCGAGTCTTTGACCAGCATCAGGTGGGCTCCCTCCCCTGCATGCCCGCGCGCCACGACATGCTCTGCGGGGTACAGGACTTTCTTTGGCGCCCCTGGGGCTCCATCGAACTGTGGGAATCCCCCATCACCCGGGATCTCGAGAAAGCCGGGGTGACCACCATGCTGGTGAGCGACCATCCTCACCTGTTTGAAAGCGGCGGCGAAAACTACCACTGCGACTTCACGGCCTGGGACTACCTGCGGGGCCACGAGGGCGACCCCTGGCGCACCGCGGAAGACCCTTCCTATCAGGGGGCGCCGGCCCTGCCCGCGCGCCGGGGCCACGGCCACGCCTACGATATCAGCCGCACCGCCTTCCGCGAGGAAGCGGACTATCCGGGGCCGAAGACGATGCGCGCTGCGGCAGACTGGCTCCGCACCCAGGCCCCCCAGCACGACCGCTTCTTCCTCCTCATCGACGAATTCGACCCCCACGAGCCCTTCGATACGCCCGAGCCCTGGGCAAGCCGGTACGGCGAGCCTATCGACGGGGAGCGCATCATCTGGCCCCCCTATGCCATCGACGCCGTGGCCCGAGGACGAATCACGGAGGCCGAAGGCCGGCAGGTTCGCAATAACTACGGTGCGAAACTGAGCATGATCGACCATTGGCTCGGGAAGGTGCTGGCTGCCCTCGAAGAAACAGGCCGGCGCGAAGATACGATGGTGGTCATCACCACGGACCACGGCCACTACCTCGGGGAGCGAGATCTATTCGGAAAGCCTGGGGTGCCCCACTTCGAGCCCCTATCTCATATTCCCTTAATGATTCAGGGACCCGGGGTGACGCCCGGGCGCTACCCCCATCTCAGCACCACGGTGGACATTCACGCCACGCTCACAGACTTCTTCGGCGTGACGCCTCGGCAAGCGGGGCACGGCGTATCCCTCCTGCCGGCTCTCGCCGATCCCACCCGGAAAACGCGAGACTGGGCTCTGGCCGGGGTATTTGGGCGCTGGGTACAGATCACCGATGGGCGCTATAAATACGCCCGCGGGCCCGTCGCGCCCAACAATTTACCCCTGTCACTGTGGTCCAATCGCTGGTCTACCATGCCCGTGCGCGGCATGGCGTCCCTGCGCTTGCCCGAACCCGATCACCGAGCCTTTATCGACTTTATGCCCGGCGCCACCATTCCCGTGCTCCGCCAGCCCTTTGCACCGGGAGATCCCCTCCCCTACTGGGCCCTTGGCATGAAGCCCGATCAGCACGTGCTCTTCGACCTCGAAACGGACCCGAAGGAGCAGGAAAACCTGTGCGGGACAGCGCAGGAGGCCACGCTTAAGGACCTCCTCAGCCATGCCCTCGCCACCCTTAAGGCACCAGAAGAACAGTGGGCCCGGCTGGGCCTCCCCCTTTAGGAACCACGCCCATGGCCGTTGCTCACCCCTTTGCCGACCTCATCGGCTTTAGCGTGTCCGAACGGACCGCCGAACGCTGCGTTACGGAACTCACCCTCGAGGAAAAGCATCTGAACCCCAACGGGGTGGTCCATGGCGGCGTACTCTATACCCTGGCGGATACGGGCATGGGCGGGGCGCTGATGAGCGCCCTCCCGGAGGGGCACTACTGCGCCACCATTGAAATCAAGATTGCCTACTTTCGCCCGGCCCAGACCGGCACGGTCCGCTGCACCACGCGGCTCGTGCACCTCGGGCGAAGAACGGCCAGCCTGGAAAGTACCCTCGAACTCGAGGGCAAAACCCTGGCCCGCGCCTACGGCACCTTCATGATTCTGCAGCAGCCCTAGGCCTAAGCGGATAGCCTTCGCCAAAAAAAACGCCCCGACAAGCGGGGCGTTTTTTTTGGCGCGAGACGGAAGGGAATTAGCCCTTGAACTCCGCCACGAGCGCCGAGATGGACTGCTTGGCATCGCCGAAGAGCATCCGCGTGTTCTCCTTGAAGAACAGGGGATTGTCGACACCAGAGAAGCCCGAACCCATGGACCGCTTGAGTACGAAGACGGTGCGGGCGTGGTCCACATTGATGATGGGCATGCCGTAGATTGGGCTGTTCTCGTCTTCCCGGGCCGCGGGGTTCACCACGTCGTTCGCGCCGATAACCACCACCACGTCGGTGTTGGGCAAACGGGGGTTGATGTCGTCCATCTCCACGAGCTGTTCGTAGCTGACATTCGCTTCCGCCAGCAGCACGTTCATGTGCCCGGGCATGCGGCCCGCTACGGGGTGGATCGCGAAGCTCACTTCGGCCCCGTTCTTTTCCAGCAGCTCCCCCAGTTCGCGCACCACGTGCTGCGCCTGGGCCACGGCCATGCCGTAGCCAGGAACGAAGGTAACGGACTGCGCCGCTTCGAGGATGAGGAACGCATCGTCGGCGGTGATGGGCTTCACTTCCCCCTCGACCTTCGTGGCCGCCTTCGCCGCGCCGAAGCCAGAGAAGAGCACATTCGCCAGGGAACGGTTCATGGCCTTGCACATAATGTTGGTCAGGATGATGCCTGAAGCGCCCACAAGGGAGCCCGCTACGATGAGCAGGTTGTTGCCGATGGCAAAGCCCGCAGCGCAAGCCGCCAGCCCCGAGTAGCTGTTGAGCAAGGAGATAACCACCGGCATGTCGGCGCCGCCAATGGGAATGACTGCCAT
>JADHNU010000057.1 GCA_016779325.1 Pseudomonadales bacterium
ACTGCTCGCGATGATTCGTCGCTAGGGCCGGGGCGGTGGTACCCTATGGGGTATCTCATCTGCAAGGAACGGCCGTGGACCCACGCCCCTTTTACGCACCCCAGGCAACGCACAACCCGTTGCGCTGGGTCCTGCCCGTTACCCGGGCCCTGTGCATTGGCCACGAGCCCCGCGCCTTCCTCTTCGGCGGGGTGGGCCTCGGCGCGGCGGTCACGGCTTTGGAAACGGCCACGGGGCGCCCGCTGATTTGGGCCACGGCCCAGTACCTCGCCTACGCCGAACCCAACAGCACCTTGGATATCGATGTAGAACCGGTGGTGGAAGGCAATACGGTCACGCAAGCGCGGGTGATGGGGCATGTCGGCGGGCGGGAAATTCTGACCGTTAACGCCGCCCTGGGCGCGCGCGATGAGTTCAGCCCCCGGCAGTTCGCGGAAATTCCCGTAGTGCCTTCCCCCCGGGAAGCAGAGGGCGTGGCCCTTTCCTACGAGGAAGACGCGGATCTCCACAACCGTTTTGAAATCCGCCCCATCGAACGGCTACCGGGGGAAGATGAAGGGCGCGCCCGCATGTGGATTCGCTCCCGGGAGGGCGAGCCCCTCTCCGCGGGGCTGCTCGCCGTTATTGCGGATTACATCCCGGCTGCCGTCACCGCAGCGCTCGATCTTCCCGTGGGCACCTTAAGCCTCGATAACACGCTGCGGCTCATTCGGGTTCAGCCCACGGACTGGGTGCTGTGCGATATGCAGGTTTTCGGCATCGCCTCGGGGGTGATGCATGGGCGCATGCACCTGTTCTCCCGGGATGGCTTGCTGCTGGCGACCGCAAGCCAATCCGGGATCGTCTGCGCCGGCTAGGGCGTCCGCGCCGCTTCGAGGTAGTCCAGCACCAGGGCCGTCATGGCCGTCACCCCCACGGGCAGGGCCCGCTCATCGGCGTAGAACTTCGGCGAGTGGTTCGGGGCCACCAGGGTGGGATCGTCCGGCGCCACGCCCAGGAAGAAAAACATCCCCGGCACCGCTTCCGCGAAGTAGGAGAAGTCCTCTGCCGCGGTGTTGCGCGGGCTTTCGAAATAGCGGCTCCCCGCCACGCGCGCCAGGGTCGGCATCATCTTCGCTGTCAGATCGTTGTCATTGCGGGTCACGGGATAGCCGAGGTTGATCTTCACCTCCGCCGTGGCGCCGGCGCTTTCCGCAATGCTTTGCGCCGTCCGCGTGAGGCGGTCATGAATATCCGTGCGCGTTGCCGCATCGAAGGTGCGCAGGGTACCGATCATCTCCACCTGATCGGGGATGATATTGCTCCGCAGGCCGCCGTGGATGGCCCCCACGGTGACGATGGAGGGGGTGAGGGTCGCATCAAGCTGGCGCGAAGGAATGGTCTGCAAGCCCATCACGATTTGGCTGGCCACGACGATAGGATCAACGCCGCCCCAGGGCATGGCGCCGTGGGTCTGCTTACCCTGCACGAGAATTTCGTAGCTGTCCGAGGAGGCCATGAGGCCACCGGCCCGGGTCGCCACCGTGCCCACGGGCATGGGGAACACGTGCAGGCCAAAAACCGCCTCCGGGGTGGGCGCGTCGAACACCCCTTCCTTCAGCATGAGCTCCGCGCCGCCCTCTTCCCCCGGGGGCACGCCCTCCTCCGCGGGCTGGAAGATGAACTTCACCGTGCCCGCCAGCTGATCCTTCATGCCCGCGAGCACCTCCGCGGCGCCCATGAGAATGGCCATGTGGTTGTCGTGGCCGCAGGCGTGCATCACCCCCACCTCTTGGCCGTTGTAATCGGTGCGCTCCTTCGAGGCGAAGGGAAGATCGACCACCTCCGTGACGGGCAGGCCATCCATGTCCGCGCGTAGGGCCACCACGGGGCCCGGCAGGCCGCCGCGCAGCACCCCCACCACCCCGGTGACGGCCACTTCCGTTTCCACCTCCATCCCAAGATTACGCAAATGCTCGGCGATGAGCGCCGAGGTGCGGAACTCCCGATTGCCCAGCTCCGGGTGAGCATGTAGATCGCGGCGCCAGGCCACCACCTTCGGCATGACCTGTTCGATTTGGGTGCGCACCGCGGGGGCAACCGCATCGTCAGGCACTAGAGAAAGGTCAGCCGCCGCCGCGGGCAGGCTGAACGCCCCGAGGGCCGCCGCAAGGAGGGAAGCACGGAAGGTTTGGGCCAAATGCATGGGATCGGTCCTTGGCTAAAAAGTGACTTCTGGCATTATGCGCGCCCTATGGCTCAGGAAAACCCCCCGCTTCCCCCCGCGCCCCTGGCGCGCCATCTCGCTGGTCTTATCCCCGGCGCGAGCCTTTGCGCCACCATCCTGCCCCTGGCGCCGGCCCTTCGCCTGTGGCTCCTGGGCCCGAACGTGCCCGCCAGGCCCCTGGCCCCCGCGGCCGCCGCCCAGCTGCAGGACACCCCACCCTACTGGGCTTTTTGCTGGGCCAGCGGCCATGCCCTGGCGGCGGAAATTCTTACCGGGCGCGTGCCCGTGGCGGGGAAGCGCATCGTGGACTTCGGCACGGGCTCGGGGGTGGTCGCCCTGGCTGCTGCCCGCGCCGGCGCCGCCGCCGTTTACGCCGTGGACGAAGATCCCCTCGCATTGGCCGCCGTGCGCGCCAATGCCCGGCTTAATGGCATCGAGGGCGTGGAAACGGTCCCGAGCCTCGACGCCGTCCCGACCTATGATCTGCTGCTGCTAGCAGATGTGCTCTACGATCCGGCGAACCGCCCCCTGGTCGACGACCTGCGCGCCCGGGCCCCGAGTCTCTTCGTCGCCGACGCCCGGGTGCCGCCGGCGCAGCTGACGGGCTGGCGGTGCCTTGGGGCGCAGGAAGCCGCCACCCTGCCGGACCTGGACGAGTCTCCCCTGTTTCGCACCGTGCGCTTTTACCAGCCCGAGGCCACGCCGGAGGCCTAAGCCCTCTTGCCAGGGCCGCCGCGCTGCGCAAGGATTCCCCCTCGTTTCTCTTCGAATAAGCGAGAACCCCCGTGGCCGATATCCTGCTTTATGGCAGCCCCCTCTCCCCCTTCTTCCGCAAGGCGGAGTTTCTCCTGCGCAGTAAGGGCGTGCCTTTCGATACGGAAAATGTGCCGGTGCTGGGCATGCCCGATTGGTACGCGGCCCTAAACCCGGGGCGACGCATTCCCACGCTCCGAGATCGCACCATCGCCGAGGAGGGCGTGGAGGGGACCATTGCGGACTCCTCGGCTATGTGCGCCTTCATCGATAAGAAGTATCCCGAACCGAGCTTCTACCCGGAAGATCCCTTCGCTCTCGGCCGTGCCCTTTGGTTCGAGGAATACGCCGACACGGACCTCGCCGCGGTGGTGGGCGGCGGCATTTTTCGCCCCATCATGTTCCCCCGCTTTCAGGGAAAGGAATCGGACCTGGCGACGGCTCAGGCGACGGCGTGGGAAAAGCTGCCGGAGAAGCTTGCCTACCTCGATGGCGTGCTCGCCAAGGGGCCTTTTCTTCAGGGGGACGCGCCGACCATCGGTGACGTCGCCGTCGCCGCCGTCTTCGCCCAGTACGCCTTGGTGGCCGAACTGCCCGAGGGTTTCCCTCACTTCCGCGCCTTCTATGAGCGTATGGCCGCCCTGCCCGCGCTGGCCGAAAACCTCGCCCTGTGTCGCAAAATGCTGAGCAAGGCCCTTCCCGCGCCCTTGGTGCTGTCCTAATGGGGTCGGTGATGAGGGTCGCTCGGTGCGTGCTGGGGCTCGGCGCGGCGCTCCTGCTTGCTTTCGCAAGCGCCGCCCTGCAGGCGGAAACGGAGGCGCTTCGTGCCGGCGATCCTGCCCCGCCCTTTACCCTGCCCGGCACGGATGGGAACACGCACCGCCTCAGTGATTACGCGGGCCAGTGGGTCGTGCTGGCCTTCTTCCCGAAGGCCTATACCGGAGGCTGCACCATCGAGTGCAAGGCCCTGCGCGATGCCAGCCGAGAGCTGGCGGCTTTCAAGGTCGCCTATTTCATGGCGAGCACCGATAACCTGGAGGATAACCGGGGCTTCGCGGAGCAGAATGACGCGAATTTTCCCCTGCTCTCGGACGCAAGCCGCGCTGTCGCCGAGGCCTACGGCGTTCTTCGGGAGAACGGCCTCGCCCGTCGCTGGACCTTCTACATCGACGGAGAGGGCGTCATCCAAGCCGTGGACCGCGCCGTGGACCCCCGCAGCGCGGGGGAAAACCTGGTCAAAACCCTGCGCACCCTCGGGGCACCGGAAGCCTAAGCCTTGGGCGTCGAGGCCTGGGCCTCGGCGCGCCATCGGGAAGGCGGCATCCCAAACCATTTCTGAAAGGCGCGGCTGAAGGCCGCAGGATCGCCATAGCCGAGACGCTCGCTAATGGCCGCAATGGGCTCGCTGCGCTGACGAAGATAGGCCTGCGCCCGCTCCCGCAGCACCTGTTCCAGCAAACTCTGAAACCCCGTTCCCTCCTGCCGAAGCCGCCGGGCCAGGGTGCGGGGCTCCAGTTCCAGCATGGCCGCCACCTCATCGCGGCGCGGTGGCGGCAGGTAGGCCCAAAGCAGGCGGCGCACCCGCTCGGGCACGCTGACCGCATCCCCCAGCTGATGGGCGAAGCGGCGCGTGAGGGCGTCATAGCGCTTAAAAGGCAGCACCGCAGCCAGGCGCGGCGCCACCTCCAGCGTCCCCCGGGGAAAGCGCAGCTGGGCCTCCGGCGCCCCAAAACGCAGCGGGCCCGGCAAGGGCGCAAGGCCTGGCAGGGGGGCGCCGGGCAAGCGAATTTCCTCCGGGCGCCCCGGGGGGCCGAGCACGTCAAGAATCACCCGCATTATCGAGAACAGATCCTTCAAGAGGCAGTAGCGCGCCAGGACCTCGCTCCCTTCAAGGGGCAGCAGGGGGGGATCGAATTGCAGGATTTCGCCCCCCCCATGGGATAGCACCGTAATGCGGCAATGCCCCCAGCTCAGCTCCGGAAAACCCAGAAGGCGCTCCAGAGCAACGAGGAGACTGGGCGCATGCTGCATCGCGAGGCCAAGTACGCCGTAGTGATTGACGCCGATTTGGGCGAAGGCATTGACGATGTCCTCGGCTGCCCGCGGGGCCTGACGCAGCATGGCCTGGAGCGCCCCCAGCTCCTGCTCTAAGGTGAGGGGGAAATCGGGATCATCGGCGGCGCGCCGGGGCAGGCCCTGGGTCTCGAGGAAACGCCGGGCCGCCCCCGCCTCGATGCCGGCCATACCCAGCTGGCCCATAAGGCCGGCGATGGTTCGAGGGGAGGCGGCAAGGTCCCCCGCCACCCGCACTTGGGCTTCCGGTGCACGCATAATCAAACTCTAGCGGTCTGTTATTGTCCTAAATTATCAAGTAGCTGACCGCGCAGGCAATGGCTCCCCGGAAGAAATCGTCGCAAGCTTGGAGCAAAGGTGAAGGAGGAACCCCCTATGTCCGCAGCAACCCCGCTCAACTCGGCCCGGGAAGGCGCCGAACATTTTGACGTCCTGATCGTTGGCGCCGGCATCTCCGGCGTTGGCGGTGCGGTCCATCTGCAGCAGCAGTGCCCGGACAAAAGCTTTGTCCTGCTTGAAACCCAGGCCAGCTTCGGCGGCACCTGGCTGACCCATAAGTACCCGGGCATTCGCTCCGATAGCGATCTTTATACCTTCGGTTACCGCTTCAAGCCCTGGTCCGGTAAGCCCATCGCCACCGCGGAAGCCATCCGGGACTACATGGGCGAGGTCATCGAAGAGCGCGGCCTCGCGTCCCACATCCGTTATCACCACACGGTGAACACGGCGCGCTGGGACAGCGAAGCGGCGCTCTGGACCCTAGAAGTGCGCAATGCGGTGGACGGCAGCGTGAAGGTGTTCACGGGCCGCTTCCTGTGGATGTGCCAGGGCTATTACCGGCACAGCAAGGGCTATACGCCCCAGTGGCCGGGCATGGACACCTTTAAGGGTGACATCGTCCATCCCCAGGAGTGGCAGGAAGATTACGACTACACGGGCAAGCGGGTGCTGGTTATCGGCTCCGGCGCCACGGCAGCCACGGTGGTCCCGGCCATGGCCGATAAGGCCGCCCATGTCACCATGCTGCAGCGCTCCCCCACCTACTTTGCGCCAGGCGAGAACCGCAACGAGCTGGCCGATTCCCTGCGCGAACTCGACATCCCCGAGGAATGGGTCCACGAAATCGTCCGCCGCCGGATCCTCAAGGACGGCCAGGAAATCGCCCGGCGCTCCTTCGAGGAGCCCGAGGGCCTGAAGGCTGAACTCCTGGGCGCAGCCCGCGCCTATCTGGGGCCCGACTACGAGGTGGAAAAGCACTTTACCCCCAGCTATCGCCCCTGGCGCCAACGCCTTGCCTTTATCCCTGATGGCGACCTATTCAAGGGCATCGCGGAAGGTAAGGCCTCCGTGGTCACGGACGAAATCGACTGCTTCGTCGAAAACGGGGTGAAAACCCGGTCCGGGGAAATCCTCGAAGCGGACTTGATCCTGACAGCCACCGGTTTCAATTTGTGCATCCTCGGCGATATCGACTTCACCATCGACGGCACGCCCCTGCGCTTTGAAGACAGCTACACCTGGCTCGGCATGCTCTACTCCGGCGTACCGAATATGTGCTGGGTCTTCGGCTACCTGCGCACGAGCTGGACCATGCGCTCCGACCTCATCGGCGACTTCGTCTGTCGCCTCCTAAAGCACATGGACGAAACGGGCGTGCAAATCGTCACGCCGACGCTCCGGGAAGAAGATAAAGCGGCGCCGCCGGCGCCCTTCGTGAACCCGGAGAACTTCAACGCGGGCTATCTGCTCCGCAGCATGGATCAGCTGCCCAAGCAGGGGCCGAGCCTACCCTGGCAGTTCCCCCAGGATTACTACCGGGAGCGGGAGCTCATTCCCGCAGCCAAGCTCGACGACGCCACCCTGGTGTATGGCACGGCCAAGGCCGTCCAGACGGCAACCAAGTAAACGCACCCGCCTTCACCCAAACGCAAACGGCGCCCCTCGGGGCGCCGTTTTTTTTGCCTTGCCGAACGCCCTAGCCCTTGCGCTGGGGAATGCCCTCGGCCTTATCGAAGAAGAGCACCTCATCCACGGGGCGCCGGGGCGGCGTGCCGTAGCGGCCCTGGGGCCAACCGATGGGGATGAGCGCACAGCTCGGCGTTTCGGGGGAGAGCCCGAGATAGGCATCGATCTCGTCTCCAAAAGCGCGGTGGGTGGTGGTGAGGCTGGCCCCCAGGCCCACGGCCCGGCAGGCCAGGAGCACGTTCTGAATGCAGGGATAAAGGGCCTGGTATTGGGGTTCGTTACGTCGGGTCCAACCCGCCACAAACAAATGCACCGGCGCTTCCGCCAGGTGCTCGGCCAGGTGAATCGCTGCGCGCATGTTCCTGCGCTTCCGCTCCGGGTAGGCGGGATCCTTCGCCGCTTCCACGGCCGGCGCAATGTAGGGGAAGAAGGCGGCCTGGTAGCGCTCCGCGATGAAGGCGCGACGGTCCGGGTCCGTCACCGCGACGAAGAACCAGGGCTGGCGGTTACCACCGCTCGGCGCGAAGGTGCCAGCCTCGCACACCTTGCGAATCAGCGCGCGGGGGACCGGATCGGGCTTAAGGCGACGGATGGCCCGGGTCGTCCGCAGCCCTTCGAGCAGGGGTAGGTCTTCGCCGAGGGCCGCAATGGCCTCGTCGCTCATCGGTGCCGTCTCTGAATCCTTCATGGTGCACTCCCCTGTCGGCGGAAAGCACCATTGTGCCGCGCTCGCCGGGCGAGCGCGACGACATCAGACACCCTTAGGCGGCGACGGCTTCGTCGCAGTCGTCGTTCGCCGCATCCGCGGGGCTCGTCTCCGTAGCGGCAGGGGCCGCGGGAACGGAAACGACCTCGGCGTAGCGCCAGGACGCCACGGGGTAGGCGAGTTCCGGCAACAGGCCGGCGGACAACAGCATGGGTTGGTTCAGATACAGTTCAGCGAAGCGCTTGAGCAATGACATGGGGACTTACTCCGAAGTGGGGGTTCGGGACGCGCGCGACAATACTCCTTTTTTTGCCGAAGGCAAGAAAGAGTTGACGAACGGTTCAATCCGCCCAAAGCGCGTTCAAAACCACCTCCTGGAGCGACGGTCCGAGCCCGTGCTCGACGTCCTCCCCCTGCACCAGCAGCACCACGGCAAGACGCCTTCCCGACCGGGTCAGAAGATAGCCCGCCAGGTTCGACACGCCGGCCAAGGTGCCCGTTTTGAGATGGGCGGCCCCGGCAAAGGGGGCGCTTTCAAAGCGCCGCGCCAGCGTGCCGTCGACCCCGGCAATGGGTAAGGCATGGAGAAACTCGGGCATGCGAGGGGAATGCCAAAGGGTTTTCAGCACGGCGCCAAGCTGCGCCGCGCTCAGCCCATCGTCTCGAGCAAGCCCCGCGGGGTGGGACAGGCGGGCGGAGGAAAGGGCGACCCCCGCCTCGGCAAACACGCCGCGCAGGGCCTGCCAGCCCGCCGCCTCGCTCCCCTCGCCGCCGCGCTCCCGACCGAGGGTGAGCAGAAGCTGCGTGGTCATCACGTTGTTACTATTCTTGCCGAGGCGCCAGGCCACTTCATCGAGGGGCGGCGAGCTTTGGCGAAGGAGGCGGCCCGGCGGCGCCGGGGTCGAGGCCTGCGCCTTCCGCGGCAAGGCATCGAACACATCGGCGGCTTGGCGCTGGGCAAGATCCAGGCGGCCGGGCCGGACCTGCCCCGCCCAGCGTCCCCCGAGGCTTTCGAAGAGGTGCCGGAACCGGTCGGCCAGGTAGGTTTCCGGCGTCAGCACGCTCCGCGTGAGGCCATAGCGCGCGCATCCCTTGGGAAAGGTGCCTTCTAGCCGCACCAGGTCGCGCTCGGCCCCGAGGACATTGATGGCCACGCCTCGCTGGTAACCCACGCAAGGCCCATCGATCAGCTTAAGCCGATTATCCACTCGAAGGGCCGGCAGGGTCGGGCTGAGGCTCAGGCCTACGCCCGTGCCCGCGGGATCGGGATAAAGCTGCACCGTCGCGGCGGTGAAGTTCGGGAGCAACGCATGGGCCGATAAGTTGTACAGGCGATCGCCCTGCCCATCAAAGGCGTCCCGGTCGCGAACCGTTGGCGCCAGGGCGCTGCCGTCAATGAGCAAATCCCCTTGCACCGTTTCCAGGCCTTGGGCGCGGAGGGACGAAACGAAGCGGTAGAGCGCCTCGTCATTGAAGAAGGGGTCCCCCTCCCCCCACAGCAGCAGGTTGCCCTCCAGCGCGCCGGCAGTGAAGTCTCCGTCCCCCCAGGCCTCCGTGCGCCAGCGGAAATCAGGGCCGAGGGACAATAACCCCGCGCCCACGGGGAGAAGCTTCACGAGGGAAGCAGGAGGCCGCAGCACGTCGGCCTCGTAGGCCGTGCGCAGGGCATCGCCGGTAAGGTCAAAAACCCAAAGGGATGCGCTGCCCGGCGGCAGATCCAAGCTGCGGAGGCCCCGCTCCAAGGCCTTTACTGCTGGGGTCTGGGGGGCTTGAAGTGCTTCCCCACGGGCCCCGTATGCAACGCAACTTAAACAGAGACTCAGAGTCAATAGGGCACGCCGAAGCGCAGCCGCGGAAAGGAAAGGACTCATGCTAAACTCGCGCCTCCACGCATCAACAGTGTGATTCTCCCTCGGGCGGAGCTCTGCGCAGGTAAAATCGCCGACTCCCCCACCCGCTTACGGGGCCCCCGCGTCACGCCGCCCCTGATCAACGAACGTATGCATTCCGCGCTGGGCGGCCCAGCGGCGGCACACGAGGAAAACTGATGGCACGGCAAGCGCCCTCCTTGTTGCAGGCCCTACGTTTAGTACTGGGGCCGGAAGCGGCATTTTTTAACACCGCGGTGGTGTTCAGCGCGGTGCTGAGCGCTTTGACCCTGGGCGTACCCGTCGCCGTGCAATTGCTGATTGACTCCGTAGCCAACCTCGGCGCCCTGCCCCCCGTTATTATCCTATCGACGATTCTATTTTTCGTGCTCCTCACCGCGGGCGCCTTGGTCGCGATGCAAAACTTTGTCCTAGAGCGCTTCGAGCGCCGTTTTTTTGCGCGCACGGTCCAGGAGATTACCCTTCGCACCCGCTACGCGGACACGACGACCTTCGAAGCCCTCCATCGAGAAGATCTCTACCATCGTTTTTTCGAGATTGACACGGTTAAGGGGCGAGCGCCGGTACTGGTCACCACGGGGCTGAACTTGCTATTGCAAGCCCTCGTGGGTTACGTGGTCGTGGCGTTTTACCATCCCTACTTCCTCTTTGTGGCGCTCAGCCATGCGGCCCTCATTTATCTGATCTGGCGTAGCACCGATGCGGGCGCGGTGCTGGGTGCCAAGCGCCTCTCCAGCCAGAAATACCGCATGGGCGCCTGGCTTGAATCCCTTGGCCTGCGTCATCGCCTGTTCAAATCGGAACGGGGACTCGCCTGGGCCAGTGGGCGGTCTAACGCTCTGACGAAAGATTACATCGACGCCCACAAGAACCATTTCCACTATAGCTTCACCCAGGTCATTGCCTATCAGGTCCTGATGGCTGCGGGCAGCGCCTTACTTCTGGGCATTGGTGGTTGGCTCGTGGTGCGAGGCCAGCTGACGGTGGGCCAGCTGGTGGCTGCGGAACTGATTCTCGGCACCATTTTTCTGAATATGGGCAGCTTCCCCTCGGTCCTTGAGAGCTGGTACAGCCTGCGCCCGTCCGTTGAAAAGCTGGCCGAGCTCTATCAGCTCACGCCCGAGGAACCGCATGGCACGCGCCGGGGAGACCAGAGCTGGGCCCCTTCCCTCACCTTTGAGGGCGCCTTGCTGAGGCACCGCCAGCGAGAGCTGACCCTATCCGCCCATTTCCCCGCCGGCTCAGCGACCCTGGTGGCGCCGGAAACGGTCAGCGTCACAGAGGCGTTTTGCAGCGGGGCGACCCAGCTTCAGCTGCCGACTCGAGGCCTTATTCGCTTTGGTGACCGGGAAGCGGAAACGCTCCACGCGGGAGAGCTTCGGGATGAGGTCATCGTCGTCAGCGACACGATGCTTATTGCCTGCTCCATCAGCGAGTTCCTGCAAATCGGCAACCCCGAGCTTACCCGGGAAGAAATGATGAAAGCCCTTGCCGCAACCGGGCTCGCAAGCATTGTGAACGCCTTGCCGGACGGGCTCGACACGCGCCTTACGCCCAGCGGCGGTCCCTTTACCACGAGCGAAGCCCTTCGCTTGAAGATTGCTCGGGCGCTCGCCTACGGGCCCAAAATCCTCATTCTTGGGCCGACTTGCGATTTGCTGCGCGTGGAGCGCCGCCGCGCCATTGTGCAAGCCATGAAGGCCCAGCAGCAGACGCTGATCGTGCTCTCTAACCGCCTCGATCTCGAGGGTTTTGATCAGTACCTTCGCCTGGGGGACGGCTACCAATTTAGCTACGAAAGCCTCCCGGAACTCCTGAAGGCCGAGCAGATCGCCCACCCGGAGGGCGCGCTACCATGACCCCTAAACCCCTCCCAGCACGCAAAGGGGGCATGCCCCTAGAAGAGTTCGTGGAGGCAGAGCACCGCGCCGCCTATACCCTCCTCGCGCGTCAGACCCTGCCCCACTCGGTCAAGACCCTGCGCCTGGTGCTGTTACTTGGGCTGCTTTTGACGGTCGCCTTTCTCGCCTTCACGCCCTGGGTCCAAAACGCGCCCGGAGACGGACGGGTCACGACCCTGAACCCAGCGGAAAGAAGCCAGGCACTTGCGAGCCTGGC
>JADHNU010000058.1 GCA_016779325.1 Pseudomonadales bacterium
AGCGGGCAAGCTGGCCTATCGAGAAACCGTGGTCGAGGGTCTAGAAAATGCCCCGAACGCCTTCCTCATGCTGTTCAACGGCGCGAACGAAGGGAAACTGCTGGTGAAAGTCAGCGAACGGGAAAACGGCTAGCTGAGCGCCGCCTTAAGCCACGGCACCCCGAGCATAAGCACGCTCACCCACAGCAGCATGGCCCCGGCATAGCCGGGGCTCCAGCGAAGAATCTCCCGAGGCCGCACGCCGTAGCGCCCGGTCATGAACAAATTCATGCCCGACAGGGGCGCTACCGCGGTGCCAATGCCCCATCCGGCCACAAAGGCAAAGGCCATGGCGGACGGATCGCCCCCGAGGGGCGTGAGGATGCTGGCCGCGGCGGCAATGGAGATCACCGGGTGCACGCCCAGGTAGGCGGTGCCGACAATGGCCGCGGTCGTCAGGGGATAGGCCCAAAGGCCGAGGACGAAGGTCTCTCCCCCCTGCCCCGCGAGCCAACCATCCAGCAACGTGGAAACGCCAAAGGCGAAGACCCCCGCGGCAAGGAAAAGCACGTGCTGCGCCGCCGTCGCCGGCAGCTTCTCCGCCAGAAGGGCGCGCGCCGCCCCGGCCCAGGCGAACCGCGGGAGGGAGAGGAAGGCCAGGGGCGGCGCCAGGGTGGCCACCATGATCACCACAGACACGTCGGGATAGATGGCCTTGCCCCCAAGCACCGCAAGCAGGAGCACGGCGGTAAGCCCAAGGGCCCGCCGGCCCAGCTGGAAGGCGCCGAGGTGGGCTCCAGCCCCTTCCCGGCGCAGCGTAACGTAGGTAATGAGGAGCGCACCGGCGGCGGCAAGAAAGCCAAGGGGCAAGGTGACAGAGGCCTTCGCCGCCGGCGCATAGGTTTGTGCCACCGCAGTGGCCACGAAGAAGGGCGACCAAAAGGCCGCGGCGCAGTAGGGTCGGGTAATGGCCAGCGCCTCGGCCCGGGTGAGCCGAGGCGCCTTCCGCCGATCCCGAGCAAAGCTGTCACCCACCAGCGCCGCAGCCGCCAAGTTGATCACCGCCCCCACGAGGTGCACGGACAGCAAAAGGCCCAGCAGCCCCGTGCCCCGGGCCGTGGACCGGCTGGCTTCCGCGGGCAAAAGGCCGAGGAAGGCGACGCCCAAAAACAGCGCAAGAATCGGCAAGTTGATGGTGAAGGCCCGCCCCATCCCGGTCGTCCCGGGGAACCCAAAGCCCTGGCGCCAGGCCAACGCTGCGCAGCCTACCCCAAGGAGCAGAAGCACCCCGGCAACTCGCCGCGTGCCTCGATCAACTCGGGGCAGCACCAGCAGCCCCGCAGCCCAGGCCAGCGCCGCCGCGGGGTAGGGCGAGAGGGGGCCATAGCTGGCGCCCAGAAAGGCGAGGAGCGTGAGCAAGAGCAGCCAACCGACGGCCAGGGGCGGCATCGCTAGCACCACACCTCCGCCACCAGCTCCAGGGTTCGGGGACCGGGAAAGGCCATCCAGAGCGCGGCCACAGGCTGCCCCGAGCCAGGCCAAGGCCGTTCGGGATCCAGTGCAGCCAGCGGCCCAAGCACGAAATCCCGATCCAAAGCCCGGGGGTGGGGCACGATCAGCCGGGGCGTCTCGAGGCGCTCTTCGCCGAACAGCACCAGGTCGAGGTCTAGGGTGCGCGGCGCATTCGGGACAGAACGCGCCCGACCGTGGACCTGCTCCAGGGCCAGCAGGGCATCGAGAAGGGCCTCGGGGGCCAGGACCTCGGGCACGGCAAAACGCACCACCGCATTCCAAAAGGGCGGGCTCCCCGGAGGGCAATCCTGGGGCGCGGAGCGGTAAAGGGGGCTCGCCGCAAAACCATCGGGATAGGCCTCCCGCAACGCCCAAGCCGCTGCCCGAAGCGTTTCCCGCCCAGCGCCCAGATTCGCCCCAAGGCCCACCACCACCTGTTTCATGGCGCCCCCCTCCACTCGAGCGTTAAGTTTAGCGCCCGGAGCGTGCCCACGCTGCTAGGCTTAACGCCTTTATTTCTTCGCCTCACGCCATCAAAAGGACGCGCTCATGGAAATCGCACTGGTTACGGGAACGAGCAGCGGGATCGGATTTGCGACCGCCATTGCCTTAGCAGAGGCGGGCTACCAGGTTTACGCCGGCATGCGCTCCCTGGCGAAGGCGGCCCCCCTCGCCGAAGCGGCGGCAGGGCTGCCTTTGGAAATCCTTGAAATGGACGTCACCTCGGAAGCCAGCCTAAGTGTAGCCTTCGAACGGATCGCTCTGCGGGGCCCCGTGGATGTGCTCGTGAACAACGCAGGCATTGGGGGCGCCACGCCCTTGGAACTGACGCCCCTCGAGGAGCACCGGGCGATCTTTGAGACCAATTACTTCGGCGCCATGCGCTGTATTGATGCGGTGCTCGGCAGCATGCGGGAGCGGCGCACCGGCGCGATCGTCAATATCACCTCCGTAGAGGGACGCCTCGCCATCCCCAATCAGGTCGCCTACTCCGCCAGCAAGTGGGCCCTCGAGGCCGCGGGGGAAGCCCTCGCGCACGAGATGAGTGCCTTTGGGGTGCGGGTTTTCAACGTCGAGCCTGGGGTCATCATGACGGAGATCTTCAGCAACTCGGCGCCCGCCACCCGCTACGACAAGCAGTCTCCCTACCTCCATATCATGCGTCGGAACGGGAAAATGTTTGCCGCGGGCTTTCGCCAGGGCACGCCCCCGGAAGCCGTCGCGGACACCATCGTGGAAGCGCTCACGAGCGAAACCTATCGCCTCCGCTGGCCCGTGGGCGCCGATGCCGTCGGCATGATTGAGGGGCGCCGCGCCATGAGTGACGAAGCCTGGATCGCCATGGGCGCGGACCTTCCGGATGAAGAGTATAACGCCCGCTTCAAGGCGCACTTCGGGATCGATCTTTAAGCTCCTGGGGAGGCGCCGAGGCAGTGGGCAAGGACAAAGGGCTCTGGCACACTCAAGAAGTAATTCGCTTGCGTTAGCTATGGGAGAGAGCACGCATGAAAGCAGCTGTCTTGTATGAAACGAACAAACCTCTGGTGATCGAGGACGTCAAGGTTTCCAAGCCCGGGCCTCGGGAAGTGCTCGTGCGCACCGCCGCCGCCGGCGTGTGCCATTCCGACCTTCACTTTGCCGACGGCTCCTACCCCTACCCCCTGCCCGCCATCCTCGGCCACGAGTCCGCGGGCGTGGTGGAGGCCGTGGGCGACATGGTGACCTACGTCAAGCCCGGCGATCACGTCATCACCTGCTTGTCCGCCTTCTGCGGCCACTGCGAACACTGTCTCACGGGGCACATGTCCCTGTGCGAATCGCCGGAGCTGCACCGCGGCGCCGAGGATGAGCCGCGTCTGGCTAACCCCAAGGCGGGCACCCCCGTGCACCAGTTTCTGAACCTGTCCTCCTATGCTGAGTACATGCTGCTGCACGAGCACGCCATTGCGAAAATTCGCCCGGATATGCCCCTGGACGTCGCCGCCCTCATCGGTTGCGGCGTCACCACCGGCGTGGGCGCGGTCATTCACACGGCCAAAGTCAAACCGGGGGAAACGGTCGCGGTGATCGGCTGCGGTGGCATCGGCCTCTCGGCCATTAACGGCGCGGCCATCGCCGGCGCCGGCCGCATCATTGCCATCGATATGGTCCCGTCGAAGCTCGAACTGGCGAAGAAGTTCGGCGCCACGGACGTGATCAATGCCAAAGAAGTGGATCCGGTCCTGGCGGTCCAGGAAATGACCCAGGGTGGCGTTCACTACAGCTTTGAAGCCATCGGCCTGAAGGTGTCCGCAGAGCAATCCTTCCGCATGCTACGGAGCGGCGGTACGGCCACCATCATTGGCATGATTCCGGTCGGCGTGAACATCGAACTTCACGGCGCGGAGTTCCTCGCGGAACGGAAGATCCAGGGCTCGCGCATGGGCTCGAACCGGTTCCGGGTCGACATGCCCCGCTTCGTGGACTTCTACCTCTCGGGCAAGCTGCACCTCGATGACATGATCTCCCGGCGCATCAAGCTTGAAGACGTGAACGAGGGGCTTGCCGCCCTGAAAACCGGGGAAGTCGCCCGCAGCGTTATCATTTTCGATTGACGCTATGCGCCAGGTTGATCCGGAAAGCGTCGGCCTGTGTTCAGCACGCCTCGAGCGTCTGGATGCCCACCTTCGTGCCTATGTAGATGATGGGCGCCTGCCAGGGTGGCAGGTGCTCATTACCCGTCAGGGCCGGATTGCCCACAATCGCTGCTACGGTAAGCGGGACGTGGAAGCGGGCAAGGCGGTTAAGCCCGACACGCTCTTCCGCATCTATTCCATGACTAAGCCCATCGTCAGCGTCGCCCTCATGATGCTGTACGAGCGCGGGCTCTTTCAGCTCGACGACCCCATCGACCGGGTCCTGCCCGATTTCAAGGACATGCAGGTTTTTGTGGGCGGCGATGCGGAGAATCCGCAAACGGTGCCGGCGGAGCGCGGGATTACCTACCGCGACCTCCTCACCCACACGGCCGGGCTCACCTATGGCTTTATGCAAGAGCACCCCGTGGATGCGCTCTACCGATCGCAAAAGCTCAATAGCACGAAGCTTGCGAACGCGGAGTTCGTCAAGCGCCTCGGCGCCTTGCCCCTACGCTTTCAGCCAGGCACGCGCTGGAGCTACAGCGTTGCCACGGATGTCATTGGTCATCTGGTAGAGGTGCTCTCGGGCAAGCGGCTTGATCATTTCCTCGAGCAGGAAATTTTCTCGCCCCTCGGGATGCAAGACACCAGTTTTTCCGTGCCTCCGGGGCAGCTCGAGCGCTTCGCCGCCTGCTACGAATTCACGGGGCCAGGCCAGTTTCGGCGCCAAGATGGAGTCGAGGACAGCACCTACCGGGAGCCGCCCGCCTTCTTATCCGGGGGCGGTGGCCTCGTGTCCTCGGCGGCGGACTACGCGCGCTTTTGCCAAGTCCTCCTAGGCGGCGGCGCCTTCGACGGCGTGCGCCTTCTAGGACGCAAAACCGTTGATCTTATGGGGCTCAATCATTTGCCCACGGGCGGGGATCTCACGAGCATGGGCCAGCCCGTGTTCAGCGAAACCCGCTATGACGGTATTGGCTTCGGCCTCGGCTTTTCTGTTGTACTGGACCCCGCTAAGGCCCAGGTCACCGGCTCCCCGGGGGAACTCGCCTGGGGCGGCATGGCCAGCACGGCTTTCTGGATCGATCGCACGGAGGCGCTAGCGGTGGTCTTCATGACCCAACTGCTCCCCAGTGCGGCCTATCCGCTACGACGCGCCCTTCGCGTTTTGGTGAATCAAGCACTCATCGATTGAGTGGCCCGGAGCCCGCTCCGGGAAAGGACGACGTTCATGCTGAAGAAGATACTGATTGCCAACCGCGGTGAAATCGCGGTCCGCCTCATTCGCGCCTGCGCGGAAATGAATATCCGTTCCGTCGCCATTTATACGGAACCGGATCGCTATGCGCTTCACGTGAAGCGCGCCGATGAGGCCCACTTCATTGGAGACGACCCCCTCGGGGGCTATCTCAACGCCCACCGCCTGGTGAACTTGGCGGTAGAAACAGGCTGCGACGCCATTCATCCGGGCTACGGCTTTCTGTCCGAGAACCCCGAACTCGCCGCCATCTGCGCGCGCCGAGGCATTCGCTTCATTGGCCCGGAGGCCGAGGTCATCCAGCGCATGGGGGATAAGACCGCGGCGCGGCAGGCCATGATCGAAGCCGGCGTACCTGTCACCCCGGGCAGCGAAGGCAACCTCGATGACGTGGACCACGCCCTTCGAGAAGCGGAGCGCATTGGCTTTCCCGTCATGCTGAAGGCCACGAGCGGCGGCGGGGGGCGGGGCATTCGTCGTTGCGATAGTGCAGCGGAGCTCAAAAGCGCCTGGGATCGGGTGGTGTCCGAAGCCACCAAGGCCTTCGGCAGTGCCGAGGTGTTCCTTGAAAAATGCATCGACGAACCGCGCCACATCGAGGTGCAGATCCTGGCCGATAGCCACGGCAACACCATCCATCTCTTCGAACGCGATTGTTCCATTCAGCGGCGAAATCAGAAGCTGATTGAGATCGCCCCATCGCCCCAGCTCGATGCGGCCCAGCGGGCGCGCATTTGCGGCCTGGCCATCCGCGCTGCCGAAGCCGTGGGCTACGAGAACGCCGGCACCGTGGAGTTTCTCGTGAAGGGCGAGGACGTCTACTTCATGGAAATGAACACCCGGGTGCAGGTGGAGCACACCATCACGGAGCAAATCACCGGGGTGGACATCGTCCAGGAGCAAATCCGCATTGCCTCGGGCCTGCCCCTTTCCTGGCGCCAAGACGAAATCAGCATGCGCGGCTTTGCGATTCAGCTGCGGATCAACGCGGAAGATCCCCGGCAAGATTTCTTGCCCAGCTTTGGCCGGGTGACGCGCTACTACGCCCCCGGCGGTCCCGGGGTGCGCGTGGATACGGCCATCTACACGGGCTACAGCATCCCGCCCTATTTCGATTCAATGTGCTTAAAGCTCATTGTTTGGGCCCTGCGCTGGGACGACGCCCTGGACCGAGGCCTGCGGGCCCTCGCAGACATGCGGCTTATGGGGGTTAAAACCACGGCGCCCTACTATGCACAAATTCTCGCGAATCCCACCTTCCGCGGTGGACGCTTCGACACAAGTTTTATCGCAAAACACCCGGAACTGACGCGCTATTCGGAGAAAACTCGGCCTCAGGAGCTTGCCCTGGCCGTGGCCACGGCCATTGCCGTGCACACCGGTCTCTAGGGCCCCTAGGCGAGGAAAGAGGAGAATAACCATGACCGCTCCCGGTCCCGTACAAATTACCGATGTCATCCTGCGCGATGCCCATCAGTCCTTGATCGCCACGCGCATGCGCACGGAAGACATGCTGCCTATCTGCGATCAGCTCGACGTCATCGGCTATTGGTCGCTGGAATGCTGGGGCGGCGCCACCTTCGATGCCTGCCTGCGCTACCTTGCGGAAGATCCCTGGGACCGCCTAAAAGCGCTCCGAACCGCGCTTCCGAAAACCCGCACGCAAATGCTGCTTCGGGGTCAGAATCTTCTGGGCTACCGCCATTACGCCGATGATGTGGTGCGCGCCTTCGTGGCCCAGGCCGCCAGCCATGGCATGGACGTCTTCCGCATCTTCGATGCCATGAATGACATCCGTAACGTCGAAACCGCCATCGCCGCGGTGAAGAGCGCCGGCAAACACGCGGAAGGTACGCTGTGTTACACCACCAGCCCCGTGCACGGCCCCGAGCTCTTCGTCGAACAGGCTCGGGCCATGGCAGCCATGGGCTGCGACTCCATCGCCATCAAGGATATGGCCGGACTCCTCACCCCCCAGGCGACCTTTGCCCTCGTGAGCAGCCTGAAGAAAGCGGTGGACCTGCCCGTGGCGCTCCATTCCCACTCCACCTCGGGCCTTGCACCCCTATGCCAGCTGAAGGCTGTGGAAGCGGGGGTCGATCGCATTGATACGGCCATTTCGGCCTTTGCCGGGGGCACCAGCCACCCGAGCACGGAAGCGATGGTGGCTGCGCTCGCCGAGGATCCCCGGGCAACGGGCCTGCCCCTGGAAGCCCTCCGAGCCATTGGCTTTTACTTCCTCGAGGTGCGCAAGAAATACCATCAGTTCGAAAGCGACTTCACCCGGGAAGACGTCGCCGTGCAGATCAACCAGGTGCCCGGCGGCATGATGTCCAACCTGGCGAACCAACTGAAGGAACAGGGCGCCCTGGACAAGATTCATAAGGTGTTTGAGGAGATTCCCCGGGTGCGGGCAGACCTTGGCTATCCGCCCCTCGTCACCCCCACCTCGCAAATTGTGGGCACGCAGGCCGTGCTCAACGTGCTCGCCGATGAGCGCTACAAAACCATCACCACGGAGGTGAAGCGCTATCTCCAAGGTTATTACGGCGCGGCCCCGGGCACGGTCAAGGAAGAGCTCCGCCGCCGGGCCATTGGCGGGGAAGAGGTCATCACCAGCCGCCCGGCAGACCTGCTCAGCGATGAGCTCGACACCCTGCGCAGCGAGATTGGCGACCTCGCCACCTGCGAGGAAGACGTGCTCACCTATGCCATGTTCCCGGATCTTGGGCGCACCTTCCTCACCCAGCGCCGGGACGGCGCGCTGCAAGCGGAAACCCTCCAACCGCCCCAAAGCGCTGGCGCAAGCGAAGGGCCCCAGGGCGTGGCGACGGAGTTTGTCATCGACGTGCACGGGGAAAGCTATCGCGTTGCCGTCACCGGCACGGGGCAGAAAACTTCCGGGAAACGGAACTTCTACCTCACCCTCGACGGCGTTCCGGAAGAGGTGGTGGTGGAGCCCCTCAACAGCTACGTGGCGAGCCAGGGCGGCACTCGCCCGGCCATCAGCGCCGAAGGGGACGTGGGCACCACCATGCCCGGCAATATCGTGGACGTGCTCGTGGCGGAAGGGGATACGGTGGCCGCAGGACAAGCCGTACTGATCATCGAAGCCATGAAGATGGAAACGGAGCTACAGGCGCCCATGGCCGGCACGGTGACCGCGGTCAACGCGGCGAAGGGCGACCGGGTCACCCCCGGCGAGGCCCTTATCCAAATCCAAAGCTAGCGGGGAATGGACAGGGCGTAGTCCCGGCCCTCGCGGTGGATGCGCAAGCCCAGGCGTCCACCGCTTCGCCCCAGCCGCTCCACCAAGCCAGCTAGGGCCATCACCCTAACCCCGTCTAGGGCGACGATCCGGTCGCCGGCCCGAAGCCCCAAGCGCCAAGCGGGGCTTCCAGGAACAACGGTCAGCAGCGTGACCCCTTCGGGCTGCTCACCCTGCCCCGTACTTTGCAGCTCCGCCCCGGCCAGGCCTCGGGCCAGCTCCGCCCCGGCCAGACGCAGCCGATCGGCCTCACCAAAGACGAGCACGCCCTGCACGGGCAGGCCCTCGCGAAGGGCCTTGAAGGGAATTTCATCGCCCAGCAAGGTCACCGCGGCCTGGGCACGCAAATCCCCTTCCTGACGAATGGACCGTTCTCCCAACTCCAGCAAGATATCGCCCACGGCGAGCCCCGCTCGCGCCGCCGCACCGCCGGGCCGCACTGCCCGCACCAGGGCCCCCGCGCCCTGAGCCACGGAGAAGGCCTCGGCCAAGCTGGCATCGAGAGGCTGGACCGCCAAACCGAGATCAGCGCGACGGACCTGCCCGTCCTCCCGAAGCGCCTCCGCAATGCGCTTGGCCATGGCCGACGGAATGGCGAAGCCGATGCCCACATTGCCGCCGTTGGGCGCGAAAATCGCCGTATTGATCCCCACCAGCTGGCCGGCCAGATCAACCAGCGCCCCGCCGGAGTTCCCCGGGTTGATGGACGCATCGGTCTGGATGAAATCCTCATAGCCCTCGAGGCCAAGGCCACTGCGTCCCAGGGCCGAAACAATGCCGGAGGTCACCGTTTGGCCGATGCCAAAGGGGTTGCCAATGGCCACAACGAAATCCCCCACGCGCAGCGCCCGGGAATCCCCAAAACGCAGCGCCTGAAGGGGCGGAAGATTCGCCAGGGCGGCCGGATCGAGGGCGAGCAGGGCAAGATCAACCTGGGGATCGGAACCGAGGCGTGTGGCCGAAAGCTGCGCGCCGCTGGCGAGGGTGACCGTAATCCGGTCCGCTTGCCCCACCACATGATGATTAGTGAGAACGAGCCCCCCTTCCCCATCGATGATCACCCCCGAGCCCGCACTGCGCGCCTTGCGCTGCTGCCGCCTAGGCACCTCGAAGAAGCGGCGAAAGAAGGGGTCTTGAAGCAGGGGATTCGCCACGGAGACGTCCGTTTCCGTCGCGATATTCACCACCCCCGGGGTGACCGATTCCAGCACCGGCGCCAGGGAGGGCAGCGGCGTGCCATCAGCCAAGGCCCCGGGCAAGGCCGCTCCTCCGGGGGCGGCCAGGAGCGCGCCCAGCGCAAGCACCACCCAGCATTTCATGCCACGACCTCCCCCGACCCTCGGGGGTTGGGCACCCCGCCGGAGCCAAGCACGGCCGCCCACGCCACCACGGAAGCTAGGGCCGCCACGAGATAGGGCACCGTGTAGCCACCAGTGACGTCAAAAAGCACACCCAACAGGGCCGGCCCCAGAGCCACCCCTAAGGTGGACAGCAGTTGGCTGAAAGAATAGATACGAGGGTATTCACGCACGCCGAAGGCCTCTGCCAGCAGCAAGGGCTGCAGCATGAGCAGATTACCCACGGTAGCACCGAAAAACAGCGCCGCCCCAAGCACGAAGGTCCCGGAACTGGCCTGGGACAGGGTGGCCATGGCCCCGGCCTGAAGCACGAGGCAGATCAGCGCAAAGCGGCGCGTATCCATACGCGTGATAAGCCAGCCCCCCAGGAAACGCCCGAGAATACTGGTGGTCGCCATGGCCGAGACGGCACTGGCGCCGGCGGCCGTATCCACCCGGACCACGGCCATGTTGAACAGGTGCGCGATGCCTCCGACCTGGGCCCCCATACATAGAATCCAGGCGCCGGTGACGCACACAAAAAACCGCGAGCGAAGGGCATCGCCGTAGGCCCATCCCTCATCGGCGCGCAGCGTTGGGGTTTTCGCATTCTCCAGGGGCGGCTCCTCCTCCCCGGCCCGAGGACCACGGACGACCAGGGCCGTAATGGGCACGATGCCCAGGAACCAGGCCGCGGACAGCCAGGGCACGGACGCCTCCAGGCCCAGGCGACTAATTAGCGATGCCGAAACGGGAGTGAGGAGGATCCCGCCGAGGGACAGGCCCGTGGAGGTAATGGATAGCGCGACGGAACGGCGAGCGGAAAACCACCGGGCCACCAGGGTCGTCGCCGGCACCAGAGCCGAGCAGGCGTGGCCCACGCCAAACAGCATGAGCACGCCATAAAGCGCGGGAAGGCTTTCCGCCTGCCCAAGGGCGAGGAGAGCCGCCGCCCCCAGCACCCCGCCAAAGGCCAGGGTCCAGCGCGGATCGTGCCGCTGCAGCAGCGGCGCAGCTAACATTCCCGCCACGCCACTGGCCACAAAAAAGAGCGCCACGCCGATGGACACCACGCTGACCGGGTAGCGGCCCGTGGACACCAGCGCGTTCATGAGCACGGACATGTTGTAGAAGGCGAGGCCCGAGGTGAAGGTCAACATGACAAACAGGGCCGCCACCACTTTCCACCCGTAATACAGCCCCTTCCCCATGGTGTCCTGCTCCTTGCTTGTCCCGCTTTGCGGGCGTCTTGGCCTTGCGCTGGGCCCCGCAGGTCGCCAAGATTGCGCCCCTTCCCCCCAGCAAGGTAGGTCATGATTATGACTGAAACCGTCACCGTCGGCGGCCTTAAGATCGCCGCTGAACTCTACGCGCTGGTGCGCGACGAAATTGCCCCGGGCACGGGCGTCGAGCCAGACCACCTCTGGCAGGGCCTGGGCGCGATCATCCGCGACCTCGCGCCGCAGAACGCCGCCCGCCTCGCCAAGCGCGACGCGCTCCAAGCGGAAATCGACGCCTGGCTGCAGGCCGACCCCGCGCGCGCCGCCGACCCCCTCGCGCAGCAAGCCTTCCTGCGC
>JADHNU010000014.1 GCA_016779325.1 Pseudomonadales bacterium
ATTCCTCGTCGGAGAACTGAGTGCCGAAGCGCTCGTTGAAATCTTCAATGGGCGTGACGGCCTTCACGCTCCAGGCGCTGGCGTCCAGCTGCTTAATCAGGCTGTCATCGTGGACGTCATGCTCGTCCTCGATCTCCCCCACGATTTGCTCAAGCACGTCTTCAATGGTCACCACCCCAGCCACGCCCCCGTATTCGTCGACCACAATCGCCATGTGATTACGGTTCTCCCGAAACTCTGTAAGGAGCACGTTAAGGCGCTTACTTTCGGGGATGATGGGCGCGGGGCGCATGTGATCCCGAAGCTTGAACTGGTCGACCTTGCCGCTAAGCAGGAGCGGCAAAAGGTCTTTCGCGTGCAAGATGCCCTTTACGTCGTCGAGATCTTCGTCGATCACGGGAAAGCGCGAATGCTGGGAGTCGATGACCAAGGGTAGGAAGTCCCGGGGCGCGGCATCATCGCGCACAAACACGACCTGACTTCGGGGAATCATGATATCCCGGGCCTGCATCTCGGAGACGGCCATGGCGCCATCGATGATGCTGAGGGCCTCGGCATCGAGGAGGGATCGCTCCGCGGCATCGCGGATGATCGTCATCAACTCCCGTCGGCTTGCGGGCTCACTCGAAAACGCCTGAGTTAGGCGCTCAAGCCAGCCCTTAGGACTCGACCCTTCGCTACCACTACTATCAGTCATAAAGCCGCTCGTTCTCCTCGCGGTAGGGATCGGGAAAACCCAGGGAAGCCAGTACCTCGCGCTCTAAGGCCTCCATGACCTGAGCGTCCCCGTCGTCCTCGTGGTCGTACCCCAAAAGATGAAGGGTGCCATGAATCACGAGGTGCGCCCAGTGGGCCCGCTGCCCCTTGCGTTGGGCCCGCGCCTCACGCCGAACCACGGGGGCACAGAGCACCAGATCTCCCAGGATCCGAACGGCCGGGTTTTCGCTGAGATCCGCAGGAAAGCTCAAGACATTCGTCGGCCCCGCCCGGCCGCGCCAAGCCTCATTGAGCGCAGCGCCTTCCGGTTCATCAACCACTCGGAGGCTCACGGCGGCAGGCTCGGCCTGAGCGCCTTCCAGCGCAGCGCTCACCCAGCACTCAAACTGCGCTGAGGTGGGCGTTCGCCCCGCGCAGGCGCGCTGCACGGCCAGCATGGGCGCTTCGGTCACGGGGCCTCGTCTGCCTCAAAACGCTCATAGGCTTCGACAATACGCTGCACCAAGGGGTGACGAACCACATCCTTCGAGCCAAAGTGGGTGAAGTGAAGCCCGGGCACATCCCGCAGCACTTCCGCCACCTGCATAAGGCCCGAGCGCGTGCCCCGAGGCAGATCGACCTGAGTTGCATCCCCCGTGATCACGGCCGTGGAGCCAAAGCCCAGCCGCGTGAGGAACATTTTCATCTGCTCCACCGTCGTGTTCTGCGACTCATCGAGAATAATAAAGGCGTTATTCAAGGTGCGGCCTCGCATGTAGGCCAGGGGCGCCACCTCAATCACGTTGCGCTCGATGAGCTTGTGAACCCGCTCAAAGCCGAGCATTTCGTAAAGGGCGTCGTAAAGGGGACGCAGATAGGGATCAATCTTTTGTGCGAGATCCCCGGGGAGGAAGCCCAGCTTCTCCCCCGCTTCCACCGCCGGCCGCACCAGTAAGATCCGCGCGATGCGCTCGCTCTCGAGGGCCTCCACGGCGCAGGCCACGGCCAGGTAGGTTTTACCCGTGCCCGCCGGGCCAATCCCAAAGCAAACGTCATGGGCGCGCACCGCCTGCACATAAGCACGCTGGTTTTCGCCTCGAGGCTTGACGGTCTTGCGCCGGGTTCGAATGAGGGAGGGATCCTCCACGGGCGCGTCCTGGACGATGCCCCCGGCCGGCGACAGGGCCGGTAGCCCCGGAGCGGGGGGTTCGGGCGGAGGCGCTGGCCTTTCCGCGCTGACTTCCTGGAGGTGGAGGTGCACCTGTTCCGGAGTCACGCCCTCGTCCCCAAGGGTCTCGCGGTAGAGGCGATGCAGCAGGCGCCCGGCCCGGGCCACTTCCTCGCCATCTCCCGCCAAATGAAAAGCGTTGCCTCGGTTTCGAATCTCTATCCCGAGTCGCTTTTCAATTTGCTTTAAGTTCTGATCGAAGGGGCCGCAGAGAAGCGCTAGGCGCTGAGGCTCGTTAGGTTCTAAGGTAAGGGTTTCTACGGCATTCAAACCGTTTGTCTGCTCCGTGCTAACCGTTCTTCGTCGCCGGCTGGCGACCCCTCGCACACCGCTCCGCGCTGCTGTTCGGGTCACCGTCATGGCCTCCTTGGGGCAAGGGGCTCGCCCTGAGCCGAACCCCTGGGCGCTTGATACCTGGGGAGCGACCGCGAAGTCAACGACCCCTCGCACCGCGGCGTCCAAGCTCGTAGGCTGAACGGCTACGGTGACAACATGGTGAACCCCTAAGGTGTCGACTCTTACCCTAACGCGCGGCCCCCTCACCCTGACTCTGGGCCGGGGCGGCGGGGTCGTCCAGGGCCTGCGCTGGGGCGATCAACCTCTGCTCTGGGAGGGCGGCGAACGCTCCTGGGATGAGCGTCAGGGTCGGCGAGACCCGGCGACGCCCCTGACTTGCAGCGCCCGCTATAGCGCCGCCTATCCCCTGCTACCTTACCTAGGCCGGCTTCAAGACGGCGCGCTGCGCTTCCAGGGCCAGGCCTGGTCCTTGCCCGCCCATCCGCTCACGGCGCCGCACGCACTCCATGGTACCGGCTGGGAGCGAACCTGGGCGGTGACCGCGGAGGGGCCGAGCATGCTGACTCTTGCCCTTCGCCATGCCGGCGATGTGCACTGGCCTTTCGCCTTCACCGCCACCCAAACCTTCATCCTCACGTCCCAGGGGCTCGCCCTCGAGCTCGCCCTCCGCAACGACCACGGGGGCCCGGCGCCCGCTCAGCTCGGCTGGCACCCCTACTTTCCGAGCCGCGGGGCGACGCTCGAAACCCGCTTTCATCACCGCTGGGACCCGGACCACCGGGACCTACCCCAAAGGCGGACGCCCATAGCGGGCCCCCAGCGCTGGGCCGTAAAGGACACGGACTGGGATCATTGCTTCGAAGGCCCGCGGCAAGCCCGACTCAATTGGCCCACCCACGGCCTTCGCTTGGCCTGGAGCAGCACGCCGCGCTCGCCCTTTCGGGGGGCCGTGCTCTACCTGCCGAGGAATGCCGACTTCTTCTGCTGCGAGCCCGTCACGGCCTGCCCGAACGCCCTTGCCAGCGCCGAGCCCGGCGCCCGCGGGGTCGTGACCCTCGCGCCGGGAGAACGCCTTCGCCTTTCCCTAGCCCTGCAGGCGGTCGGCCTCGCCCCCTAAACGGGAGCGCCGTCCTCATAGGCAATGAGCTCGCCGCGCAGGGAATTGGGCAGGGCTTCCGCCACCACCACCTCCACGAAGGTACCCACGAGCCCGGGGTCGGTGCTGCGGAAGTTCACCACCCGATTGCACTCCGTGCGCCCGGCCAGCTGCCCCGGGTCTTTCCTGGACGGGCCTTCCACCAAAATGCGCTGCACTGACCCCAGTAGGCTTTCGCTCCGGGCCATGCCCTGCTGGCGCAGCCGATTTTGCAGAAGCGTTAGGCGGGCCTTCTTTTCCTCCAGGGGAATGGGATCCTGAAGGTCCGCCGCCGGCGTGCCAGGACGCCGGCTATAGATAAAGCTGAAGGAGTGGTCGAAATTGATGTCCGCCACAAGATTCATGGTGGCCTCAAAATCCGCGGCCGTTTCCCCGGGGAAGCCCACAATGAGATCCGTGGACATAACCAAATCTGGCCTCAGCGCTCTAAGCTTCCGCACCTTTGCCTTGTACTCAAGAACGGTATGGCCCCGCTTCATCAGCGCTAGGATGCGGTCCGAACCGGACTGCACGGGCAGGTGCAAATAATTCACCAGTTCGGGCACCTCGCCATAGACCTCGATAAGGCTTTCGGAAAACTCCACGGGGTGGCTCGTGGTGAAGCGAATGCGATCAATGCCATCGATGGCCGCCACGTGAGTGATGAGCTCGGCCAGGTCGGCCACCGCCCCATCGGCCGTCGGCCCCCGGTAGGCATTGACGTTCTGCCCCAGAAGGTTGATTTCCCGCACGCCTCCGCGGGCGAGGGTTTCACACTCCTGCAGCACGGACTCCAAAGGCCGGCTGATCTCCTCGCCTCGGGTGTAGGGCACCACGCAGAAGCTGCAGTACTTCGAGCACCCTTCCATGATGGAGACAAAGGCCGTAGGACCCTCGGCGCGCGGTTCGGGCAGGCGATCAAATTTTTCGATTTCCGGAAAGGAGATGTCGACGAGAGGCGCTCGCTTTGCGCCGGTGGTCCGGCGCTCATCCACCATGGCCGGAAGCCGATGCAGGGTCTGGGGGCCAAAAACCAGATCGACAAAGGGTGCCCGATCGGCAATGGCGTGCCCTTCCTGACTGGCGACGCAGCCGCCGACCCCAATCATGAGCTCCGGCTTAGCCGCTTTCAGACTGCGGTAGCGCCCCAGTTCGCTAAAGACCTTCTCCTGGGCCTTCTCTCGAATAGAGCAGGTATTCAACAGGATAAGGTCCGCATCTTCCGGGCGATCGGTGGGTTCCATGGCCTGCCCTTCCCGCAGCGCATCGAGCATGCGCGCCGAGTCGTACTCGTTCATTTGGCAGCCGTAGGTTCGGATAAAGACTTTTTTCGCCATGGCTTTGCTCACAGGTTGGCATGGGGGCGCGGCACAACGCGTTGGGGGCGGATCATACCCGGGGGGCAGGGCTACGAAAAACTCTTCCCGGCCCCTTGCAAAGCAGCGCACAAGGCCCAAACTGCGCCCCTTCGGATGCAGGAGAGCGCCACTATGGCCGAACCGACCCACCTCTATCGCGTGATCTTCCAGAGCCAGGGCCAGGTTTACGAGCTCTACGCTCGGGATATCTACCAAAGCGAGCTCTACGGATTTATCGAAATCGAGGGCTACGTTTTTGGCAAACGCACCCAGGTGGTGGTGGACCCTGCCGAGGAAAAGCTCCAAAGCGAATTTGAGGGCGTGGAGCGAAGCTATATCCCCATGCACACGATAATTCGCATCGACGAGGTGCAGAAGGAAGGGCCTGCGCGAATCAAAGAAATCAAGGGGGACAAGGTCACCCCCTTCCCCACCTTACCTGTGCCTCCCAAGCGCGACAGCTAATGGCGGGCGGCCTCTTTCACCTGGAGGCCCAGGCCCAGCTGCGGCCCGCCAAGCCCGCGCTGGTGTTACACGATCCCGCGCTCCCGGCCCCTCTCGTTCTCAGCTACGCGGCCTTAAACGACGAGGTGAACCGCGTAGCTCACGCGCTTCGGCATCTTGGCCTGGCCCCGGGCGGGCGCCTGGCGGCCCTTACGGGGACGAGCCGGGAAGCCCTGGTGCTTTACTTCGCTGCCATGCGCCTGGGGCTGTGGTACACCCCCTTAAATAGCCATCTAAAGGCGTCCGAGATCGGGACGATCCTTGAGATCGCCGGGACCCAGCACCTAGTCTACCGCACCGACCTCGCCGCCCAGCGCCCCGGCGGGGGACACGCCGTCCACAGCAGTACGACGCGCCTAGGGGCCCTGGCCGAAACCCAGCCCAGCCTCTGTCCCGAGGGCGCCCAGGAAGGCGCGGCTCTCTTGTTCTCGTCGGGCACCACGGGGCAACCCAAGGGCGTCATCACGGCGGAACCGGGCGCGCCCCTGGGCACGCAAAGCGCTCTGGCGGCGGCACGCATCCGCGCTCACCATCTGAGCGAAGACACGGTCTATCTGTCGACGGCCCCGCTCTACCACAGCGCCCCCCTTCGCTATATCGACATGGTGCTGCGCCTCGGGGGCACGGCCCACGTGCTCTACCGCTTCGATGCGGAGACAGCGCTCACCCTCCTCGAGGCGCATCCCATTACCCACAGCCAGTGGGTGCCCACCATGTTTGTACGCCTTCTGCGCCTGCCGGAAGGGCGACGGCAGGCCTTTAAAGCCCGCGCCCATCGCTACGCCATCCACGCGGCGGCCCCCTGCCCGCCGGCCGTGAAAGCCGCCATGATCGATTGGTGGGGGCCGATCCTCTATGAGTATTACAGTGCAACGGAAGCAAACGGCCAAACCGTCATCAATAGCGAAGAATGGCTCAGCCATCGGGGCAGCGTGGGCCGGCCCTTGCTCGGCGAAGTGAGCATTCGAGACGACGACGGCAAGCCCTGCGCCCCCGGGGAAAGGGGCGGGGTCTATCTGCGCGGCGGAGCGCCCTTCCGCTACCTGAACGATGACGCCAAAACCCGAGCCGCCTACCTCGATGACGGGTTCTCCACCGTGGGCGATCTCGGCTATCTGGACGAAGAGGGCTATCTCTACCTGACGGATCGGCGCGACTTCACCATCATCAGCGGCGGGGTCAACATCTACCCCCGGGAGATTGAAGACGTGCTGCTTGCGGACGAGCGCGTGGCCGACGCCGCCGTCTTTGGGCTACCGGATGAGGAATTCGGCGAGCGCATTCACGCCGCCGTGGAGCTCACCACTCCCGCTGCGCCCGCGGAGGAAGCCGCCCGAGGCGAGGCCCTGCGCCAACATTGCCGCCGGCACCTCGCGAATCTCAAGTGCCCCAAGACCTGGAGCTTCCATCAGCCCTTGCCGCGCCTGCCCACAGGCAAGCTGGCGAAGCAGACGCTCCGAAGCGCGGTGCTCGCGGCGCAGGACACGCCCCCCGCACCCTCCTCGGACGCCTAATCCGTTAAGCCCCGCCGCTCGAGCAGGGGCGCAAGGCTCGGCGCCGCCCCCCGGAAATCTTCATAAAGGGCCATAGCATCGACGCTCGAACCTCGGGACAGCAGGCGCTCGCGGAAGCGGTCCCCGTTCTCCCGGGTTAGACCACCGCTGGCCTTAAACCAGGCTACCGTGTCCGCGTCGAGCACTTCACTCCAGATATAGCTGTAGTAGCCCGCCGCGTAGCCCCCCATGATGTGAGAGAAATAAGGAGTCCGGTACCGCGGGGGCACGGGGGCATAGGCCAGGCCGAGCTCCGCAAGAAGCTGGGCCTCAAGGTCCATGAGCCCTTCTGCCTCGGGCAGAGCCTCTGGGGCGAGGCGATGCAGGGCCTGGTCCAGGCTCGCTGCCGCCAGATACTCGGTGGTGCGGAAGCCCTCGTTGAAGCGCTGGGCTGCGAGCACCTTCTCGAGCAGTTCGGCGGGCAGGGGATCGCCTGTTTCATAGTGCACCGTATAGTTTTTCAGGATCGACGGCCAGGTCGCGCCCATCTCGTGCACCTGGGAGGGGAACTCCACGAAGTCCCGGGGCACGCGCGTGCCGGAGAAGCGCGGATAAGTCACGTCGGAGAACAGACCATGGAGGGCATGGCCGAACTCGTGGAACATGGTATTGACCTCATCAAAGGTGAGGAGCGTGGGGCTCTCGGGCGCGGGCTTCACGATATTCAGATGGTTCGCCACCACCGCGGGCGTACCCAGGAGGCGGCTCTGGGAGACATAGGCGTTCATCCAGGCGCCCCCGCGCTTACTGGGGCGCGCGTAGGGATCGAAAAGGAAGAGGCCCTTCGGGGCGTCATCCAGGAACACCTCAAACACCTGCACATCCGGGTGGTACGTAGGTAGGTCCGGGCGCGGCTCAAAGCGCAGGCCGTAGAGCACCCCGGCAAAGTGAAAGACCCCGTCCCGGAGCACGCGGTTCATTTCGAAGTAGGGCTTGAGGGCTTCCGCATCAAAAGCGTAGCGCTCGGCGCGAAGCTTTTCGGCGTAAAAGCTCCAATCCCAGGCGGCCAAGGTTTGCCCGGGGCGCTCTTTATCCATGAGCGCTTGGAGCGCGGCCCCTTCCTTCTGCGCATTGGCCACGGCCCGGGGGCGAAGCTGACGGAGCATGGCCTCCACGGCGTCCGGGGAACCAGCGGTCTGATTGGCCACCGCGTAGGCCGCGTAATCGGAGAAGCCAAGGAGCGCCGCCTTTTCCGCGCGCAAGGTGAGGATCTCGATCACCCGCGCACGGTTATCGTGCTCCCCACCCCGATGCCCCCGCGCTTCCGAAGCGCGCTGAATCCGCTCCCGAAGGGGCCGATAGGTCAAGTCCGTCAAGATGGGCTGGCCTGTGGTGTTCCGCAGGGAGATCAGCCAACGGTCGGGCCCGAGACCGGCTTCCGCCGCCGCCTGGGCGAGGGCCGCGCGGCGATCGGCGCTGAGCCCCGCCAGCTCCGATTCGTCTTCGACGATGACCCCGCTGGCGTTCACCTCCGCCAGCACCGCATCGGAGAAGGCCGCGCCAGCCTTAGCTAAAAGGCTGTTCAGTTCCTTGAGGCGTCCCCGCGCTTCGGCGCCAAGGGCCGCGCCCGCGCGCTGGAAGTCCTTGTAGGTTTCCTCCACGAGGCGCAGATCTTCCCCGGTCAGACCGGCTTCTTCCCGGGACTCAAACACCGCCGAAACCCGCGCGAACACTTCCGGGTTCAGCATGATTCCATCGCGATGGGCGGACAGCTTGGGCGCGAGCTCCGCCCTCAGGGCGCGAATCGCTTCGTTCGTATGGGCGCTCGAGAGGGCATAAAACACCCGCGAGACCCGGTCCAGTAGGGCCCCGGTTTTCTCCAGGGCCACAATGGTGTTCTCAAAGGTCGGCGGCGCTGGATCGGCAACCATGGCGGCCACTTCGGCCTGCTCCTCGGCCATGCCCTGGTCAAAGGCCGGCTCGAAATGGGCGTGGGTGATGCGATTAAAGGGCGGGAGCCCATAGGGCAGAGGACTCGGCTCGAGGAACGGATTCACCGCTGCGGCCGGGGCCGAAGCGGACGAGCTCGGGGGCTCGGGCGCCTTTTCGCAGGCCGCGAGGGTTAAGCCAACAAGCCCAAGGGCGACGACGCGGGGAAGCATCACAATCCGTCTCCTTTACCGGTGAGTGGGCGAGGTTTGCGGGGGCCGCCGAAGCAAGCCCCAAACCAGCAGCAATAAGCCCGAAGCAAGGAGTATAGCGCCGGGCACCAGCAACCAAAGCACGGGCGTGGCTTCAACAGTCGCGGGCGACGGCGCAGCAAAAAAGAAGGCCGCGGGGAAAGTCACGCTTGCCGAGGAGATAAGCACCCGCACCACCCAGCGCAGCGGCTCCGAGAGCCGGGCCGCATCGATCCAGGGCAGACACACCAACGTCAGCACCAAGAACAAAGCGGCATGAGCATGACCCGCGCGCCAAAGATCCTGGTGAAGCGGGGAAGCCAAATAGGCCGGCAAGGCCACCAGCCGATAGGTCAGCACGGCGCCGCCGAACATCACCCCCAAAAAGGAAAAGATCATCACCGCGCCCATGCGCCGAGACGCTAAGCTAAGGGAAAAGGCAGAGGGGTCGCTATCCATGGAAAGCCTCCTTCGAGCAGTGGCGCTACAATGGCGGGAATCTCCGGCGAGCATAAGGGATCGCAGATGAAAAGAACGATCGTGGTGGGCGGCGGCCAAGGGGCCGGACAACTCGTGGCCAGCCTACGGCAGGATGGCTATGACGGCGAAATCATGATGATCGGCGAAGAGCCCCAGCTGCCCTACCAGCGCCCGCCGCTTTCGAAGGCCTACCTCCTCGGTGAGCTCCCCGTGGAGCGACTCCTGGTGCGGCCCGAGAAGTTCTACACCGATCAACACATCGAAACCCGTCTCGGCACGAAGGTCGCGGCCATCGATACGGCAGCGCAAACGGTCACCCTGGAGGGCGGTGAGGCACTGGCCTACAGCGATCTGGTGCTCGCGACGGGCAGCGCCGTGCGCCGCCTGTCCCTTCCGGGCTTCGACCAAGCCGGCGTGTTCTATCTGCGCACCATGGCCGACGTCGACGGCATCCGCGATGCGCTAACCCCAGGGAAGCGGCTGGTCATCATCGGTGGCGGCTATATCGGCCTTGAGGTCGCGGCGGTCTCCCGCAAGCTGGGCCTGGAGGTGACGGTGCTGGAAATGGAAAGCCGGATTCTTGCGCGGGTGACCACGCCGGCTATGTCCGCCTTCTACACCCAGGTCCACACACGCCACGGGGTGGTGATCAAAACGGAAGCCGCGGCAGCGGAGCTCCTCGGCGATGGCCAGGTCACGGGCGTGCGATGCAAAGATGGCACGGAGCTTCCGGCCGACGTCGTCATCGTGGGCGTCGGAATTCTGCCCCGCACGGAGCTTGCGGAGGCCGCGGGCATCGCCTGCGAAAACGGCATTCTCGTCGATGAAGGCACGCGGGCCAGCGCGCCAAACGTCTACGCCATCGGTGACTGCACGAACCATCCCAATCCCGGCCTCGGCCGGCGCCTCCGCTTGGAGTCCGTGCCCAACGCCATGGACCAAGCCCGAGTCGCCGCCAAGAACATTTGCGGCGGGGACGCCACCTACGACGCCGTACCCTGGTTCTGGAGCGATCAGTACGACCTCAAGCTGCAGATGGTGGGCTTCTCCGGCGAAGCCGAGGAGGACGTCCTTCGAGGCGATCCGGAGAGCGGCGCCTTCGCGCGCTTCTATCTGAAGGACGGCAAGCTCATTGCCGTGGACGCCGTGAACAGCCCCCGGGAGTTCATGGCCGCGCGCCAGCTCGTGGCCCAAAAGGCCCCGGTGACCGCGGCGGCCCTGGCCAATCCGGAAACGGATCTCAAAACGCTCATGAGCCGCTAGGAGCGCTCCCATGCGAATTCGATTGATGACTTTGGCCGCGTCGCTTCTGGCGCAAACCGCCCTCGCGGACACCACCCTGTTCTACAACGTGCAAGGCTGGACCGCCACGGCCAGCGCCGCGGACACGGGGACGATGGTTGAGGAGGCACGCTTTTCCGCCCTGCTCGTCCATGAAGGCCGGGTAGTTTCCGCGGGAACCTTCGATCATCTCCGCACCCTCGCGGCGCGGCTTGGGGAGCCCGTCACCCGCATCGACGGCGAAGGCGCCTTTCTCATGCCCGGGCTCATCGACGCCCACGGCCATTTCACCAGCCTCGGCTACGACGCCCTCCGCCTGAATATCACCGGGCTCCAAAGCCTAAAGGAGACCGTGGCCGCCATCGCCGCCTACGCAAAAACCGGAGACGGCTGGATTACGGGGGGGCGCTGGAATCAGGAGCATTGGCCAGAAGGCCGCTTCCCCACCGCCGCCGATCTTTCCGGCGTCACGGACCGTCCCGTCTGGCTGCGCCGCGTGGATGGCCACGCCGCCTGGGCCAACGCCGCCGCCATGGCGGCGGCGGGCGTCTCGGCGGACACCCTCGACCCCCAAGGTGGGCAAATCATTCGCGACGAGGAGGGCAATCCCACGGGGGTTTTCGTCGATGCCGCCATGGACCTCATCGACGCCCAGGTGCCCCGCCCGAGCCAAGCCCAACTGGAGGCCGCCATCGGCGCAGCCCAGGACATCATGCTCAGCAAGGGCCTTACCCAGGTCCATGATGCAGGCGCCGGCGTCCGCACCATCGAAACCTTCCAGCGCCTTGCCGACCAGGGAGCCTTGAAGGTCCGCTTGTACGTGATGGTGGCCGGAGAGGAGACGCTCCGGGCGCTTGGGGCGCCGCAGGACGACCCCGCGGACCGCGTCGATGTGCAGGCCGTAAAGCTCTACTCCGATGGCGCCCTGGGCAGCCGCGGCGCAGCGCTCTTCGAGGATTACAGCGACGATGAGGGCAACCGGGGGCTTCTCTTCACCAGTGCCGAGGACCTCGCCCGCATCGTCGACGACGCCACGGCCAAGGGCTGGCAGGTGGGCATTCATGCCATCGGCCCCCGGGCCAACGCCGTCGTCCTGGACGCCTACGCCCAAGCCTTTGCGCGCTACCCGGGTAGCCGCGAGCTGCGCCACCGAATCGAACACGCGCAGGTGATGCGCCCGGACGACCTTCAACGCACCATCGATCTTGGAGTTGTTGCCTCCATGCAGCCTACCCACGCCACCTCCGACATGTGGATGGCGGAAAAGCGCCTGGGCAGCGAACGCCTCGCCGGCGGCTACGCCTGGGCCACGCTGCTGAAAAAGGGTGCCGTGCTGGCCCTCGGTAGTGATTTCCCCGTGGAACCGCCCGATCCAGTCTTCGGCCTTCACGCCGCAGTCACGCGACAAAGTCGTCAGGATGATCCCCCTGGCGGCTGGCGTCCGTCAGAAAAGCTGTCCCTCGCCCAAGCGCTGCGCGGCTTTACGCTGGATGCGGCCTGGTCGGCGCGGCAGGAAGGGCAACTCGGGAGCTTGGAACCGACAAAATGGGCCGATTTTGTCCTCTTTGAGCAGAACCCCTTCGAAGTGGCGCCGGAAGCACTCTGGAAACTTCAGGTGAAGGAAACCTGGATTGCCGGGGAACGGGTCTACAAAAAGGCGCCCTAACTACCAGTCGAGATCGTCGGGGATGGGGTGGTCAGCGTACTCGGGATCCGCCTCCTCGGCGCGCCCCGGGCGCGGAAGGCATAAACGCGGATCAAGCGTCATGATTTTTTCCGCCACCCGCGCTTCCACCACCTCAAAGCCGGCCCCATGGCGGACGAGGACCATCTCGCCGCTGGCTAAGCTGTCGCGCTGGGCCGCGGTAACGTAAAGCTTTCGGACCTTTTTCCCATCGACGAAGTGGTAAGCACAGTCCCCCTGATCCCGGGGCAAGCGGCGCTGTTCGATAATCAGCTTGGCCTGCTCCCTAAGGGTTTGGCTGAGCGCACTCTTTCGCCGCGGCTTGGCGGCTGCGGCGGCCGGCGTCGAAGGCGCCTCCGGGGCCCCAGGCGCGGCGGGCCGCGCCCCGCCTTTCCCCCGCTTCTTCGCCTTTGGGGCGCCCTTTTCCGGCTCGGCCTTGCCCAAGCCCGCCTTCAGCAATTGACTGCGCAGTGATTCACTCACGGCGACTCTCCTTAAAGCGCAGCGGCCATGTGAAGATGGAGACCAATTCCCTCGTCAACCAGGGCCGGCACCCGGGTTTCCACAAGCACCTTGAAGCCAGCGCGCTCATAGAGCGCCTGGGCGGGATTGCCCGCGTAGAGATCAAGGTGCACGGCCTCACATCCTGCCTGCCGCGCCCGCTCAAAAACGTCCTCAAGCAAGCGCTGGCCCACGCCCCGGCCCCGCAGCTCCGGCACCACCGCCAAATTTTGCAGATAGAACGCCATGGGGGGAATGGGCGGCAGCACGTAGCGACCTTCCTGCACCCAGCGCGCGAGCGCTAGGCGTCCACCCTCATCCAAAATGGCCTGCGCCTGCGCGAAGAACGGCTCCGCGCCGACCTGCTGCTCCGCGGCAGAAAAGCCGAGGGCCAAGCCCCGGAGGGCAGCGCCGTCCACCGCCAGGCGGGCATAGCGATGGGAAAACAACCCTGCCTGCTGCTGCCACTGGTACGCGAGGTGATGATCCGCACGAGCTCGATCATGACCGTGGAGGAAGGAAAAAATGTGCGGGTCGGTGTCGAAGATCAGGGCCGCCGCAAGGGCCGGGTCGCGATCGTCGCCGTCCTGAAGCGTGATGGCTCGCGGATCCATTAGGGTGCCCCCACGCGATTAACCAGGCGGCCCACGCCGGAGACTTCCACCACCACCTCATCGCCAGGCTGCATGGGTTCCGTGGTGCCCGGCGTGCCCGTGAAGATCACATCCCCCGGCGCCAGCGCGATGGTTTCCGTCACTTCGCTGATGATCGTTGCAAAATCGAAGAACAGGTTCCTTACCGCGTCCGCCTGCTTGAGCTCGCCGTTTAGGAAGGTCTTCACGGTCAGGTCCTGAGGATCAAGGTCGGTAACGATCCAGGGGCCCACGGGGCCGAAGCCATCGGAGGCCTTTGCGCGGAGCCACTGGAGATCCCCCGCCTGCCAATCCCGCTCGGAAACGTCGTTTCCTGCGGTATAGCCAAAAACCTTGCTGAGGGCCTGTTCCGGCGGCACCTGATAAGCATGGGCGCCCATGACAATCACCACTTCCCCTTCGTAATGAAGATTCTTCGCCCGGCGCGGGTAGGGAATCACCGCTCCTGGACCGGTGATGGACCCGGGCAGCTTGGCGAACATGCCCACTGCCGTGGGATCGGGACGATCGGCCGTATGGCTTGGGTAGTTGTAGCCGATGGCAATGACCGAGCGAGGCGTCACCGGCGCGAGGAGCTGCGCCTCAGAAAGGCGCAGGGGGGTGCCCCGGGCCTGCCCCCCAAGCCACGGCGCGGCGTCCAGCGGCTGCACCCGACCGTCGGCCAAGCGCTCGGCAAAATGGGCCTGCCCCGCCGCATCTTGAAAGCGCAAATAACTGGCGCCCTGCGCCGTCAGGCTTAAGCCCCCCAGCAGGGCAAGCAACACGGTGGCAACCGTGCGGCCCGAGGCGCGTCGAAGTCCTTCCCCGATGGCGATGTGCTGCATGATGTTGACCCCCCCTTGTTTTCCTGGGAGTTTAGCGCGGTCCTTCGAAGAATGCTTTTGTCCCCCGGCGACCTGGGTCATGATTCCGGACTCGGGAAATCAAGGAGAGAGACCATGCTTGACCAATCTGATCACGGCGCCACCCGCGTCCTGGCCCTCGCCCGGGAAGCGCAGCTCAACGCTTTCAACGGCCCCCTCTTCGATGCGCTTGTGGAAGGCCTCCAAGGCGCCGCCGAGGACGACACGGTGTCCGTCGTCGTCATCACCGGCAAGGGCCGCGCCTTCACCGCCGGCGCGGACCTCACGGAAATGGGCCAACGCACCGCACCCCCCAAGCATGGTTTCGCTGGCCTCGTGGACTGCCTCATCGACTACCCCAAGCCCGTTATTGCTGCGGTAAACGGGGTCGCCGTGGGCGTGGGCGGCACGATCTGCGGCCTCGTCGATATGGTCTTCATGGCGGAGAGTGCCCGCATGCGATGCCCTTTTGCGGCGCTGGGCATTAACCCGGAAGCGGGCAGCAGCTTGGCCTTCCAGCAGCTCATGGGTCCCCAGCGCGCCGCCTGGTTCCTGTACAGCGCTGAAACGCTGAACGCCGCCGAAGCCAAGACGGCGGGCTTGGCGCTGGATGTTCTGCCCGATGAAGGCTTTCTCGACGCCGTGCTGGCTCGGGCGGACGTGCTGGCGCGGCAAGCGCCGAATTCCCTTCGGGAAACCAAGGCGCTGATGATGGCGCCGAAGAAGGCTGCCCTCCGGGAAATCGTTGCCCTGGAAAACGAGGCCCTCACCCGCACCGTGGGCAGCCCGGAAAACCGGGAAGCCATCGCCGCGTTCGTGGAGAAGCGCAGCCCGGACTTCACCGCAGCGCGGTTGAAGGCGGCGCAAAAGGGCTAAAGACGCCGAAGCCCCTCCAGCAGAAACAGCACGCCAAGGCCAGCGCCGAGGGCGAGCAATACGTTCCGGCGCCAAAGACCCACCGCCAGCGTCGCCAGGGCCGCCATAAACCGCGGCCCATCGAACGCGCCCCCGGTCCCCGGGGGCCATAGCACCTGGGGCGCCACCAGGGCCGGAAAAACGGACACGGGCACGTAGCGGAGCAAGCGCAGCAGGCCGGACGGTAAGGTGCGCCCCCCCAGAAAACCGAGAAAGGAAAAGCGGATCAGATAGGTCCCCACGCCGAGGGCGGCAATGGTCAGCCAGAGCGCCTCCTTCGACACCTCACTCATGGCGATCCCCCCAAGCCTCGAGTATCGCCCCCGTAACCATGCCCCCTGCCGCCGCCAGAAGCATCCCCGTGTTGAAGGGCAGCGCCCGCGCGCTCACGGCCAGGATCGCCGCCACCAGCGCCGCCGCGAGGCTCGGCCGGTCCTTCAGCATGGGCGTGACCATGGCAAGGAAAGTTAAGGGGACAGCGAAATCTAGGCCCGGCACCGACGCCACCGTGCTTTGCGCCAGGGCCCCTAAGGCGCAGGCCAAAATCCAAATCCCGCAAATGGGCGCCGCGGCCCCGGCGTAGTAGGCCAGGCGGTCCGCCTGGGACTCCTCCCGACCCTGGAAGCGCAGCAAGGCAAGGGCGTAAACCTGATCCACGAGGGCATAGGCAAGCCAAGCGCGATGAGCCAGGGGCGCCCGGCCAAAGTAAGGCACGAGGGAGAGGGAATAGAGCGCCATACGCAGGTTGACGGCCAGGCCCGTGGCCACGGCCACGGTCAAGGGCGCGCCGGCATCTAAGAGTTCTAGCGTGGCGAATTGAGCCGCCCCGGCGATAACCAGGGTGGAAAAGCTTAGGGTTTCCCACAGGGACAGGCCGAGCTCCGTGGCCACCACCCCAAACAGCAGGGCAAAGGGCCCCACCATAAAGATGAAGGGGGTGCCATCCCGCACCCCCTCCCAAAAGACGGAACGTCCCGCCGAGGTCATGTTTCCGGCGCTCCGGGAAAGAAAAAGTGCAGGTCATTCGCGCGATGATAGGCGCGGGTCAGCCCCGCCATCAGCACTAAGGCGAACCCATAAACGGGCAAGAAGGCGGAACCCAAAAGCGCACGCGGGGTTTTCGCCCAAAACAGGGCGAAAAAGAGATGGGCGACGGCCAAGGCCCCGAGCCAAAGAAGCAGGCCCTGGGCCCAACGCTCGCCCCGCGCCCCTGCCGTGGCCAGCACGGCGAAGAAGATCGTCGGCACCAGCGCCAGGGTAGGAATCACAAAATGGCGCCCGATGACGAAGGTCTGGAGCACGGCTAAAAACCCGCCAAGCGCCAACAGGGCCGCAAGCCCCTCAAGGCCACCGGCCAAGCTGCCCCAGCGCCTTGGAAGATCCCGTGGGCTCATGCCTGGCTGCGCAAAAGCCGGCCAGGCCGGGCACCCGTATCTTCATCCTCAGCACGGGTCCGAACCCCGGCCACCCAGGTCCCTCGGTAGCCCTTGGCGTGCTGGAGAATGCGCGCGCCGCCGGCGGGCAAATCTCGACGTACCTCAAGGTCCCCGAGGGCCAGGCGATCGAAGTCGATCCAGTTCAAGTCCGCCCGCAGGCCCGGGAGCAGAGCGCCCCGATCCTTGAAGCCAAAGAGCTGCGCATTGCGCTGGGTTTGCCGATGCACCAAATGCTCAAGAGGCAGCGTCGCCCCGCGGGTGCGATCCCGCCCCCAGTGGGTCAGCTCGTAGGTCGGCGCCACCGCATCAAAGATCACGGTGACGTGGGCCCCCGCATCGGACAGGCCGGTCACGGTCTCCGGGTGCAGCTGCATTTCCCGCACGGCATCGAGGTTGTGATCGGCATAGTTAGTGAAGTACATGACCACGAAGCGCTCGCCGGAACCGGCCGTCAGCACGTCGTAGAGGAAGGCGTGGGGATCCATGCCCTTGGCTGCTGCCTGGGCCGCAAAGCTTTGCTCCCGGGTCGGTTCGTAATCCCGCGCCTCATCGAACAGGAAAATCTGCTCGAAGTTTAGCTGGGCAAAGGCCACCCCGTTTTCCATGGTGCCGGGCAGGGGATGGGGTACGCTCTGCTCCCCTAAGATGGCCGCGCGCCGCGCCGGATCGCGCAGCGCTGCTAGACGCGCTTCGAAGCTCAAGTCCTTCAGCCCAAGGTAGCTCGGTCGGCGCATAAAGGGATGGTAGGTGCGAAGGCTCATTACGATGCCCGTGGGCCGTGCGCCCACCTGGGGGAAGACCTGGGCCCCGGCCGCATTCTCCGCGCTCACCTGATCGAGCACCGCCTTCCACCGGGTGGGCCATTCCGCCACCTGGAACAGGGTGAAGGTGAGGGGACGCTGCGCTTCCCGGGAAAGCTGAGCCATAAGCCGAACCTCGTCTGCCAGGTCATGGGGCTCTTCTCGCCCTGCGGCAGCACCACTGCCCAGGGTGCTCGAGGGAATGATTTGAAACACCCCCTTTCCTGCATCGCGAAGCGCCCTAGCCAGCGCCAGCACTTCGTCATCCTGAGCAAAAGTGCCGGGAACAGGCTCGCCGCGCACGGAAACGTGGCCCAGAATCCGGGACGTAGAGAACCCCACCGCTCCCGCACGGACACCCTCGGCCACGAGGCGACGCATGGCCGCTAAATCATCGGCAGTGGCCGGCGCATTCTCCCGCCCCCGGGTGCCCATGACAAAATTGCGCACGGCCCCGTGAGCGATAAGAGAGGCCACATCCAAGGCGTAGACCCGAGTCGCCAGGTAATCGAGGTATTCGGGGTAGCTCGACCAGGCCCCCCAGGGCATCCCCTCGTAGAGGGCCGTGCCCGGAACGTCCTCCACCCCTTCCATGAGCTCGATGAGATCCTTTTCCCCGCCCGGCGCCACGGGCGCAAAGCCCACGCCGCAGTTGCCCATGACGATGGTGCCCACGCCCTGGCCCGAGGAGGGCAGCAGGGTGTCATCCCAGGTGACCTGGCCGTCGAAATGGGTGTGAATATCGACCCAGGCGGGGGTAAGGAGGCCGCCGTCGGCGTCGATTTCCTCCCGTCCCTTGCCGTCAAAGGATCCCACGGCCGCAATCAGGCCGTCCTTGAGGGCAAGGTCACCCTTTCGCGCCGGGGAGCCCGTGCCGTCAACGAGCTGCGCATTGCGGATCACACAGTCAAAATTGGCCATAAATTTCCCATTCCCCTGTTGTTCCTCTTGGGTTCTAAGCGCCGCGGCTACCCGGCCACGGCACGCTGCAGGCGATCGCGAAGCGCGTCCCAGGGCCCGTCTTCGGGCAAGGGCTCAACCCAAGCCAAGGGCACATCAGCGGCTTCCAGCGCATAAAGACCGTCATAAAGGGCGCGCCCAAAACCTTCCGGCGTGTCGGGCAGCACAATCAGCGGCGCCCGGCGCGGCCCCAAACGTCGGGCTGTCTCGCTACGACACAAAATCGCCTCGCCTCCGGCCCAGGCCTGCTGGAGCCCCGCCAGGTCGGCGAAGCGCAAAGTCACGGCGTCGGGGGCGTAGTGGCGGTGCCGAAGCCCGGGCGCAAGGGCCGGGGCGCCCTCCCCCGTTGCCGCCTTGGCGCCCGCTTCCGTCACCCTGGGCAGCACGGGTTGGCCCAGCACGGCCTCCAGGGCCGCACGGCTGAGCGCCCCCGGGCGGAGCAACGCCGGCTGATCGTTCAGGAGCGAGAGCACCGTGGATTCGTAACCGAGGGGCGTGGGACCGCCGTCCAGAACCGCCGCTATGCGGCCATCCAAGGTTCGCAAGACGTGATCAGCGGTGGTGGGGCTGGGACGGCCAGAACGGTTCGCCGACGGCGCCGCCAGGGGTCGGCCCACGGCGTCCAGCAAAGCCAAGGCTACGGGGTGCTGGGGCACGCGCAAGGCCACGCTCGAGCCCCCGGCGCTGACCCGGCTCGGTACGAGAGCCGTTTTCGGCACGACCAACGTCAGGGGCCCAGGCCAGAAGGCCTCGGCCAAGCGCGCCAGCGCTTGCGCTTGCCACGGCGAGGCCGCGTAGAGACCGTCCGCCGCCGCAAGGCTGGCCACGTGCAAAATAACGGGATTGTCCTGAGGTCGACCCTTGGCCTTAAAGATGCGGGCCACAGCCGAGCCACTCAGACCATCGGCCCCCAGGCCGTAGACCGTTTCCGTCGGAAAGGCCACAAGCTCCCCGCCCCGAAGCAGCCTTGCGGCCCGTTCGAGGTCTTGATCTACCGCCGCCGCGAGGCGATCGGTCCGCATCGCCCGCGCGCCGCGCTCAGCCCGGAGCAGGCTGAGCCCCTCGCACGAGGCGCCCAGGCAGGGCCCCCGTGGGCGCTCCATCGATGTAGGTCACCTGGCCCGCCACAATGGCATAGCGATAGCCTTCCGCATCCTGCATGAGGCGCTGGCCGCCGGCGGGCAGATCCCGTTGCATGCGGGGCGCGCGCAGGCGCAGACCATCGAAATCAATGATATTGAGATCGGCGCGGTAACCGGGCTTCAGCACGCCGCGATCAAACAAACCCACGGCTTGGGCCGTGTCCCGGCTGTGCCACTGCACCACCGTTTCCACCGGCAGCTTGCGGCCACGGCGTCGATCCCGAGCCCAGTGGGTCAGCATGTGGGTGGTGAAGCTGGCGTCGCAGATGGTGCCAAGGTGCGCCCCGCCATCGCCGAGACCCAGGATGGTTTGCTCGTGCTCCATCATCTCGAGGACGGCCTCGAGATCATTCTGGGCATAATTCAAGAACGGGAAATAGAGCATGGCCCGGCCATCCTGCTCGAGCATAAGGTCGTAGGCGAGGGCCTCCGGCGCGACGCCCTCGCGCCGAGCCCGGGCCCCGAGGGACTGGCTCGGGTCCTGCTCATAATCCGGCGGATCGCCCAGGACGAACATTTTTTCGAAGTTCGATAGCACCGCTTGCATGAACGGATGGTCGGCCTGAGGGGCTTCACTGAGCAACTTACTCCGAAGCGCCGGCTCGCGAAGCCGCGCCACCTTCTCGGCCAAGGGCAGGCGCTGCAACGCTTGAAAGCTGGGGTGGGCCACGAAGGGATTCAGCGTTGTGTCAAGGCCCAGCATGAGGCCCACGGGGCGATTCGCCACCTGGCCTCGCACCGGCAAGCCGGCTTTCGCCAGGCCTTCCAGCCAGCCCAGCAGCTTCCGATAGCCTTCCGGCGCGCCCTCCGTTTGCGCAAGGGACAGGGACAGGGGACGACCCGACTGCTCTACGAGCCGGCGCAGCATGGCCATCTCTTCCCCGGGGTTTTGAAAGTCGGAAACGAACTGCAGCACGCCCTTGCCTTCGGCCTTCATAGCCAGAGCGATGGCCATGAGTTCATCTTCCGCTGCCGTGAGGGTTGGGGTCGGGTCGCCGTCCGCGGTTTGATGATTCAGGGTACGCGAGGTGCTGAAGCCGAGGGCCCCAGCGGCCATGGCCTCTCGCGTGAGCGCAGCCATGGCCGCGCGGTCTTCTGCCGTGGCCACTTCCCGACGCGCGCCCCGGTCGCCCATCACAAATACCCGAAGCGCAGCGTGGGGGAGCTGGGCGGCAAAATCGATGTCGTGGTCCCGGCCTTCCAGGGCCTTAAGAAACTCCGGGAAGCTTTCCCAGTTCCAGGACAGGCCCTCGGTGAGCACCACCCCGGGGATATCCTCGACCCCTTCCATCAGGCGCACGAGTTTGTCGTGATCCTGGGGCCGGCACGGGGCGAACCCCACGCCGCAGTTGCCCATGACGGCCGTGGTCACGCCGTGATTGGAGGAGGGGGTAAGACGGGCGTCCCAGGTGGCTTGGCCATCATAGTGGGTGTGCACATCGACGAAGCCGGGGGTCACCAGCAAGCCGCGGGCGTCAATTTCCTCGGCCCCGGCGCCCAAATGCTTACCCAGGGCCGCGATGCGGCCATCCTTGAGGGCGACGTCGAGATCTTGCAGCGCCGCGCCCGTCCCATCGGCCACCGTGCCGCCCCGAATTACCGTATCAAACTCCGCCATGCCCGCAGCTCCTCTCCCAAGAGGCTAGAGCCTAGGGCGGCGACGGCGCTTCGCGCAAGGGGACAGGGGCGCCGGCGGGCAGCTCGAGGCGCTCGAAGGCCGCGGGGCGATAGCGGGCGAGCAGGGCTAGGAGGATGGCCGTGGTGTCGTCATCGAAGGCGTAGGTCACGGCCTTGGGGCGGAAATGAAGCTGGAAAGCTCGGAGCGCATAGCGCGTGGGCGCGTCGAGCACCCCCGTTGGGGTGACCTCATAGCCCCAGGCGCCCAGAGCCGTTTGACGCGCAGCCAAGGGCAGTTCCACGCTGGCTAGCCAGCCCCGCCACTGGGCGACAACGACGGCCTCATACCAGGGGCCGATACCCGCTTCATGCAAGCGCTGCCAGGGGAAATAGGGGCCCGGGTCCACCTTGCGCGTCGGCGCGATATCGCCATGCCCCACCACCCGCTCCGGAGTGATCTCTGGATGGCGGGCCAGGATGCCTTGGGCGAGGGCAATCACTTCCTGAAGCTGGGCCTCGGGATAGGGTAAGTAGCTACAGCGATCGGCCTCGGGCCCTGGGAGCGGATCCTCCAGGACGTGGTCACAGCGCGATTCATTAACAATTTCGATGCCGATGGAGGAATTATTCAAGGCCGTTTCCCCGGCCCAGTAGCTCGTGCCCGCATGCCAGGCTCGGCGCCCCTCCGCCACAAGGTGAAGGGGGCGCCCGCTTTGATCGGGATAGGTGGGGTCACCCAGGGCCGGCACCAAATAGTGGGCGCTTACGGCGCCGACTTCCGCATCGGTCAGGAGCGCCAAGGCGCGATCGAAAGGCTCGGCGGTGAAGTGCAGCACCAGATGGCGAATACGGCTGCCCTGATTGTCCGACACCACGTCAAGGGCCGGCTCACTTGCGCAGCCTACCAGAAGCAGCAGCGCCCCCAGCCCCAAAGGGCGCGCGGCGACCTTACTCACCCCGGCCATGCTCATGACGATAGCGTTGGAGCAGCAGAATCCCCTGCATGGTGGCAAGCAGGGCTCGCCGGTGTTGCGTTGCGGCGAAGGCGGCGTAGATGGGATCGTCATCGAGGAGCTGGCACTCATCGGTGCCGCACGGGAAGCTGGCCGCGCGCCCAAAGCGGTTCCCCGCTTCCCCATAGCGGCCAAAGCGCCCGGGCTCGCCTAATTCCCAAAAGGCATACCAGGGGCTCTGCATGTCCGCGATGGGTTCCCGAAGGGCGGCCAAAGTGCCCTCCGCGGTTTGCTCGAGCAAGGCATCGAAGGTGAGCGTGGCGGGCGTTTCTTGCAGGGCATCGCAGAGGGCCTCGCCGGCGGCGCTCAAGCGGGCCTCGTCGATGGGGTAGTGGGTAAAGCGATCGGCGGAGGGCCAACGCCAGGGCCGAGGATGGAAAATCGGGACAACGTTCGCGGGGATGGTGACGCGCTGCAGGTAATAAAGGACGCTCCCAAGGTCCTCGTAGCGCAGCGTGGCCCGAAGGCCCGCGGCCAGCAGCACCTTATCGGCACGATCTTCAAAGCGCTCATGGAGCCGGGTGCTCACCAGCCACAGCCAGCGCCGGTCATCCTCTTCTTCCGCGCGATCGTAATAGCCCCAGCGCGTCGCGCGCCGAAGCACCCCGGCCTCCCCCTCCGCGACGTTCCCCAGCACCAGGTTGCGCACCTGAAGCGCGGAAAGACGGGGCACGGCAGAGCCCTCGACACAGCGATTAAAGGTCTTGGCCGCGGTGAAGGTTAGGGTCTGCAGGGCCTCTTCGGGGTAGGCCCAGGCCCCCGGCGCGAGCAGCACGAGAACCACCCCAACGCACCGCCCCCAGGCTCGCCCCAGGGTGCGTCGCACCAATCTTTGCCTCGCCTGCTGTGCCATGGCCTTCCCCTTCCATTGAGGTTAAGCATACCGCCCTCGGCAAACCAACCCTAGGCCCTGCAGGCGCGGGCAAAGGCGCGTAAACTGCCGCCACGGGCAGCGGCACTGAGGTTATGGGATGGAAACGCCCCTTCTAACCCTCACGGACCGGGGCCTCTACTGCCCGCCGGGAGATTTCTACATCGACCCCTGGCGCCGGGTCGAACGAGCCGTCATCACCCACGGCCATGGCGATCACGCCCGCAGCGGCATGGGGCATTATTGGACCGCCACCCCCGGCGTGCCCCTTCTGCGCAAGCGTCTTGGTGGCTATAGCCCTGTGGAAGGACTCGCCTACGGTGAGCCGCGGGCCTTCGGGCCCGTCACCGTTTCCCTCCATCCCGCAGGCCACATCCTGGGTTCGGCGCAAGTGCGCGTGGCCTACGGCGGGGAAGTCTGGGTGGTGACCGGAGACTTCAAGCGGGAAGCCGACCCCACCTGCGCCCCCTTCGAATCCGTGCCCTGTGACGTGCTCATCACGGAGGCCACCTTTGCCTATCCCGTTTATCAATGGCCCGACCCATCGCAGGTCATCCGGGAAATCTATGACTGGTGGCAAGCCTGCGCGGCGGAAGGCCGAGCGGCTCTCCTCTACACCTACGCCCTCGGCAAAGCGCAGCGTATTCTGGCGGGGCTGGCGGACTACAGCACCACACCAGTCTGGCTCCACGGCGCCATGGAGGGGCTCACGCAGATTTATCGCGACGCGGGGGTCTGCATGATTCCCACTACCCCTGTCAGCGCCCAGGCGCGCAGCGACGCGGGAGCAGGACGCTTGATTCTTGCGCCCCCCTCCGCCGCGGGCTCGAAGTGGGCGAAGCGCTTCCGCGGTGCGGAAACGGGCTTCGCCTCGGGGTGGATGCAGATCCGTGGCACGCGTCGGAGGAAGGGCTATGACGTCGGCTTTGTGCTTTCGGATCACGCCGATTGGCCCGGGCTGATCCGGACCATTGAGGACAGCGGCGCGCGACGCGTGCTCGCCACCCACGGCTATACGGATGCGCTCCTCGCCTACCTCAAGGACCGAGGCATCGACGCCGCGGCCTTGGCCACGCCCTACGGAGAAGAGGAGGCTTGAATGCCTTCGCTGCGCTGCTCTCCAAGCTAGAGCAGGTCCGCTCCACCCGCCGGAAACTGGCGCTTCTTCGCGCCTACTTCACTGCGGCGCCAAGTGGGGATGCGGCCTGGGCGCTGCACCTCCTGACTGGCCGTCGCCCGCGGCGCGTTGTCTCTGGACCCGAGCTGCGCCGCTGGCTCGGGGAGGCCACGGGCCTGCCCGCCGAGGTCATCGAAGCGACCTATGCGCATGTGGGGGATCTCGCCGAAACCGTGGCCCTGGTGCTCGGATCCGAGAAAACCGCGCACGCCCCGGCGCAGGAAGGCCTGCAAAGCCTCCTAGAAGATCTTATCGAGCCTTTGCGGGGCGCACCGGCACCGGTCCGTCAAGCCACCATTTCGGCCCTTTGGGCGCGCTATCCTCGCCAGACCCGCCTTTGGCTTAACAAGCTGCTGACTGGCGGCCTGCGCGTGGGCGTCGGGGAAGGGCTTACCCTGCGCGCCCTCGGCGAAGCCTTCGGCCTCGACCCGGACGTGCTTCAGCACCGCTGGATGACCCCCAGCCCGCCGTCTGCAGCGGCTTTTCGCGCCCTCGTCGATCCCCAAGGGGCAACCTTAAGCTGGGCGGCGCCCTATCCCTTTTGCCTGGCTCAGGGATTGAAATCCGAGGCCCTCCCGGAGGACCCGGAGGCGCTGCTGGCGGAGTGGAAATGGGACGGGGTGCGCTGCCAGCTGGTCCGGCGCGAAGGCCAAACGGCGCTCTGGTCCCGGGGTCGGGAGCGTCTAGAAGACCGCTTCCCCGAACTCCTCGAGAGCGCCCAGGCCCTGGACGACGGCACGGTGCTGGACGGGGAGCTCCTGGTTTGGGAAGGCGATCACCCCGGAAGCTTCGCCGACCTCGCCCGCCGGCTACAGCGCAAACGGGCTACCCCAGCCCTGCTGCGCAGCTTGCCCTGCCGCTTTCTCGCCTACGATCTCTTAGAGCTGGATGGCATCGATCTACGCGCGCGGCCCCTAAGCACCCGCCGGGCCCGCCTCGAGGCGCTCCTGGCCAACGCCGTAGGCACCCTCCACCTTTCCCCTGCCCTCCACGCCACCAGCTGGCCTGCGCTCAGGACCCTGCGGCAAGGCGCCCGGGCGCAGGGCGCTGAGGGTTTGATGCTGAAGCGCCGAAGTGCGCCCTACGCCCAAGGCCGGAAAAGCGACTGCTGGTGGAAATGGAAGCTCGATCCGGAAACGGTCGATGCCATTCTCCTCTACGCCCAGCCCGGCCATGGCCGGCGCGCGAACCTCTACACCGATTTCACCTTCGCGGTATGGGACGGCGCGAACCTCGTCCCCCTGGCCAAGGCCTACTCGGGCCTCGATGAGCCCACCCTCGAACGCCTCGATCGCTGGATTCGCAAAAACACCACTGAGCGTTTCGGCCCGGTCCGAGCGGTCACCCCCACGCTGGTCTTCGAGCTGGCCTTTGACAGCGCCCACGCGGCACCTCGGCGTAAGGCCGGCCTCGCCCTGCGCTTCCCTCGGATTCATCGCTGGCGAGAGGACCTGGCGGCGGAAGATGCCGATCAGCTAGCCCTCGTCAAAGCCCGGGTGCTACCCCATGGCTAGGGGCACGGGTCCGTCTCGAGCGCTAGAGGCCTGGCTCGACCGCCAGGGCTGGTATCTTGCCCCCTTCCAGCGCGCCCTGGCTGAAGCTTTCCAGGCCGGCGAGGACGGCCTATGCCTGGCCAGCACGGGGAGCGGCAAAACCCTCGCGGCGTTTCTTGGGCCGGCCCTAAGCGCCAAGACCGGGGAAGCCGGCCTGCAACTACTTTGGGTCACCCCCTTGCGCGCCCTGGCCAGCGATCTCGCCCGCCAGCTAGAGGGCTTTTGCGACGGCCTTGGGCTGCCCTGGCGAGTCGCCGTGCGCAATGGCGACAGCAGCGCTGCGGAACGGCGAAAGCTCCGCACCGCCCTGCCCGAGGTGCTGATCATTACCCCCGAGAGCCTGGCCTTACTGCTCGCCGATGCGGCTTTTCTCCAGCGCTTGAGCACCCTCCGCGGCGTGGTGGTCGATGAATGGCATGAATTACTGGGCACGAAGCGGGGCGTGCTCCTGGAGCTCACCCTGGCGCGCCTGGACAGCCTCGCGCCTCGCGCCCGGCGCTGGGGCCTGTCGGCTACCGTGGCCGATCCCCAGCACGCCCTTGAGGTCTTGCTGGGTCCGGAGCGCCAGGGCCGCTGCCTCCCCGGTCCCCAGCGCCCCCCACCGCGGGTGCGCACGCTCATCCCGGAGGAAATCGAACGCTTTCCCTGGGCTGGGCATCTGGGCCTCCGCAGCCTGCCTGGGGTGCTGGAGGCGGTGCACGCAGCGCCCAGCACGCTGATTTTCTGTAACACCCGGTTTCAGGCAGAGCGCTGGTTTGAGGCCCTTCTTCGAGCGGATCTCAGCCTCGTGGGGCAGGTCGCCCTTCACCATGGCAGCTTGGCCCAAGCACAGCGGCGCCAGGTAGAAGCGGCGCTAGGCGCGGGACAGCTACGCGCGGTAGTGGCCACGGCCAGCCTTGATCTGGGCGTCGACTTTGCGCCGGTCACGCAAGTGATTCAGATCGGCGGCCCAAAGGGGGTCGCCCGCCTGCTCCAGCGGGCGGGGCGCAGCGGCCACCATCCTGGAGGCGAAAGCAACCTGCTTTGCGTGCCCACCCATGCCTTCGAGCTTCTGGAATTTGCGGCCCTGCGCCGGGCGCTGGCAGCCGGCACGCTCGAGCCCCGAGAGGGGCTGCGGAACTGCCTGGATGTGCTCACCCAGCATGTGCTCACGCGTATCCTTGGCGAACCGGGAGACGCCCCGACCCTCCTTAAGGAGGCACGTCGCACCTACGCCTTCGCCACCCTTAGCGCCAACGCCTTTTCCTGGGTGCTCGATCATTTGCAACGGGGTGGGCCGGCGCTCAAAGCCTATGACGCGTACGCCAAGATCCACGAGGCGGAAGACGGCCGCTTGGCCATCACCTCGCCGCGCACGGCCCGGCGCCATCGCTTATCCATCGGCACCATCGTCAGCGATGCCACCGTTGCCCTCCGCTGGCGCCGGGGCGGCGGCCTTGGCCAGGTCGAGGAACGGTTCATCCGCCAGCTGCGGCCCGGCGACGGGTTCACCTTTGGGGGCCGCAAGCTCGTGCTCTGCCGCGTGGAAGGCATGACTGCCTTCGTGCGGCCGGGCACGGGTCGCCGCACCTTCACGCCCCGCTGGGCGGGCAGCCGCATGCCCCTTTCCAGCACCCTGGCGGAGGCCGTCCTGGCCTGCCTCGAGGACCGCGCGGCGTCTCCAGACTGCCCGGAAATGCAGGCTCTGGCGCCCCTTCTCGCGCTCCAAGATCACCTCTCAAGCCTCCCGGGACCCGACCGATTGCTGGTGGAGCGCCTCGAAAGCCGCGAGGGGCATCATCTTTTTATCTATCCCTTCGCCGGGCGGCGGGTCCACGAGGGCCTAGGCCCGCTCCTGGCCTGGCGCCTGGGCCAGGCCATGGAGAGCACCTTGACCACCACGGTGAACGACTACGGCATCGAGCTGCTCTCCTCCGCACCCCTACCGGAGGACGAAGCCTCCCTGCGCGCTTGCCTGTCCCCGGAAGGCCTTGGCGAGGCCCTCCTCGCCTGCTGCGAGGGCACGGGGCTTGCGCAGCAGCGCTTTCGCACCATTGCTCGCATCTCCGGGCTGATTTTTCAGGGCTTTCCCGGTGGGCCGAAATCGCAACGGGCGCTTCAGCTATCGGCCCAACTCCTCTACGACGTACTGAAGCGCTACGACGCAGACAACGCCCTGGTGCAGCAGGCAACTCGGGAAGTCCTGGAGGAAGAGCTGGAGGCGGAGCGACTTACGAGGCGCCTTCGTGAGCTCAGCGAGCAGCGCTGGGACCTTCGCCAACTCGCGAGCCTCTCGCCCTTCGCCTTCCCCCTCTGGGCTGCCCGTGTGCATACCCGCTACAGCACGGAATCGGCGGCTGCGCGCATCACCCGCATGCTGGGACAATTGGAGCGTCGCCATGGCGCCGCCTGAGGGATCGGTCACCCTTACCCTGGGCGCCGTGCCCCTGACCCTGCTTGCAGAGCGCGCAGCCTGCTGGGAGGACGTCCTCTTCGTGGCCGACGTGCACCTGGATAAGGCGACCTTTTTCCAGCGGCAGGGCTTCCCCGTACCCCAGGGCAGCGATCAGGACGATCTCCTTCGCCTCGATGCCCTGCTCACCCGCCAGGGGGCCCGGGAGCTGGTGGTTTTGGGGGACTTTTTTCATCGCCCCCCCGAGCCCGGGAGCACGCTGGATCGCGCGCTGCACCGGTGGCTCGGAGCGCAGCGGGAGCAGGGCAGGACCATCCGGGTGCTGCACGGCAACCACGACCGGCCCCGGGCCAGCTGGGCGCCCACCTACGCCATTGCCTGGGAGGCCGGGCCCTGGCGCTGCGGCCCCTTGGCTTGCGTGCATGACCCCGAAGAGGCCGCGAACCTTCCGTCGACCCAGCCCTGGCTCGCAGGCCACCTGCATCCGGGCTATCGCCTGAACGGTCGGGGAAAAGAACGCCTTTACGGGCCGGTTTTTTGGCGCCGGGGTAACCAGCTCATCCTGCCCGCCTTCGGAAGCCTAACGGGAACCCTCCCCATCGCGCCCCGGGGGGGCGATGAGCTGTTCCTCGTATACGGGGGCGGGGTCTACCCCGTGCCCTCGCCGCGCTCAGCATAGAACCACAGCTCAAGCATGGTGGTGGCTTCGGGAAACCGCGCTTCATGGGCCTGCCCCGGCGCCAAGTGGTACCAGCTGCCCGCTTCATAACGGCGCGTTTCCCCCGCGCAGGTGAGTTCCAGCGCGCCCGTCAGGACGACTCCCCAATTTTCCGTAGGATGTTCATGGGGTGGGATATGCTCCCCGGCCGCGTAACGCGCAAACAGCACGTCTCCGCCCTGAGCGGCTAGGCGATGCGCATGGAAACCGCCCTCGAAGGGTTCAAGCCGGGCCAAAAGCGCCTCAGGAAAAGCGTGCTTAGGCGTCATGAGGGGCCTCCGCGGTCTGAGGGGGTTGCATACGGGCGGCGAAATCCCAATAGGTCGCCCGGCTGGGCGCAAGGCGCAAGGCCCATTCCGCTTCCCGCCGGCTCTGTAGCCAGCGCGCCAAGCGCGATGCCGGCGCGATGCCATAGCGGGCCAACAGCTCATCTAAGCGCGCCCCGCCAACTTCCGGCAGCACAGAAACGGTGCCCTGCCCTCGAAGGCCCCGGTAGGGCGCGTGCCCCGTGGAAATCTCAAAGCCGACCTCCGGTGCCTCTTCAAGGCGCCGGGTCAGCCAGGCATCGGCATGGCTTACGGCCCAAAGGAAACCGTCTCCGTAGGCAAACCATAGGGTGGCAATTTGGGGCCGGCCTCGGCGGTCCAGCACGGCCAGGCGCATGGGTTCGCGATGGGTCTCGAGGAAGGTGGCTACCGTTTCGTTATCGGGGCAGCCCCGAACTGGGCATTCAAGAAAAAGCATGGGCGCGTGAGGCTCAAGGGGGTTCCTTGCTATGCTCTCCCGGTCCTGGGCGCGCAGCAAGCCCTTTGGAGCCGATCCATGCCCCACGCCCTCACTCGCTTCCTCGTCCATTACCCTGGACTGATCGCCCTTGTGCTTCTGCTGCTTGCCGCCTCGGCCGGCTTGGGCGCCCGGCACTTCCGCATCGACGCCTCCTCCGACGCCCTTGTGGTCGAAACGGATCCGGCCCTGGCAACCTGGCGCGCCATGAATGCCCGCTATGGCGGCGGCGATTTTCTCGTGGTCACCTTTGAACCGGCCTCGCCCCTTTTTGAAGAGGACGCCTTGGAGACGCTCGATGCTCTCCGTGGGGAGCTCGCGGCCATCGACGGGGTCGACTCGGTCACCAGCCTTCTCGACGTGCCCCTGCTGCGCTCACCGCCCGTCCCCCTGGACGCGCTCAGCGCCTCCGTGCGCACCCTGCGCGCCCCCGACACGGACCGCGCCCTAGCCAAAGCGGAGCTCTTGAACAGCCCACTGTTTCGCAACCTGCTGCTGAGCCCCGACGGCAATACCACCGCGCTTCAGGTGACCCTCGCGCGGGACTTCGCTTACGAAGAAAAATTGGCGGCGCGGCAACGCTGGCTCGAGCGCGCCCTAGAGCACCCGCTGACCCCCGAGGAAGCCGAGGCCCGGGATCGGGCCCGCGCCGACCTCGACGCCTATAAGCCCATCGCGGCAGGGCGGCAGGCCGCGCTCGTCAATGCCGTGCGCAGGACGGTGGAACGCTATCGGGGCAAGGCAACGCTCCATCTTGCCGGGGTCCCCATGATTGCCGACGACATGCTGCGCTTCGTCCGCAGCGATCTCGAACGCTTCGGCCTGGGGGTCTTGGCCCTTCTCATCGGCACCCTGAGCCTCTTTTTCCGATCCCTTCGCTGGGTGGTCATCCCCTTGGCGAATGCAGCCCTCACCACCTGGCTCATGGTCGGCCTCCTGGGCGCCCTCGGCTGGCCCATTACGGTCATCTCCTCGAACTTCGCGTCCCTGCTCATCATTATCAGCATGAGCCTGGCTATCCATCTCATCGTTCGCTTTCGGGAGCTCGAAGCCCTCGACCCGCAGCAGGACCTGCTGGCCCGCCTGGAGGACACGCTCCGCTCAAAGTTTTGGCCCTGCTTTTTCACGGCGGTCACGACCATGGTGGCCTTCGGCTCCCTCGTCACCTCGGGCATCGTGCCCGTGGTGGACTTCGGGTGGATGATGACCCTAGGCGTCGCCCTAGCGCTCCTGGTGACGTTTCTGCTCTTTCCTGTGGCCGTCCGCCTGCTTCCGGCCGGGGCAGGGGCGACCGGTACCCCCGAGGGGGCCGGGAAGACCCCCGCCAGCGTAGAAGCCCTTGCCCAACTGACGGCGCGGCGCCCAGGCCTGCTTCTGACGGTCAGCCTCTTCCTGACCGGTGCAGCGGCCCTTGGCATCAGCCGCCTCGATGTGGAGAACAGCTTCATCGATTATTTCGCGTCGGATACGGAGATCTATCAGGGCATGAGCTACGTCGATCAAAAGCTCGGCGGCACGACCCCGCTCGACGTTTTGATCGACTTTCCTGCTGCCGCAGGCCTCGCCGCCGCCGGGGACCCCTTCGGAGATCCTTTCGGCGATCCCTTTGGCGATCCCCTCAGCGCCGCGGCCGACGATCCCTTCGGCGCGCCAGAGGGGCTCCCGGGGGGCGAGGAGGCCCTCCGCGGCTTCGACCGCTACTGGGTGACGCCAGCACGCGTCGCACTGGTGGAGGAGGCCGAGGCCTTTTTGAATGCGCAGCCGGAGACCGGAAAGGTCCTTTCCCTGGCAACGCTTCACGCCCTGGCTAAGGATTTTAACGATGGGCGGCCCCTGGACGCCGCAGAGCTCACACTGGTGCTTGGCGCTATCCCACCCACCTTTCAAGAGACCCTCCTGACGCCCTATGTCTCAACGGAGGCGAGCCAGGTACGGCTGGCCGTGCGCATGCTCGAGAGCGACCGCAGCTTACGCCGCGATGCCTTTTTGAAGCGCATTAAGGCCGAGCTCCCGGAGGCCCTGGGCATTGATCCCGAGCGGGTAACCCTGACGGGCATGACCGTGCTCATGAACAACATGCTCCAGAGCCTATTTAACTCTCAGCGCAATACCCTGCTGGCGGTCTGCGGCGGCATCCTTCTCACCTTCATCCTTTTGTTCCGGTCCCTGAGTCTTGGGGTGCTGGCGCTTTTGCCCAACGTCCTCGCCGCGGCCCTGGTCCTGGGACTCATGGGCGTCGTGGGCCTCCCCCTAGACCTCATGACCATTACCATCGCCGCTATCGTCATTGGTATCGGTGTCGACGACACCATTCACTATTTGCATCGTTACCGCGAAGAATTTGCTCGGGACCAAGATGCGCGCGAGGCCGTGCTGCGCTGCCACCGCTCCATTGGCCACGCGATTTTCTTTACCTCGGTTACGGTCATGGCGGGCTTTTCTGTCCTCGGGCTCAGCAATTTCAACCCGACGGTCTATTTTGGCCTCCTAACGGCCCTATCCATGGCCCTCGCGCTGCTGGCGAACCTGACCCTGCTTCCGGCGCTCCTGATCCTGACCCACCGGCGCTAGTTCCCCTTGCTGGCAAGCCCTCAGGGCCGTAGGGTTTCGCCTTTCTACGGCCCGTACCCGGGAGTGCCCATGAAGCGCCTCATGATCTGTTTCGTTGTCCTCGCCCTCGCAGCCTGCCAAGGGGAGCCCCAAGCCCCCGTCAGCGATGAGGCCGCGCGCTGGGCCGCCCGCGCCGAGCGCGTCCAGATCACGCGCGACGACTGGGGCATTCCCCACATTGAGGCCCCCACGGACGCCGACGCAGTGTTTGGCATGATGTACGCCCAGGCTGAGGATGACTTCCCTCGCATAGAGCGCAACTTCCTCTTCGCCCAGGGCCGGCTCAGCGAGGCCTTTGGGGAGGCGTACCGTTGGGTCGATCTACGCATGCGGCTCTTCATTGATCCTGAGGCACTCAAGGCCGAGTACGACCGAAGCCCGGCGTGGCTTCAGGCCCTCATGGACGCCTGGGCCGATGGCCTCAACTACTACCTCGCCACCCACCCTCAGGCACCGGTCAAGGTGCTCACACGCTTCGAACCCTGGATGGCCCTGAGTTTTTCCGAGGGGAGCATCGGCGGCGATATCGAGCGGGTGCGCCCTGAAGCCCTCGCGGCGTTCTACGAGGGCCAAAGCCTCGGCGCCTGGGACGCGGGCACGGGACCGCATAGCGCCATCCGAGCCGTAGCCTCCCAGGGCGAAGCCCTGGGCCTGCCCTCCGCCTCCGTCGGGTCCAACGGCTTTGCCGTTTCGCCGCTGAAAAGCGAAAGCGGCAACGCCCTACTTTTGATTAACCCCCATACCTCTTTTTACTTCCGCCACGAAGCCCACGTGAAAAGCGATGAGGGGCTCAATGCCTACGGCGCATCGACCTGGGGCCAATTCTTCGTTTACCAGGGCTTCAACGAGACTGCGGGTTGGATGCATACCTCCAGCGCCGTGGACAACATCGACGAGTTCCTCGAAACCATCGTTGTGGAAGACGGGAAGCGCTACTACCGCTACGGCGAGGCCCTCCCCCCCGTGGAGGAAAAGTCCGTCACCCTAGGGATTCGTCAGGCCGATGGAAGCGTCAAGGAAGAGCGCTACCCCACCTACCGCACGCATCACGGCCCCATCGTTCGCGAGGATGGAGATAAGTGGGTCGCCGTGGCCCTCATGGAAGAGCCCCGAAAGGCCCTCATCCAAAGCTACGCCCGCACGAAGGCGAAGAACTTAGATGAGTTCCTCGAAATCATGGGATCCCATACGAACTCCTCAAACAACACGGTCTATGCGGACGCGGCAGGAAATATCGCCTACCTGCATTCGAACTTCGTGCCGAAGCGCCGGAGCGATCTCGACTACCGCGACCCCGTCGACGGCAGCGATCCAAGCACCGATTGGCAGGGCATCCACAGCATTGAGGAGAGCCCAAACAGCATCAACCCGCCCACGGGCTGGGTTCAGAACACCAACAATTGGCCCTACTCCGCGGCCGGCGCGGACCATAGCCCGAAGCCTGAGGACTACCCCCCCTACATGGATAGCGGCAGCGAAAATGCCCGGGGCATCCATGCTCTGGCCTTGCTCAAGCCCCTGGACGCCGTGGATCTAGACGGACTGTTGGGCCTTGCCTACGACGAAGCCCTCCCGGCCTTCGACGACCTTTTGCCCCCCCTATTTGAGGCCTTCGCCGCCTTACCCAAGGGCAGCCCCCAACGCAGCGCCCTGGCTAACGCCGTGGGCGTCCTGGCGGCCTGGGATCGGCGCTACGCCGTCGACTCCGTTGCCACCGCCCTAGCCATCTTTTACGGCACAGCGCTGCAAGACGCCGTGCGCGAGGAAGCCCGGGCCAATCGCTGGAATATGCTCACGGTGATGAGCGAAGCCGCGCCCGCGCGACAGCTGGGCGCCCTCGCAACAGCGCTGGCGCGGCTTGAGAACGACTTCGGCAGCTGGCAAACCCCCTGGGGGGAGATCAATCGCTTCCAGCGCCTCAGCGGCGAGCTGGACCTCACCTACGACGATAGCGCTCCAAGCCTACCGGTGGCCTTTACCTCCTCCTTCTGGGGGTCCCTGGCCGCCTTTGGGGCGGCGCCGCGGAACGGCACGAAGCGCTGGTATGGCACGCGCGGAAACAGCTTTGTGGCCGTAGTCGAATTCGGCGAAAAGGTGCGTGCCCGGGCCATTACGGCCGGGGGTCTGAGTCGGGTCCCGAGTTCGCGTCATTTCGACGATCAGGCCGAACGCTACGCCGCCGGCGACCTCCGGGAGGTTTACTTCTACCCTGAGGCGATTGCGGCCCACAGCCTCGGCACCTATCGCCCCGGTGAGCCCCGGCCGAGCGAGGCGCGGCCATGAACCCCGCGCGCCGAGCCACCCTAAGGCGCCTGGCCCTTGCCCTGTCAGCGCCGCTGCTCAGCAGCCGCAGCTTAGCCGCTAAGGACCAACGCCCGGCGGTCGAACACGCCGCGTGGCGCCCTCTGCTAAGCGCCGCCGCCTTCGAGGTGCTGTTTGAGGAAGCAACGGAGCGGCCCTACTCAAGCCCCCTGAATGACGAAAAGCGCGGGGGCCGCTACCACTGCGCAGCCTGCTACTCGCCTCTCTTTTCGAGCGCCGCTAAATACGACAGCGGTACGGGCTGGCCAAGCTTTACGGAAGCCCTCCCCAAGGCCATGGGAACGAAGCGAGACTTCAAGCTGCTCATTCCGCGCACCGAGTACCACTGCGTCACCTGCGGTGGGCATCAGGGCCACGTCTTCAATGACGGCCCTCGCCCTACTGGACAACGCTGGTGCAACAATGGGCTGGCGCTGCGCTTTGTGCCCGAGGGCGAGGCCGCACCGGCCCTTCGCTGGCCGGCCTCCACAGGCTAGAGCAGCAGTCCCGCCAAAAGAAACGCCACCCAGGCAGCGGCGTAAGCCAGTAGGAGGTAGGCAACCACCATGGAAAGCGGCAAGCGCCAGCTGCCGCTTTCCCGAGCCAGCAGGGCAACGGTGGACACGCATTGCAAGGCAATGGCAAAGAAGACCAGCAAGGCCAGGCCTGATCCCAGCCCCAGACCCGAGGCCTGGATTTGGTCGACTAGAGGAAGGTAATTCTCATCGGCCCCTTCGATGCCAAAAATCGCGCCGAGAGTGCCCACAAAGACTTCCCGCGCCAGAAACGCCGTGAGAATCGCCACGCCATAACGCCAGTCGAGACCGAGAGGCGCGAACAAAGGCTCAATGAGGCGCCCGAGCGCACCCAGCCAGGAGGCGCCCAGATCGGCGCCCTGATTCGGGAAATAGCCCAGCACCCAAACCACTGCGGTCACCATAAAAATCACCGCGCCGGCCTTGGTCACGAAATGCTTAGAGCGGTCAAACGCCATGCGCAGGAGGGGCTGCCAGGCGGGCAAGCGATAGGGCGGCATTTCCAGAACGAACGGAGGATCGTCCTCAGTCGCCGGCGCAAACTTGGCCACCAGCGCCGACACCAGCAAGCCCACCATCAGCCCAAAGAGATAAAGCGTGACCATGGCGAGCCCCTGCAAACCCAGCAGCCCTCCCAGCAAAGGGGTAGCGGGAATAAAGGCCGCAATAAGCAGGGTGTAGACGGGCAGGCGCGCCGAACAGGGCATCAGGGGCACGGCAAGATAGGTGAGCCAGCGCTTCCGCGGCGACTCCACCACCCGAGCGGCATAGATGCCAGGAATGGCGCAGGCAACGCCCGAGAGCATGGGCACGAAGCTTTTCCCGGTCAGCCCAAAGGCGCGCAAAGGACGATGGCAGATCACCGCAGCCCGAGCCATGTAGCCGGAATCTTCCATGAGGCCCACGATGATGGTGAGCACGAAAATCTGCGGCACAAACACCAAGAAGGCGCCTACGCCCCCGAAAAGTGCATCGGCGGCGAAGTCCTGGAGCATGGGATGGGGCAAGCGAGGCACCAGCACGTCGGCCATCCAGCCCAGGGCCAGTTCGATGCCATCCATGGCCGGGGCGGCCCAGGTAAAGATCGCTTGAAACAGCACAGCCATCAGCGCGAAGAAAGCGACGCCCCCGAAGAGGGAATGGAGGAAAAAACTATCCAGCCGCGTTTGGCCCTGAAGCAGCAGCGCGCCCTGGGCGCCGAAGCGCACCGTCAGGCTGCGCGCCTCGTCCTGGAGAGCCTCATCATCCAGAGCGTGAAAACGGGCCGGCGAGGGCGCCGGCGTTGCCGCAGCCAAAGCCGCCCGGAGGGCATCTAGGCCTTCGCCGGTCTTGCTCGATACCCCATAAACGGGTACGCCAAGCGCCGCACTTAAGCCCTCCACATCGAAGCGGTCACGGCCCTTGGGAAAGGCATCGATCATGGTCGCGACGAGAAGCACATCGCGCCCCGCCCGGGCCGCTTCCCGAAGCACCTGCAAAGCAAGATTCAGGCTCTTGCCGAGGCGTGTGGCATCGATCACGCAGAGCACCCGTTTGAGGTCCTCCCGCGCCAGGGCCGCGTGGAAGCCATCGGAGGCAATGCGCTCCTCCCCGGACAGGGGAGCGAGGGAGTAGGTGCCGGGAAAATCCAGCAAGGTGAGCTCGGGATGGCCCAGCAGCGCGCCCCGGCCCAAGCTCACCGTGATACCCGGGAAGTTGGCCACCTTCTGCGCCAATCCGGTCAGGCGGTTGAAGAGGAGACTTTTCCCAGAGTTCGGACTGCCAATGAGCAGGGTCTCATGGCCCATGGGGAGACTCCGCGCAAGGCTCCGTGTAAATTCGCGCCGCCAACGCTTTCTCGAGGGAGAAGCACGCCCCCGCCACGGCGTACACCCGAGGCGCGCCAAAGGCCGGACGATGCACACAGCGGACTTCCGCGCCCGGGAAAAAGCCCAGTTCCCGCAGCCGTTGGGCATGGGCCTGCGGTAGCGCCCCATCCAGGGTTTGGACGCGCGAGCAGGTGCCTTTTGGAAGCGCCCAAAGCGTTATCGCCATGGCGGGGAATCCTGTGGGGGCAGGGCTAGGGGCCGAGAGGCTAGCATAGAATAAGAATTATTCACATTTGGGCAGCGGACGAAATAGGACACCCCATGGCTCCGGGCCTCCTCACTAACCGAGATTATCGCCTACTTTGGCTCATTCTCGTCACCAGCGGCCTCGCCCTCTGGCTACGCATCTTGGTGACGGCCCAGGGGCTTCTCGACAGCGAAGGGGACCCCTGGCGCGTCGGCCTTATTGGCGCCATTCAGCTCGTTGTACAAATTCCCGCGCTGCTCTGGGGGGGCACCCTCGCAGACCGCTTCAACCGCAAAACGCTTATGGTCGGGGCCCACGGCCTAACGGCCCTCACCATGGGTGGGCTTGCCCTTCTCGCCACCCAAGGGGCCCTTGGCCCCGGGGCTATCTATCTTGCCGTGGCGCTCAGCGCGGCAACCCAGATGTTTGCCAATCCGGCCCGGGCGGCCCTGGCGGCGGCCGTACTGGGGGATCGGCTACTGATGCGCGGCACCTCCATTGATAACGGCACGGGGAACGCCTGCGCCGTTGCTGGCCCCCTGCTCTTCGCCCTGTGCACCACGACGCTCGGCCTTCCCGGCACCTTCGCCCTGGCCGCCCTCCTTTCCGCCTGGGCCGCCGCCCTTCCCCTGCTGATTCGCGCCTCGGGCCACGGTCAGGATCCGGCAGCGCCTCGGGGGAGTGTGGGCCAACAGACCCTCGAGGGCCTGCGCTACGTCTCTCGGCACCCCATTTTGCCCGGCCTGTTCCTCCTGGACACGGGCATTACGGTGGTGTCTTTCTACCGGGAAATTTTGCCCGTCCTGGCCCTTGGCATGTTTGCCGGTGGCGCCAGCGCCACGGGGCTGCTCGGCTCCGCCAACGCGGCGGGGGCCATTGGGGGCGCCGCCCTGGCCCTGCTCCTTGCAAGCTATCGAGCCAAGGGACGATTGGTGCTGTATGCCTCGCTGGTTTACGCCCTCTGCCTCTTTGCCTTTGGGCTCGCGGAGGGCCTCCTTCTGGGCGCGGTGCTGCTGGCGGCCGTGGGCGCCGCCGATGCCGTCACCGTCACCGTACGCAGTAGCACGGTCATGCTGACCACCCCGGACGCCATGCGCGGCCGCGCCTTCTCCCTCATGATCCTGGCCGCCCAAACGGCCAATAATCTTGGCACCCTCTGGATCGGCTTTTTTGCGGGCTGGCTTGGGGCTCGAGAAAGCATGCTGCTTGGCGCGATCCTCGCTTTCTTGGCAACCTTGGCTATCGGTTTGCTGTGGCCGCCCCTCCGGGCTTATCGGGCCCCCTGAATCCGTAAAGGAGATCGCATGTCCCTTTGGCATGATATGAGCTGGGTCCCGGCCCTCCGCCATCCAGCCCTAACGCCCCTCTTTGAGGGCTTCACCCTGGCTGGCTATCCCCTTTTCTATCTTGCTTTATTGCCCCTGGTGCATTGGCTGTGGAAGCCTCGGGAAAGCCACCGGCTCGTGGCCTTCCTCATCGTCAGCGCCCTGCTGAATTCGCTCCTAAAAGACACCTTCGACGACCCCCGCCCCAGCGCGGCCTTCGCCCTCGACGGGCGAGTGGGCGATAGCTACGGCTTCCCCAGCGGCCACGCCCAGCTTGCGGTGGTGACCTGGGGCTACCTGGCCGTCATGGCGCAAGCGGCTTGGGCGCGGCTCGGCGCCGCGGTCATGATCCTGGGCATCGCCCTCAGCCGCCTCTATCTTGGCGTCCACGACCTTGAGGACGTTGTGGGCGGGCTCGGACTTGGGGGGGTGAGCTTGGCGCTGATGGTGCGCTGGCAGGACGTGCTGGCGGCTCGGTGGCAGGCGCTGGGGCCCCTACGCCAAGCCGCCGTGATGCTGTTGCCCTTAATTGTCGCCTCCTTTGCCTGGCCCGAGCCCGATGGCCCGGGCGGCGTGCTGGCCCTGGGCGCCTATCTTTTTGGCTGGTGGCTGGGGGCGCGACTGCTGCCCCAGCAAACGCCTTGGGACAGCGCTGCCCCCCGGCGCAGGGGCGCTTTTGTCGCCTTGGCCGTACTCGCCCTTGGCGGCCTGTTTTACGGCCTCGGGAAGACCGGCGGGCTACTTGTCAGCCTGGGGCTGGGGGAGAGCGCCGCCTTTCTCCTGCAAACGGGGCTCATGGGCCTTTACGTGACCGCCTTAGGCGGCGGGATAAGCCGCCTGAACGGGGGCGCGGAACCGGGCAAGGGCTAAGGCTCCGAGGTTGAGGGCTGGCGCCGGAATTCACTTTCGAAGGCGTCTAGGCCGCGAACGCTGCCGTCCGGGGCCAGGTCAAAGCGCGCGAAGGTCCCCCGATTCCAATCCTTGAAGGTCACCAGAAAGGTGTCGCCGTGCCAGGGCTCGAGCCCATAGCGCCGGGTTCGGGTTTCGAGGGTAAGGCGAGAGCCGTCATCCGCCAGCACCAGGGTAAGGGGCCCCGCCGTAGGGCTCAAATAGCGGCCCGCATAGGCGCGGAGAGGGCGAGTCGGCGGCGCGTAGGGGCGCTTGCTCGCAACGCTCTCCCAAGCGGCCACCCGTTTCATGGCGCGCGCCTGGTAAAGATCGCGCACGTCGGCAAACCAGCGGGGGCGCTCCCGCTCCGAGCGATCATCCATGACGCGCCAGAGCGCGCCATGGCGCAGCTCCGCGCCTTCCTTATTCGCCATCACCATCACGGCCCGCCCCTGGCTGCGGTCGAGGCCCAGGAGCGCGACGAAGCCACTTAAGCTACCGGTGTGGTAGTCAATCTTTCGGCCCTGGAAATCCTGCTGATACCAGCCCAGGGCGTAGCTCCGCCAGCGGGGTTGGGTAAGCCTTGCGGTGGGGTAGTACTCCTCCTCCGAAAGCATGAATTGGGGCTCAAAGAGGGTTTGCACCGCCGCCTCGGACAGGACGCGCTCCCCCGCCCGGTTTAAGCCACCTGAGAGCAAGCATTGCGCCCAGCGCGCCATGTCGTTCACCGTGGACCAGACGGAACCGGCTGCATTGGGCTGGTCGGGCAGGAAGGAGTGATCAATCTCTCGAAGCACCCCGCGTACCTCATCGTGGGGCCGGGCCCGGGGCAGCGAGGCCGGAATATCGCCGCGCTTGGCAAAGGTTCGGTCCATCCCCAAGGGACCCCAAATACGGGTTTGAAGCAGCACGGGCCAGGGCTCACCGCTCACGCGCTCAAGCACCCGCGCCACGAGCTGATAACCCGTATTCTGATAGATGAAGCGGCTGCGCGGAGGCGCCTCCGGCGCCAGCGCGGCCAGGTAAGGCAATTGAAGATCCAGGGACATGCCCTGGTTGAATACCAGAAAATCCGTGCTGGGAAGCCCACTGCGGTGGGTGAGCAAGTCCCGAAGGGTGAGCTCTGCCGCCATCCGCGCGTCCACCAGGCGGAACTCCGGCAGGTAACGCTGGATGGGGTCATCCAAGGCCAGTAGCCCTTCATCCACCAGGGTCAGGGCCGCCGCGGCGATCATGGCTTTGGTGGTGGAGGCATTGGCAAATAAGGTATCAGGGGTGACGGGGCGGCCGCCCTTCACCTCCGTCGTGCCATAGCCTCGGGCAAACACCAGCTTGCCCTCTTCCACCACGGAAACCGCCAGCCCCGGCACGTCCCAAAGGGCCATGGCCTCTCGGAGTTCGGCGTCAAAGGGCCCCGCCTCAAGCGCCGAAGCGCTCCGGCTTAAGCCCACCAGCAGGAGCAGAACCAGACCCCACGATCCGAGTTGCTTCATGGAAAACCCCTTCCTAAACCGGCCCTGAGCATAGCGCGCCGGGCAAAAAAAAAGCGCCGGCAGAGCCGGCGCTTTTCAGGTCCTGCGACGCGCCTTAGGCGGCGTCGAAACCGAGCACAGCTTTGGTCTCGAGGAATTCCTCGAGGCCCCAGACGCTGAACTCGCGCCCGTTACCAGACTGCTTGTAACCCCCGAAGGGCGCCCCGGGATTCACGCCGGCGCCGTTTAGGTGAACGTTCCCGGCGCGCAGCTTAGCGGCCACGGCCTTGGCACGCTCCGGGGAACCGGAGATGTAGGCAGACAGACCGTAGACCGTATCGTTCGCGATGCGCACGGCGTCTTCCTCATCCTTGTAGCCAATCAAGGACAAGACCGGCCCAAAGATCTCTTCCTGGGCGATGGTCATGTCGTTGGTGACATGAGAGAACACCGTGGGCTTCACGAAGTAGCCCCGGTTCATGCCGTCGGGCCGACCGACGCCGCCGGTCTGCAGCTTGGCACCCTCGTCGATCCCTTTCTGGATGAGCGCCTGCACCTTGTCGAACTGCATCTGGGAAACCAGCGGGCCCACCTGGGTGGCTGAGCCGCTCGGATCGCCCACGACAATCGCTTCCGCCGTGGCCTTCGCGATGGCAGCGGCCTCGTCCATGCGCGCTTCTGGCACGAGCATGCGGGTGGGGGCATTGCAGGACTGCCCCGTGTTCATGCACATGCCCGCCATATCCCGGGACACGGCGGCGGCGAAATCGGCATCGTCGAGGATGATGTTCGGCGACTTGCCCCCCAGCTCCTGGGTGACGCGCTTCACGGTCTTCGCCGCTTCCTGGGCAACGGAGATGCCAGCACGGGTGGAGCCCGTGAAGGACATCATGTCGATATCCGGATGGGACGACATGGCCACGCCCACTTCTGGGCCGGTGCCGTTGACGAGGTTAAAGACCCCGGCCGGGACCCCAGCCTCGTGCATCACTTCCGCAAAAAGCAGCGCGTTCATGGGCGCGATTTCCGTGGGTTTAAGCACCATGGTGCAACCCGCGGCAAGAGCCGGCCCCACCTTGGCGGCAATCTGGTTCAGGGGCCAGTTCCAGGGGGTGATAAGCCCGCAAACCCCGATGGGCTCGCGCACAATCTTGTTGCCAGCGACCATCTGCTCGAAGGGGAATTCCTTCAGCGCATTAAGCGTGTACATCAGGTGACCGAGGCCTGCCGGTGCCTGCGCGGCGTTGGCCAGGCCCACGGGGGCGCCCATTTCCTGGGAAACGGCGGCAGCAATATCGCCCATGCGCGCCTTGTAGCACGCAATCACTTTCTCCAGCAGCGCGATGCGCTCTTCCCGCGTGGTTTGCGAGAAGGTCTCGAAGGCGGCCTTGGCCGCCGCCACGGCGCGATCAACGTCAGCCTTGGAACCCAGCGCGATGGCGCAGATGGGCTCTTCCGTGGCCGGATTGATCACGTCTAGGGTTTCCGTGCCAATGGGGTCTACCCACTCGCCATTGATGTAAAACTTCTTGGCGTTATCCATACCCAGTTCTCTCCCAATAAAAAATGCGCCTGTCGCCCCCCAAGGGCGCGGTGCCGCCGGCGCCGTCTGCGCAGCGGAAGTCCGATACTACTGAATCTGTTCCCACACTCCACCCCCCTGGCCCTCCTCCGGGCCCTGGCGTAAGGTCAGAGCTGGGGAAAATTTGGGAGGGAAACCCATGAGCGCAGCATCTGCCGAGGCGTCCTGGCGCCATATCGAAGTCGAACCGCTTGCACCAAGCCTTGGGGCCGTCATCCGGGGGGTCGATTTGGCATCCCCCACCGCAACCCAACTCGAGGAGCTTCGCAGCGTCTGGGCCGAGCATTTGGTACTCACCTTCCCGGAGCAAACCCTAGACCGGGAAGCGCACAAGGCCTTCGGTCGCGCCTTCGGCACCCTTCACGTTCACCCGCTGAATCACGCCCGGGGTGGGGATGACGAAATTCTCGTGGTGAAAACCGACGCAAACTCGAAGTACACGGCGGGAGATGGGTGGCATACGGATGTGTCCTGCGATGCTATCCCGCCGCTCGGGTCCGCCCTCTATATCAAGGAAGTCCCCAGCAACGGCGGCGGCGATACGCTGTTTGCCAGCATGTATCTAGCTTGGGAAGCCCTTTCGGAGGGCCTACAAAACTTCCTTGTCGATAAGTTCGCCGTGCATGACGGCGCTTTGCCCTATGTGGGCGCCTATGGCGTGGCCCCGCCGGAAGGCAGTAATTATCCGCGGAATCGTCATCCCATTGCGCCTCGCCACCCGGTCACGGGGCGGCGCCTGCTCTACGTCAACAGCGGCTTTACCAGCCATATTGAGGGCTTAAAGCGAGAGGAGAGCCGAGCCATCCTCGACCTGCTGTTCCGCCATATCGAGCGCAACCCGCGCTTTCAATGTCGCGTGCGCTGGCAGCCGGGCACCCTCACGCTGTGGGATAACCGCTGTACGCAGCACCATGCGCTTTGGGACTACTACCCGGAAAGCCGCTACGGGGAGCGCGTTTCCATCGTTGGAGAGGCTGCCCCCGCCCTTTAATTCTTTCGTCCTATTGCTTGCCCAGGGAGACCCAAGCTATGGCCACCCCGCGTGTCCTGGTTGCCAATCGCGGCGAAATCGCCGTTCGCCTTCTCGAAACCCTTCGTAGCGAAGGGGCAGAAGGGGTGGCGCTGTATGCAGAAGACGACCGCCAAGGCCCCTGGGTTACCCTCGCCGACCGAGCCGAGCCCCTGCCCGGGGCCGGCGCTGCCGCCTATCTCGACCAGGACGCGGTGCTGGCGGCAGCGGCGGCGAGCGGGGCAACTGCCGTCCATCCGGGCTACGGCTTCCTTTCGGAAAATGCCACCTTTGCTGCCCGGTGCGAAGCTGCGGGGCTGATCTTCCTAGGGCCTACGCCGGCGCAGCTGAGGACCCTCGGCGCCAAAACCGATGCCCGCGCCCTGGCGAAAGCCCTTGCCGTGCCGTTGCTACCCGGCACGGAAGGGGCCACCTCGCTCGAGGTGGCCTTGGCTTTCCAGGCAGCCCATCCAGGCCCGCTTATGCTGAAGGCCATCGCCGGGGGCGGTGGCCGAGGCATCCGGCCCGTGGCGGAAGGGGAAGACTTGCGGGACGCCTTTGAGCGCTGCACCCAGGAAGCGGAAAAGGCCTTCGGCGAGGGCGCCCTGTACCTGGAGCAGGCGCTGCTCACGCCGCGTCACATCGAGGTGCAGATCCTGGGCGATGGGCAAGGGGGCGTGGTCCATCTTTGGGAACGGGAATGCACCCTGCAGCGCCGACGGCAGAAGCTGTTGGAGGTGGCGCCTAGCCCCACCCTCGACCCGGCCCTTCGCGCGCGCATGCTTGAAGCCGCCCTGGCCATGGCGAAGCATCTGAACTATCGCAGCCTTGGCACCTTTGAATTTTTAGTCGACCCCGCCGCCCCGGAAGGGTTTGCCTTTATGGAGGCCAACCCCCGCCTTCAGGTGGAACACACGGTCACGGAAATGATCACGGGACTGGATCTCGTGGCCTGCCAGCTGGCGATCGGCAGCGGCGCCTCCCTAGAAGCCCTTGGGCTCACCGCACCGCCAGCCTACCGAGGGTTTGCCGCCCAGGCGCGAGTGAATTTAGAAACGCTGGATGCCACGGGCGCCGTGCGCCCCCAGGGGGGCACGCTCACGCGCTACACCCCGCCCTCAGGACCGGGCATTCGCGTCGACGGCTGGGGCGCGGTAGGACTGCGTCCCTCCCCGCGCTACGACTCCCTTCTGGCGAAGGTCATTGTGCATAGCGCCACGGGCAGCTACGCCCAAACCCTCGGCAAGCTTGAAGCGGCCCTCGGGCGCTTCGATTTGCAGGGTATCCAGAGCACGCTCCCGCTCCTTCGCGCCCTGCTTCGAGACCCGGCGGTGCAGGAAAACCAGGTCGACACCACCTTCGTTGAGCGCCACGCGGAAACCCTTCTGACCGCGGCGGCGACGCTCGTTCCCGCGGCCACGGACGCACCGGCAGAGGCAGAGACCGAAGCCCTCGCGGTCCAGCTTGACGCTGGAGACGTCGCCCTTCGCGCGCCCATGCAGGGTACGGTGGTCAGCTGGGCGGTGGCGCCGGGCGCCGCGGTCGCCGAAGGCGCGCTCCTGTGCATTATGGACGCCATGAAAATGGAGCATGAGGTGCGCGCGCCCCAATCCGGCATTCTGCGTTCGCTCCACTGCGAAGCGGGAGATGCGGTCCTCGACGGTGCGGTGCTCGCCGCCCTCACTCCGGCAGAGGTGGCCGGCGGGGCGGTGGAAGCGGACGTCGAGCTCGATCTGGATGCCATCCGCCCCGATTTGGCCGAAGTGCTGGAACGGCACGGCTTTGGCTTTGATGAGAACCGCCCGGAGGCCGTGGCGCGCCGCCGCAAAACCGGCCAACGCACCACGCGGGAGAATCTCGACGACCTCGTCGCCCCGGGCTCCTTTGTGGAGTACGGCGCCCTCACCATCGCCGCCCAGCGCCGGCGCCGCCCCATCGACGATCTCATCAAGCGCACCCCGGCCGATGGCATGGTGGCGGGCCATGGCATCGTCAACGGCGACCTCTTCGACCCGGACCGCAGCCGCACCGTGGTGATGAGCTACGACTATACGGTGCTTGCCGGGACTCAGGGCACCATGAATCACATCAAAAAGGACCGGCTGATTGATCTCGCGGAACGGTCCCGCCTGCCCGTGGTGTTCTTCACGGAAGGGGGCGGCGGCCGACCCGGCGACACCGACGGCATAGGGGTAGCGGGCCTCGACTGCCTGGCCTTTTGGACCTTCGGTCAGCTCTCTGGCCAGGTGCCGCTCGTGGGCATCACCTCCGGCCGCTGCTTCGCTGGGAACGCCGCACTCCTGGGCACCTGCGACGTGGTCATCGCCACGGAAAATAGCAACATTGGTATGGGCGGGCCTGCCATGATCGAAGGCGGTGGCCTCGGCGTCTTCCCGCCAGAGGCCGTGGGGCCCCTTTCCGTACAGCGGAAGAATGGCGTGGTGGATCTCGTCGCACAGGACGAAGCGGAAGCCGTCGCTCTGGCGAAGCAGTACCTCAGCTATTTCCAGGGCCCCGTGGCCGATTGGCGCTGCGCCGACCAGCGCACGCTGCGCCACCTCATTCCGGAAAACCGCCTGCGGGTCTACGACGTCCGCAAGGTCATCCATACCCTCGCTGATGAGGGCTCCGTGCTTGAGCTGCGCCGAGAATTCGGGGTAGGCATGATCACCTGCCTAGCACGCATCGAAGGCAAACCCGTGGGCCTGATCGCCAACGACCCGACCCACCTCTCTGGGGCCATCGACGCCGTGGGCTGCGACAAATCCGCACGGTTCATGCAGCTATGTGATGCTTTCAACCTGCCCATCGTCTCCCTCTGCGACACCCCAGGCTTCATGGTGGGGCCGGCGGAAGAAGAGAACGCCATGGTGCGCCACGCCGGCCGGCTGTTTGTGGTGGCCGGCAGCCTCACCGTGCCCCTTATGACGCTGGTGCTCCGGAAAGGCTATGGCCTGGGCGCCCAGGCCATGACCGGCGGCAGCTTCCGAGCGCCCTATTTCATTGTGGGCTGGCCCACGAGCGAATTCGGCGGTATGGGCCTCGAAGGCGCCGTCAAACTGGGCTACCGCAAGGAGCTTGAGGCCATCGAGGACCTCGAGGAGCGGGAGAAGACCTATCAACAGATGGTTGACCGCATGTACCAGCGGGGCAAGGGCACGAACATGGCCTCCCATTTCGAGATTGACGATGTGATCGACCCGGCCGAGAGCCGGCGCTGGATCAGCGCTGGCCTGGAGGCCAACCCCCTTCCCCACTGGCGCACAATCCCGCCGAAGCGGCCCTGCGTCGACACCTGGTAACCCCCTTAAGGAGCGTCATGACTGCCCCACCCTGGTTCACCTTCGGCCTGGCCCATCCGGGCGAGGCCGGCGCCGTTGAAGTCGACGGCGCTTTGATCACCTATGAACGCTGGGCCGGCCCCGAAGGCGCCCCCGGCGTCGTGCTGATTCACGGCAGCAATGCCCACCGCCACTGGTGGCGCTTTCTTGCCCCCTACCTTGCGCGCAAGTACACGGTCGCGGCCCTCGACCTAGCGGGCCACGGGGACTCGGACCACCGGCCAACCTACAGCGGAGAAGGCTTTGCCCGGGAAGTGTTCGCCGTATGCGAGGCCGCGCTACCGCCCAAGCCCTTTGTGATCGGGCACAGCTTTGGCGGCTTCGTCGCCCTGCAAACGGCGCACTATTTCGGAGAGCATCTGCGCGGCGTGATCTTCAACGATTTCACCGTGCGCCCTCGAAGCAGCTACGTGGAGTGGGGCCTTCGGGCCCAGCGAGAAGGCCGCACCGCGCCCCGCACCTTGCGCGTCTATGAGGATAAGGAAACGGCGATCGGTCGTTTTCGCCTCGTCCCTGCCCAGCCACCCCTCGAAGACGCGCTCCACCGCTTTCTAGCGGAAGCGGGTCTGAAAGCCGTCCCCGGTGGCTGGACTTGGAAATTCGATCCGGCGCTGTTCGACCATCTGGAAATGGGCATTGACCAGGTCGACCGCTTTGCGCACCTGCCCTGCCCGAGCGCCGTGATCTTGGGTGAACATTCCGCCGATGACGGTGCCCGCAGCGGCCCCTTCTTAAGCGCGGCGACCGGCGGCCTTTTGCCGATCATTACCCTGCCCGATCAGCACCATCACATGATGTTCGAAAACCCCATGGCGCTACTGGCTGCCTTTGAGGGGTTTCTTGATAGCTGGCGCGCGGACGCGGAGCGGGAAAGGCTTCGCGAGCGCCTGGCGGCCCTACCCACCTACCCCGACGTCCCTGAAGAGGCTTCATCATGACCACACCGCACCGGCAGAACACCCGTATTACCCTCGCGAAACGCCCGGAGGGCATGCCCGTGGCGACAGATTTCGCCGTCGACACGGTCCCTGCCCCGGCGCCAGGCCCCGGGGAGGTGCTCCTGAAAACCCTCTATTTATCCCTCGACCCCTACATGCGAGGGCGCATGAGCGATCGCAAATCCTACGCGGCGCCTCTGGAAATCGGCGAAGTCATTACCGGGGGCGTGGTGGCGGAGGTGGTGGCCTCGGAGCACCCTGCCTATCCCGTGGGGACCTTAGTTACCCATCACTCGGGGTGGCAGGCCTATGCCGTAGCCAAGCCCGACGCCGCACCGCTCCCTACGGTCGATCCCGACAACGCGCCCATCAGCACCGCCGTCGGCGCCACGGGCATGCCCGGGCACACGGCTTACTTCGGCCTCTTTCGCGTGGGCAAGCCGCAGCCAGGGGAAACGGTGGTGGTCTCGGCGGCCTCCGGCGCCGTCGGCGCAGTGGTGGGTCAACTCGCGAAAGCGCATGGCTGCCGGGTTGTGGGGGTGGCGGGAGGACCGGAGAAATGCGGCTGGTGCGTCAACGAGGCGGGCTTTGACGCCTGCGTTGACTACCGCGACCCTGCCTTTCCCGAGCATCTCGCGGCGGCCTGCCCGGACGGCGTCGATGTGTATTTCGAAAACGTCGGCGGCGCCGTGCTGGAAGCCGTGGCGCCGCTGCTCAAGCCCACCTCCCGGGTGCCCGTGTGCGGCTTTATTTCCGCCTATAACAGCCCAAGCGATGCGGTCCTCGAAGCCCCCGACGCCTGGCTAAAGCGCACCGTAAACCCCGATCTGGAAACGCGCTTCTTCCTCGTCCATGAATGGTTCGAAGAGTTTGGAGAGGCCACGAAGGCCCTAGGCGCCCTCCTACGGGCCGGCAAGTTGGCCTATCGAGAAACAGTAATTGAGGGCCTCGAGAACGCGCCCAAGGCCTTCCTCATGCTGTTCAACGGGGCGAACGAAGGCAAACTGCTGGTGAAGGTCAGCGAACGGGAAAACGGCTAGTTCAGCGCTGACCGGAGCCCCTGCCCCCCCAGCATAAGCAGGCTTACCCAGAGCAGCATGGCCCCGGCATAGCCGGGGCTCCAGCGAAGAATCTCCCGGGGCCGCACGCCGTAGCGCCCGGTCATGAACAAATTCATGCCCGACAGGGGCGCCACCGCCGTGCCAATGCCCCACCCCGCTACAAAGGCAAAGGCCATCTGAGAAGGATCGCCCCCAAGAGGGGTCAGGATGCTGGCCGCGGCGGCAATGGAAATCACCGGGTGCACGCCCAGGTAAGCGCTGCCAACAATCGCAGCCGTGGTCAACGGATAGGCCCAAAGGCCAAGGACAAACGCCTCCCCTCCCTGCCCCGCCAGCCACCCATCCAGCAAGGTCGAGGCCCCAAAGGCAAACACCCCGGCGGCCAGAAAGAGCACATGCTGCGCCCCCGTCGCGGGGAGCCTCTCCGCTAGGAGCGCTCGCCCCGCTTCGGTCCACTGGGTTCGGGGCAGGGCGAGGAAGGCCAGGGGCGGCGCCAGGGTGGCCACCATAATCACCACGGAAACGTCGGGATAAAGGGCCTTGCCACCGAGTACCGCGAGCAAGAGCACCGCGGTGAGGCCAAGGGCACGACGGCCCAGCTGGAACGAACCAAGATGGGCCCCAGCCCCTTCCCGCCGCAGCGTGATATAGGTGATCACAAGGGCGCCAAGGGCGGCCAGAAAACCAAGGGGCAAGGTGACGGAGGCCTTCGCCGCCGGCGCATAGGTTTGCGCCACCGCGGTGGCGACGAAGAAGGGCGACCAAAAGGCCGCTGCGCAGTAGGGCCGGGTAATGGCGAGCGCCTCGGCCCGGGTGAGCCGAGGCGCCTTCCGCCGATCCCGAGCAAAGCTGTCACCCACCAGCGCCGCAGCCGCCAAGTTGATTACCGCACCCACAAGGTGCACGGACAGCAAAAGGCCTAGCAGCCCCGTGCCCCGGGCCGTGGATCGGCTGGCTTCCGCGGGCAAAAGGCCGAGGAAGGCGACGCCCAAAAACAGCGCGAGAATCGGCAAGTTGATGGTGAAGGCCCGCCCCATCCCGGTCGTTCCAGGAAACCCAAAGCCCTGGCGCCAGGCCAGCGCTGCGCAGCCCACCCCAAGGAGCAGAAGCACCCCGGCAACTCGCCGCGTGCCTCGATCAACTCGGGGCAGCACTAGGAGCCCCGCAGCCCAGGCCAGCGCCGCCGCGGGGTAGGGCGAGAGGGGGCCATAGCTGGCGCCCAGAAAGGCGAGGAGCGTGAGCAAGAGCAGC